>CAYWSG010000070.1:0-15125 GCA_964461055.1 uncultured Enterobacteriaceae bacterium | reverse complement strand
TCGATGTAGCGCTTCACCGGCGGCTCCCAGCGCCGCTGGTTGGACATGTTGATCGCGAACTCCTGCGTGTCGGGCGGGATGCGGATGTCCGGGTGCGTCTCGACGAAGGTGTACGTCTCGCGATCGAGGGTGAAGCCGTGCACGCCGTCGCCCACGGTGAGGACGAACAGCGTGGTGGGCCCGTACACGGCGAATCCCGCGGCCACCTGCGTGCGCCCGGGCTGCAGGAACGCCTTCTCGGTCGGCTCGCAATAGGTTCCGTCGCCGTTCTTGGGACAGCGCAGCACCGAGAAGATGGTGCCGACCGAGACGTTGACGTCGATGTTCGACGAGCCGTCGAGCGGATCGAAAAGGAGCAGGTATTCCCCACGCGGATAGTGCGTGGGGATCGGACGCGGGTCTTCCATCTCCTCGGAGGCGAGCGCGGCGAGGTTGCCGCCCCATTCGTTCGCCTCGAGGAGGATCTCGTTCGAGAGCACGTCGAGCGTCTTCTGCGCCTCGCCGTGCACGTTTTTCGTCGCGGCGGAGCCCAGGCCGTCGGCGAGCGCGCCCTTGTTCACCCGCGTGCTGATGGCCTTGCAGGCGCGCGCGATGGTCTCGAGGAGAAGGCGAAGGTCGGCGTTGATGAGGCCCTTGTCCCGCTGTCGGGAGACGAGGAACTGCGAAAGCGTGACCCGTCGCATGACGGCCCGATTCTACCCGCGGCCGGGATTTCGCGCGTGTGACTGCAGGAGGTCCGTGAACTGGTCCGCAGGGATCGGCCGGCTGCAGTAGTAGCCCTGGTACTCGTGGCAGCCCTCGCGGCGAAGGAACTCGAGCTGCTCGGCGCGCTCGACGCCTTCGGCGACCACCTGGATGTGCAGGCCGTGCGCCATGCCGAGCACGGCGCGGGCGATGGCCGCGTCGTCGCCGCCGTCGGGCAGGTCGCTCACGAAGCTGCGGTCCATCTTGACCGTGTCGAGCGGGAAGCGCTTCAGGTATCCGAGCGAGGAGTAGCCCGTGCCGAAATCGTCCATCGAGAGGCGGATGCCGCGGCTTCGCAGCGCGTGCATCACCTCGGCCGAGCGCTCGGGCTCGGGCATCACGACGCTCTCGGTGATCTCGAGCTCGAGCAGCTCCCCGGGAAGCCCCGCTTCGGCGAGCGCCCGGTCGATGTCCTCCAGCAGATTCGGATCGGAGAACTGGCGCGCCGAGAGGTTCACCGCGACGCGCAGCCGCTCGCCGGGCAGGCGCGCCCAGCCGGCCGCGGCGCGGCACGCCTCGGCGAGCACCCAGCGCCCGAGCGAGACGATGGAGCCGGCTTCCTCGGCGATGGCGATGAAGCGGTCGGGCTCGAGGAGCCCCAGGCGGGGATGCTGCCAGCGCAGCAGCGCCTCCGCGCCGGAGATGGTGCCGTCGGCGATGCGCACCTTCGGCTGCAGGAAGAGCCGCAGCTCGCCGCGCTCGGCCGCGCGCGCGAGCTCGGCCTCGAGCGCGAGGCGCTCGTCGGCATGCTCGCCCATCTGCGGGGCATAAAAGGCGAAGCGGTTGCGCCCCTGGGCCTTGGCGCGGTACATCGCGATGTCGGCGTTACGCATGAGCTCCTGCTCGTCGCGGCCGTCGGCCGGCGCGATGGCCACGCCGACGCTCACTGAGAGCGGCAGCTCGCGCCCGTCGAGGGAGAAGGGCTGCGAGGCCGCGCGCACGATCTTCTGCGCCACCTCGGTCAGCGCCTCCGTGCCGGAGGTCGACTCGACCAGCACGACGAACTCGTCGCCGCCCAGGCGCCCGACGATGTCGCTCTCGCGCACGGCCTTGCGCACCCGCGCGCCGAGCTCGCGGAGCACCCGGTCGCCGGCGGCATGGCCGAGCGTGTCGTTGATGACCTTGAAGCGGTCGGCGTCGATGAAGAAGAGCGCCACGCCGCGCTCGTGCCGCTCGGCCTGCAGCAGCGCGTGGCGCAGGCTCTCGGTAAAGAAGGGGCGGCTATAGAGGCCGGTCACCTCGTCGCGGGTCGCCATGGCGTGGATCGTGCCGACGGCGTCCTCGAGCTCGCGGGTGCGCATCCGCAGCCGCTCGCGAAGGGCGCTGATGCGACCGCCCACGTAGGCGAACCACGGCAACGCCACCGCGAGCAGGAGCCAGTTGAACCACTCGTTCTGGACGCTCGCCACCGTCTCGGGCCGCAGGTGAAGCGCGAGATTGATGACCAGGGCGTAGGCGGCGAGCGTGTAGAGGGTGAGGGTGACGAATTCCCGGATCGTCAGCCGGAACACGCCGAAGAGGAAGATGACGAACGTGAGGCCGACCACGATGCCGCGCGGGCCGTCGGTGTAGTAGCTGGCGATCATCAGGATCGTGATGCCCGCGTAAAGCTGAGGGGCCGTGAGGCTCGGGTCCTTGAAGCGCAGGTTCCAGCCGCTGCGCAGCGCCGCGAAGAGCGCCGCGTTCACGACGACCATCGCCAGGGCGAGCAGGATCGCCGGGGCGAGCTTCATGAAGCCGAAGGCGACCGCGCAGGCCAGCACCACGAGGGCGAAGGCGTGCGTCAGGGCGCCCAGCGAGTAGCGCTGCAGGCGCAGCGTCTGCTGGTCGACGACGCTGGCGGCGGTCGCGCGGCCGGTCTGCATGGCCGCGATTCTAGGGGCCGGGCAAGGGGGCGGCCGGCCGCCTCACAAACCCTTGCCCTTGGGACGCTACGCGAAACGGCGCCGGGCGAACCAGGCGCCCGAAAGGAGCGCCCCGGCGACGAGCCAGAAGGCGGGCCCCAGGCCCGCGGCGGCCGAAAGCGCCCCCGAGGCGAGCGGAATGGCGGTGTGGCTGCCGTTCAGCATGAGGGTGCGCACGCCCACCGCCTCGCCTTGGCGCCCGGGCGGCGAGAACTCGTAGAGCTGCGACATGATTACCGGCTGCGCGCAGCCCAGGCCCATGCCGAGGACGAACGAAAGCGCCATGAGGAGCGGGATGCTGGAGACGAGCGGGAAGAGCACGTAGGCGCTGCCCGCCACGCAGAGCGCCGCGAGGATGATCTGGCCGGGGCGCAGTCGCCTCACAAGCACGGGCATGGCGAGACGCACCACGAACGTGGCGAGTGCAAAGGTGGCCATGACGGTGCCGATCGTGGAGGCGGAATGGCCGAGGCGGGCGCCGTAGATGGGGATGAGGAAGGCATAGATGTCCCAACCCATGGCGAGCACGGCGCTTACGATGAACGTGTGGCGCAGTGCCGGGATGCGAAAGAGCTGAAGCACGCTGCCGGGCCGGCGGCCCTTCCGGTCGGGACGCGGCAGGGGCGCTCGCCGCAGCAGCACCAGTACGCAAGCGAGCACGGGAAAGGCAGCCAAGGCCGCAAAGGCCCGGGCATAGCCGAGGCCGTCGATCGCGAGGCCGGCGACGATCGGCCCGAGCGAGCCCGAGATGGAGAAGGCGAGCGCGAGCCAGGCGAAGTTGACCGCCCGCTGGGCGGGGCCGCCGTAGGCGCCGAACACGCTGTTCATGGCGATGTGCACGAGAAGGAACGCGGTGCCGCCGAGGGTCGCCGAGACATACAGCGTCTCGAGGCGGGGTACGGCGAAAGGCAGCAGGCACGCCGTGGCAAGGGCGCCCAGGCCCAGGAGGAGGGGCTTGCGCGGACCGATGCGGTCGATCAGGCGCCCGCTCCAGATGGAGAGCAGCATCGGAAGGGCGGCGAAGAGCGCCATCAGCACGCCGATCGTCGCCTCCGAGGCGCCGAGCTGCAGCCCGAAGAGCGAAGTGCTCATGCGGCTGCCGACGAACGCGAGGTGCGCCAGCGCGTTCAGCGTGACGAAGTAGGCGATTTCCATTCGCTTGCCGCCGCGCGGGGCGGGCGGGTCCAGACGGTCATGGCGACGCCGGCGCAGGCGAGCGCCATGCCGGCGAAGGTGAGCGGGCTCGGCACGACGTCGAAGAGGACGAGCTCGGCGCCGACCGCGAAGACCGGGGGAAGGTACATCATGCTCGTGACGCGCGTGGCCTCGCCGCGGCGCATCAGGATGTGAAGCACGCTCACGGCGAGGATCGAGCCGAGGATCACGAGGTAGCCGATCGCGCCGAAGAGGGCGGGCGCCGGCGTGAAGGCGAACCCTTCCACCGCGATCGCCAGCGGAGCGAGCGCGGCGGCCGAGGCGCCGAGCTGGATGACGGCCGCCGCCTTCAGGTCGGCGCGCGGGCTGAAGCGGCGCTGGTAGAGCGTCGCGGCGGTGACGCCGCCGAGCGCGATGGCGGTGGCGAGAAGGCTGCCCGTCGTCACCTCGCGAAGGTCGATCTTGTGCCAGACGACGAGGGCGACGCCCGCGAGGCCGACGAAGACGCCGAGCCACTGGCCCGGCGTGATGCGCTCGCCGAAGAGCTGGAACGCCACGAACGCCGTGACGAGCGGCTGGCTGGAAATGATGAGCGCGGCGACGCCCGCCGACATGCCGAGGTACTGCGCGTAGTGGCTGCCGCCGAGCTGCACGGCGTGCATGAGCAGGCCCGCCACCACGAGGTGGCCGAGCTCGGCGCGGCTCCGTGGCCAGGCGATGCGGGCGAAGAGCACCACCGGGGCGAGGCAGGCGAGCCCGAAGAGAAAGCGAAGCGTGAGAAAAGTGAACGGCGGCGCGTACTGCAGGCCGATCTTGGTGGCGATATAGCCGGTGCCCCACACCGCGACGAAGTACCACGCGAGCAGGGCGGAAGAGAGGGGATGCCGAATTTGGGTCCTGCCGTGAGCGCTTTCTGTTTTCCTCCTATTCTAGTCGGCAAGAAAGGACTTGAGCACCGCGTAGAGCCGGTCGGGCTCGACCGGCTTGTCGAGCATGGCGCGGATGCCGGCGGCAGCCGAGTCGCGCTCGGTCACGCCGTCGATGTGGCCGGAGTAGAGCACCACCGGGATCCCGGCCTTGCGCGCGGCGAGCTCGCGCGCGAGCTCGAGGCCGCTCATCCCCGGCATGGTCTGGTCGGTCAGCACGAGGTCGAACCCGGCGCCCGCCGAGACCTGCTCGAGCGCCCGGCGGCCGCTCGTGCAGGCGCTCGCCTGCAGTCCCCAGCTCTCGAGGAGCTCGCGCATGAACTCCGCGACCGACTTCTCGTCGTCGACGACGAGAACGCGCCCGGCGAGCGGCGCCCGCCGCGTCGGGGCGCGCGGCGCGGCGGCGGGGCCCTGCGCGGCCGTCGCCCTGGGCTGCTCGGGAAGCAGCACGCGAAAGCAGCTCCCGCTGGCTGCGCTGCCCCGCCTCGTGCCCTCCGCCTGCGTGCTTTGCACGGCAAGGTGGCCGCCATGCTCGTGGACGATGCCGTGCACCGTGGCGAGGCCCATGCCGCTGCCCCTGCCGACTTCCTTGGTGGAGTAGAAGGGCTCGAACATCCGCTCCATCACGGCCGGGGCGATGCCGGGGCCGGTGTCGGCCACCGAGAGCTCGACGTAGCTGCCGCGGAACGCCTGCCGGCAGCTCGCGCAGACGCCCTCGGCCCGCGGCACGCGGGCGACCGAGACCGCGATCCGGCCCTGGCCCTGCATGGCGTCGCGCGCGTTGATGCACAGGTTGAGCAGCACCTGGTCGAGCTGCACGGGGTCGAAGAGCACCGTCGCCTCGGCGTCGTGCAGGGCGATCCCGATCTCCACGGTCGCCGGGAGCGAAGAGCGCACGAGCTTGAGCGAGGCCTCGGCCGCCTCGCCGAGGGCGAGCGGCTGCGGCGTGCCGCGCTGCCCGCGGCTGAAGGTGAGCATCTGCTGGATGAGATCGCGGGCGCGCCGGCACGAGTGCAGCGCCTCGTCGAGGTAGCCCTGGACCTTGGGGTTCTCCTCGCCGATCCGCTCGGCGGCGAGCACCACGTAGCCCATGATGCTCGCCAGCAGGTTGTTGAAGTCGTGCGCGATGCCCCCCGTAAGGTGGCCGAGCGCCTCCATCTTCTGCGCCTGGCGGAGCTGCGCCTCCAGCCCGTGGCGCTCGCGCTCGGCGCGCTTGCGCTCGCTGACGTCGCGCCCGATGAAGAGGACGTGCGGCCGCCCGCGGTGCTCGATCGGCACGGCCCGGAGCTCGACCTCGACGCGCGTGCCGTCGGCGCGCAGCCGCTCGGTCTCGAGGGTCACGATCTCGCCGGCGAGCGCGCGGGCATGGGCCGCGCGGATTCGGCCCTCGACGGCCGGATTGGCGAGCACGCGATCGCGGCCGAGGGCCTCGAGGCGGGAAATGCCGCTCGCCCGCTCGTAGGCCTGGTTGACGTCGACGATGCGGAAGTCGCGATCGCGCAGGACGAGGGCGTCGGCGGTGGCGTTGAAGATGGCGCGGTACTGCGCCTCGCTTGCGCGCAAGGCCTCTTCGGCGCGCCGGCTCTCGACGATCTCGCGGGCGAGGGCGCGCTCGTGGTCGCGCCGCTGCAGCTCCGCCTCGGCGCGCACGGCGAAGAGCTTCATGACCGACTCGATGAGCCGGTGCTTGACGAGCGGCTTGCGCGACAGGATGGCGAGCACGCCGATCGGGCGGCCCTGCGCGTCGTTCAAGGGGTAGCCGGCGTAGCCGCTCGCTCCCAGGCGCCCGAGATGGACGTCTTCCGGATAGAGCGCCTGCACGTCGGCGGGCACGATCCGGAAGGACTTGCCCACCACGTCGCGGCAGGGCGTCAGAGCGAGCCGGTACTCGAAGTTCTCCCGGTAGCCGTTCCTGCCGTAGACGCCCAGAGTGCGGATGTTGCCGTCGTTCAGCGTCCCGACGAGCGCGAGCTCGCAGCGCAGGATCGTGGCGAGGTAGCGCGTGAGCTCGCGGAAGATGTGGTCTCCGCCGGCGCTCGACACGGCGAGCGCCGCGTCCTGCAGCGCCCGCTCGGTCATGCGCCGGTCGGTGACGTCGGTGCCGATGCCGACGACGGCGATCGGAACGCCGCTCGCGTCGATGAGCGGAAACTTGAAGTCGGTGTAGGTGCGCCGGCGCGCGCCGTAGACGCCGACCTTCTCCTTGACCATGGCGCGCCGGTTGTCGAGCACGTCGCGGTCGGAGTCGACGACGTCCTGCGCCACCTCGGGCGGCAGCACTTCCGCGGGCAGGCGCCCGAGGATCCGCTCCGCCGGCAGGCCGGCGATGGCGGTGAACGCCCTGTTGACGTAGATGTAGCGGCCGGCCGTGTCGCGCGCGAACACGACCACCGGCGCCTCGTCGAGGATCGGCCGGATCGCCTGCCAGTCCGGCAGCCCCAGGGCCTGGCTCAAGGCGGGCTCGGGGGAAGCCTGAAGCGCGTCCATGCGCGCGAGTGTAGTGAAGCCCCGGCCACGGCGGTATGCCCGTTACAGAACAGAAACGATCGTTACCGGCGGGATACCTACAAAGCCGCAACAAACTGTTTCAGCGGCGCAATCGGCCCGATACGCCGCCTGCCTAGGCTTGCGCTCATCAACTCACGCGGAAGGAATGGTCATGAAGCAGGGCTTCGCAGAACTGTACCGGCGGTACCTGGTCGCCCGCCAGCGCCGGGCCGACGCGCTCGTGCTCGAGTACCTCGACGCGCGCACGCTCAAGGACATCGGGCTCGAAGGCAGCCCCGTGGCACGCCGCGCCTCGGCGCGGCAGCGTCGCGATGCGCTCACCTGGTGGGCGATCCTCAACCCGAGCGCCGGAGGCCTCCGATGAGCGAGTATCTCGTGAAGGGCCTCATCGAGCTGCAGTCCGGCAGCGTGCTCTCCATCGACGACGGCAAAGGGATGTTCGTCTACGTGTGGGAGGGCGCCGTCTGGCTGACCGAGGAGGGCGACGCCGCCGATCGCATCATCGAGGCGGGCCAGTGGGCGCGGCTTTCCCGGCCGGGGCGGGCAGTGCTCTCGGCCTTCGGCAAGAACGGCGCCGTGGCGCTGACCTCGCCCCATCCGCAGCGAAGCGCCCGCGCGATCGACTTCGTGCCGGCGCCCGGGCAGCCTGCTGTCGCGCTCGCCGCCTGACCGCGCCATGGTCTCCACCGTCTCTCTTTCCGACGGGCGCGTCCTCGGCGTGCGGGTCCTCGGGCCTGGCGACGGGGAGGTCGTGCAGGCGTTCGTGCGCTCGCTTTCGCGCCGCTCGCGCACCCAGCGCTTCTTCTCGCCCATCGCCGAGCTTTCCCCGCGCCAGCTCGAGCGAGCGCTCAACTGCGAGGGGCTGCACATTGCCGCCATCGACGGCTCGGGCGCCATCGTCGCCCTGGCGCAGTACGCCCTCGAGGGCGACGGCGAGGCGGAGTTCGGCGTGGTGGTCGGCGATGCCTGGCAGGGCCAGGGCATCGGCGCGCAGCTCCTCCAGACGCTCCTCGACGAGGCGCGGCGCTCGGGCCTCGCGAGGCTCGGCGGCGTCACCCAGGCGGACAACGATCCGATGCGGCTCCTCGCGAGGCGCCTCGGCTTCCAGCTGCGTCCGGATCCGGACCCGCGGCTCGTGCGCATGGAGCGCGCGCTCGCCGCATAGCATGGCCTCGACCCTGCACGACGCCCGCGGGTTCGCGGTCTCGGGCGCTACCGGCAAGGCCCTCGAGCTCTACGAGCAGGCGCTCGAGAGCCTCTGGCTGCAGCGCGGGGACCCGCTTGCGCTCGCGCGCGCCGCACAGGCCGCCGCGCCGGGGTTCGTTGCCGCGCATCACCTCGAGGCGAGCCTCCTTCTCGCGAGCCGCGACGTGCGGGATTACCGGCGTGCAGCCGGCGTGCTCGCGTGCGCGGACGCGCTTTCCTGCAACCGGCGCGAGCGTGAGCACGCCGGGGCGCTGCATGCGGCCGCCGATGGCGACTACGCGCGGGCGGTGGACCTCTATGAGGATCTGCTCGAAGAGCATCCCTGGGATATCGTCGCGCTCGCCCAGGCCCAGACCTACGACTACTTTCTCGGCCGCCCGGGCACGCAATGCGCGCGCACGTCACGGGCGGTGCGGCACTGGTCGCGCGGGCTCCCGGGCTACCACGCGGTGCTCGCCATGCACGCCTTCGCACTGGAGGAATGCGGCGACTACGAGCGCGGAGAAGAGGCGGCCCTGAAGGCGATCGAGCTCGAGCCGCTCGATGCGCGGGCGCATCATGCGCTTGCCCACGTCTTCGAGATGCAGGGGCGCGCCGCCGAAGGGATCCGCTGGCTCGGCGCGCGCTCGGCGCAGTGGCGCGATGCTGGCGCGACGGCCACGCATCTCTGGTGGCATGTTTCGCTTTTCCACCAGCAGCTCGGCCGTGCCGACCTGGCGCTCGCGGTCTACGATGGGCGGATCGCTTCTCGCCGCGGTCTCTCGGCCCTCATCGATGCCTCCGCGCTCCTCTGGCGGCTGATGCTCGATGGAGCGGACGTGAGCGAGCAGCTCGACGCGCTGGCCCAGGCCTGGGCGCCTTACGCCGAGGACGCGCACTGCGCCTTCAACGACCTCCATGCCATGTTCGCGTTCGCCGGCGCCCGGCGCTGGGACCTCGCGAAGCGGCTCGTCGCGGCCCAGGAACGGCGCATTGCCGGCGCCTGGACCACCAACCACGACATGACGCGGCTCGTGGGCCTGCCGGCCTGCCGGGCCATCGAGGCCTACGGCCGCGGCGACTACGCGAGAGTGGAGGCGCTGCTGCGGGCGCTGCCGCCGGTCGTGCACCGGATCGGCGGCAGCCACGCGCAGCGCGACATCCTCCTTCTTACGCGCGCGGCCGCTCGCGCCGAAAGCCGAAAGGCGCCCCTCAGGAAGGCCGCCTAGGCGGCTGCCTGCAGCGCCGCGATGCGCGCCTCGATCGGCGGATGGCTCGCGAAGAGGCCGAGGAAGCGCGACTGGCTCTGCTGGATGCCATGCGCCTCGAACGCCTGCGGCAGCTCGCCGGGCTGGAGGCCGCCGAGCCGCGCGAGCGCCGAGATCATCGGCTGGCGATCGCCCACCAGGCGAACGGAGCCCGCGTCGGCGCGGAACTCGCGCTGGCGCGAGAACCAGGCGACGATCATCGAGGCGAGGATGCCCAGCACGATCTGGGCGACCAGCGAGGCGATGAAGAAGCCGGGCCCCACCCCGCGCTCGGTCCGGAACACGACCCGGTCGACGAAGAAGCCGACGATGCGCGAGAGGAAGATGACGAAGGTGTTCACCACGCCCTGGATCAGCGTGAGCGTGACCATGTCGCCGTTCGCGATGTGGGCGACCTCGTGCCCGAGCACCGCTTCGACCTCGCGGCGATCCATGGTCTGGAGGAGTCCCGTCGAGACCGCCACCAGGGCCGAGTTCTTGAACGCGCCGGTGGCGAAGGCGTTCGGCGCGCCCTCGAAGATGGCGACTTCCGGCATGCCGATGCCGGCGTTCTGCGCGAGCCGCTGAACCGTCTGCACGAGCCATTGCTCGGTCGTGCCCTCCGAGCCGTCGATCACGCGGGCGCCGGTGCTCATCTTCGCCATGGGCTTGGAGATGAGCAGCGAGATGATCGAGCCGGTGAAGCCGACGACCGCCGAGAACACGAGGAGCGAGGTGACGTCGATGCCCTCGGCCGTGAGGAACCGGCCGATGCCGAAGACGTTGAGGATGACCGAAAGGACGACCAGGACGGCGATGTTGGTCGCCAGGAACAGCACGATGCGCTTCATGGGGGCGGCTGGTTCTCCTTGCTTATGGGGCTCGCCATGGTAGCAGTGGCGATCGCCCCTTAGATGGGGCGGGGCGCCACAAAGTTCAAGCCGGGCGCCCGGGCCGCGCCTCGCCGGAGGCGCCTGCGCCGAGGATCAGGCGGGCGCCGCGCTCGGCGATGACGTAGGTCGGCGAGTTGGTGTTGCCGGAGGTGATGCGCGGCATGATGGAGGCGTCGATGACGCGCAGGCGGCCGACGCCGTGCACGCGCAGCTCGTCGTCGACGACGGCCATGGCGTCGCGGCCCATCTTGCAGGTGCCCACCGGATGGAAGATCGTCGTCCCGAGCTCGCCGGCGGCCTTCTCCAGCCCGGCATCGGAGTCCACCGACGCGCCGGGCCGGTACTCCTCCGGCTCGTACTTTGCCATTGAAGGCGCCGACATGATGCGTCGTGTGAAGCGCATGCCCGCCACCGCGACGCGCCGGTCTTCCTCTGCCTCCAGGTAGTTGAGCTTGATCTCGGGATGGGCCGACGGGTCGGCCGAGCGGATGCGCACCCGGCCGCGCGAGGCGGGCCGCAGGTTGCAGACGCTCGGGGTGATGGCGGGGAAGGCGTGCAGCGGGTCGCCGAACTTGTCGAGCGAGAGCGGCTGCACGTGCCACTCGATGTCGGGGGAGGGCTGCGAAGGATCGCTTCTCGCAAAGGCGCCGAGCTGGGAAGGCGGCATGGTGAGCGGCCCGGTTCGAAAAGCGAAATACTCGAGCGCCATTGCCGCCTTGCCCCACCAGCGGTTGGCGACTTCGTTCAGCGTCCGCACGTTCCGCACCTTGTATTGCATGCGGATCTGCAGGTGATCGTGCAGGTTCTCGCCCACCCCGGGGAGCGCGTGCACGATGGGGATCTGCCGCTCGCGCAGCAGCGCCTCGGGGCCGATGCCCGAGAGCTGCAGGAGCTGCGGCGAGCCGATGGCGCCGGCGCAAAGGATCGTTTCCCTGCGTGCCGTCACCGCATATCTCTGGTTCTCGAGGAGAAAACGTAGCCCGGTGCAGTCTTTTCCCTCGAACTCGAGCTTCTCGGCCTGCGCATGAGTCAGCACGGTCAGGTTCGGTCGGTGCAGCGCCGGGCGAAGGAACGCGCGCGTGGCGCTCCAGCGGCGGCCGCGCCGCTGGGTCATCTGGAAATAGGCGCAGCCGAAATTGTCGCCGCCGTTGAAGCCGCTCACCGCAGGGATGCCGCACTCGGCCGCGGCAGCGCGAAAGGCGTCCAGGATCTCCCAGCGCACGCGCGGGTTCTCCACGCGCACCTCGCCGCCGACGCCGTAGCCTTCCACCGGCCCGCCCTCGTAGTCCTCGAGGGCGCGGAAGAGCGGCAGCACGTCGTCCCAGCCCCAGCCGCGGTTGCCGAGCGCGGCCCAGTGGTCCCAGTCGGCCTTCTGGCCGCGCATGTGGATCATGGCGTTGATCGAGGAGCAGCCGCCCAGCCCCTTGCCGCGCGCGTAGTGGATGGAGCGTCCGGCGAGGTGCTCGTCGGGCTCGGTCTTGAAGCACCAGTCGGTGCGGGGGTTGGCGATGGTGTAGAGGTACCCGACCGGGATGTCGATCCAGAAGTAGTCGTCCTTGCCGCCCGCTTCCACGAGAAGGACCGTGGTCCCCGGATCGCGCGAAAGCCGGTTGGCGAGAAGGCACCCGGCGCTTCCGGCGCCGACGATGACGTAGTCGAAGCTGCCGAACGACTGGCCTGTTTCCACGATTTTCCCTTGCCCCTTGCGTGCGCGTATTGTATTGAGTGTCCCGGACTGTATTGAGCACCCCGGACCACCAGGGCTTTCAGACCGATACCTTCTCGACCCCGTGCGATGAGCGAGCGCCTCTACCGCGTCACCCCGAAAGGCCGCGAAGCCTGGGAAGCGCAGGACCGCGCCATGCCCGCGGACTACCGGAGGCTCCTCTGGCTGATGGACTTCCATGGCCACGCCGGGCTCATGCGCGAGCTCATGAAAAGCTACCCGCGCAGGATGCTCGAAGCCTGGCTCGGCGAGCTGGAGGAGCTCGGCCTCGTCGAGCAGGTGCCCCCCGGCGAGGAAGGCGAGCGCGACTTTCCCGTGCCGCGCGCCGACAGCACCATCGGGCTGCAGGTGGCGCAGCTTCGCGAGTCGCAGGCCGCGAGCCAGGCGCTCATGGAGACCGGCGCCTATCTGTCGATCGGGCGCCTGCACGACAGGGCGCCCCTCGGCAAGCCCGAGCACGAGACGACCATCCTCATCGTCGAGGACGATCCCGACCAGCTTTCGCTCGCCGACGTGCGCATGACAATGGCCGGCTATCACGTCCGCTCCACCGGCTCGGTGCACGGCTTCCTGCAGACGATGTTCGACGACGGCGCGCCCGATCTCCTCATCCTCGACATCGAGCTGCCGGACGGCAGCGGCTTCGACATCCTCGCCCGGATGCGGCGGCACAAGGCGCTGGGAGCGCTGCCCATCGTCTTGCTCACTGCCCGCAACGATCCCGAAAGCATCGGGCGGGGCCTCGCGCTCGGCGCGGACGGCTACGTCACGAAGCCTTACACCAAGAGCCTTCTCGCCGACGTCGTCCGGCGGGTGCTGATTCAGCCGCGCGAACCCGCGGGATGACGGGCGGACGCGGCAGGCCGCCGGGTAATTGCGCTATCGTTCGTCCATTGCCATAGCCGGGCGGCGGGGATACCGGGATGCTGAAGGGCGGGATATGCTGAAAGGCAGCCGATGCTGAAGGGCAAGCGTGCGGTCGTCACGGGCTCCACGAGCGGCATCGGCCTGGGCATCGCCCGGGCGCTGGCCGCGCAAGGGGTCCATCTCATGATCAACGGCTTCGGCGAGCGCGCGGAGATCGAGCGGCTGCGCTCGAGCCTGGCCGCAGGCGGCGTGACCGTCGAGCATAGCGGCGCCGACATGGCGAAGCCCGACGAGATCCGCGCGATGATCGAGGCCGCCACGGCGAAGCTGGGTGGCGTGGACATCCTCGTCAACAACGCCGGCATCCAGCACACCTCGCCCATGGAGTCCTTTCCCGCGGAGCGCTGGGACGCGATCCTCGCCATCAATCTTTCGTCGAATTTCCACGCCATTCAGGCCGTGCTGCCGCAGATGCGAAGCCGCAACTGGGGCCGCATCATCAACATCGCCTCGACGCACGGTCTCGTCGCTTCGCCGGAAAAGGCGGCGTACGTGGCCGCCAAGCACGGTGTGGTGGGCCTCACCAAGGTGGTCGCCCTGGAGACGGCGACGACCGGCATTACCTGCAACGCGATCTGCCCGGGCTGGGTGCTCACGCCCCTCGTCCAGAAGCAGGTCGACGCCCGCGCGGCGGCAGGTGGCCTCTCGCAGGAAGACGCCAAGGTGAGCCTGCTCTCCGAGAAGACGCCTTCGCGGGAGTTCGTCACGCCGGAGGAGATCGGCGCGCTCGCCGTCTTCCTCTGCAGCGAGGCGGCGAAGCAGATCCGCGGCGCCGCGTTTCCGATCGACGGCGGCTGGACCGCCCAGTAGCGTGAAGCAGTCGCCCACGCGCGATGCCCTGAGGCGTATCCAGGACATCGTCGCCGAAGCGAAGGGAAGCGCGCTCGAGGGCGAGGCCGTGCGGCGCCTCGAGCGCGTTCTCGAGCGCCTGCTCGGCGCGCCGGGGGCAGCGAGCATCGAGGACGATTTTGCCGAGCGCGAAGTGACGATCCTGCTCGCCGACCTGCGCGGCTTCACCGCCATGACGGCGAACTATCCGGCGGGCACCGTGCTCGAGATTCTCAACCGCTGCTTCGTCGCCATGAGCGAAGTCATCGTGCGCCACCAGGGCACCATCGACAAGTTCATGGGCGACTCCATCATGGTGATCTTCTTCGGCCGTCCCTCGGCGCCGGGCGAGGACGTCCGGCGCGCGCTCCTCTGCGCCGCCGACATGCAGCTCGGCATGGAGGCGCTCAACCGCGCGAGCCGGGGTAACGGCACTCCGGAGCTCTTCATGGGCATCGGCATCAACACGGGGCGCGTCATGGCGGGGCTCCTCGGCTCGGAGCTCTACTCCGCCTACACCGTGATCGGCGAGGAAGTGAACCTCGCTTCGCGCATCGAGGCCTTCAGCCTGCGCGGACAGGTCCTCATCAGCGACTCCACGTTCCGCCACTGCGCCGACTATGCCCAGACCGGCGAGCCGATGGAGGTGTTCGTCAAGGGGCGCTCGGAGCGGGTACGCGTGCGCGAGCTTCTCTCCATTCCCTCTGAAGGCCGGAAGCTGCCGCGGCAGGAGGTGCGGCGCAGCCCGCGGGTCGAAGTCCGGCTACCGTTCTCTTTTCAGCTGCTGGACGACAAGATCGTCGTGCCGCGCAAGGGCAGGGGCACCATCCGCGACATCGGCTATCACGGCGTGCTCGCGGAGATCGGCGAGCTCGAAGTGTCCCGGCTCGCCGAGCTCAAGCTCGACTTCCAGTTGCCGCTCGTCGACTACAGCGCCACGGACATCTACGCTCGCGTGGTCAAGGTGATGGAGCAGGACGGCCGGCGGCTCGTCGGACTGGAATTCACTTCCCTGGGCGCCGAGACGAACGGCGCCATCCAGCTCTTCGTGCAGATGCTCATCCAGGGCGGCGAGCGCCGCC
>CAYWSG010000069.1:2697-15152 GCA_964461055.1 uncultured Enterobacteriaceae bacterium | reverse complement strand
CCCGCTGCTCTCCTACGCGATCGTCGGCCTCGGCGCGGCGGCCTACTCGCCGGCGAAGTACGGCATCCTCACCGAGTACCTCCCGCACCGGCAGCTCGTCGTGGCGAACGGGTGGATCGAGGGCCTCACCGTCGCCTCGATCCTGCTCGGCACGGTGCTCGGCGGCCTGCTCATCCACGCGCACGTCTCCGACCGGCTGCTCGGCCTCGCGCTGCCGGGAATCGAGACCGCCGCCGAGGCGGCCATCTCCATCATCGCTCTCGTCTACCTGGTCGCCGCGCTCATCAACCTCAAGGTGCCGCTCACCGGCGTCGCCATGAAGCCGCTGCCCGCGCATCCGGTGGAGACGCTCCGCGACTTCGCCCGCTGCGTCGGCCACCTGTGGAGGGACCGGCTGGGGCAGATCTCGCTCGCCGTCACCACGCTCTTCTGGGGCGCGGGCGCGACGCTGCAGTTCATCGTCCTGGAATGGGCGCGGGTCGCGCTCGACTTCGACCTCTCGCGCGCGGCGATGCTGCAGGGCGTGACCGCCGTCGGCATCGCGGTGGGGGCCGTAGTCGCCTCGGCGTTCGTCGCTCTCGACCGCTCGGTGCGCGTGATCCCTCTCGGGATCGCCATGGGGTTCGTCGTGATCGCCATGAACTTCGTCACCGACGTGGGCGTGGCGATCGCGCTGATGGTGCTGATCGGGGCGCTCGCCGGCTTCTTCGTCGTGCCGATGAACGCGCTCCTGCAGCACCGGGGCCACCACCTCGTCGGCGCCGGCCGCTCGATCGCGGTGCAGAACTTCAACGAGAACACCTCGATCCTGGTCATGATCGCGCTCTACTCGCTCATCCTGCAGGCGGGCTTCTCGATCTACGTCGCCGTGGCCGTGTTCGGTCTCTTCGTCTCCGGCACGATGACCGCGGTGCAGGCCTGGTTCCTGTACAACCGGCGCGCGCACGCCGAGGAGGTCGAGCGCCTCCTCGCCTTCGCGCGCGCCGAGGTGCCCCACCCGCCGCGCTAGGCGCGCGGGGGCCTGCCCTAGCGAGTCTCGAGCCCCTCGACGACCGGCTTCAGCCGGCCCATCTCGGCCGTGATGTACGCGGTTGCCGCGCCGAGCGTGATATCCGTCTCCACGTCGATGCCCAGCTGAGCCAGCTGCTCGCGCAGCGACGCATCGGACAGCGCCTTCGCCGTGGCGCGCGAGAGCTGCACGAGCACGGGAGCAGCCGTTCCTGCAGGAGCGCAGACGACGTTCCACAACACGGCCTGGAACCCTTTGGTGCCGAGTGCCTCGTCCACCGTGGGGATCTCGGGCGCGAGCGGCGAGCGCTTCGGCGCCGCCACCGCGAGAATGCGGGCGCGGCCCGCCTTGTGGTTGGCGAGCGAAGAGCCGAGCGTGTCGACGATGAGCTCCACCTGCCCGCCCAGGAGCGCCGGCTTGGTCTGGCCCGAGCCCTTGTAGGGGACGTGCTGGATGCTGATGCCGGCTGCTCGATTGAATCGCTCGGCAGCGACGTGCAGAAAGGTGCCGGTTCCCGGCGAGCCATAGCGGAGCTTGGTCGGCTGAGCCCGCGCGAGATCGACCACTGCCTTCAGCGTCTCGGGCTGCGAGGGATGTGCCACCAGCACCGCGGGCGCTCCGCCGACGACGGCCACGTGAGCGAAGTCCTTGATCGAGTCGTATTGCGGCTTTTCGACGATGAGGTTGTAGAGCGCGTGAGTCGACGCCGTCCCGAAGAGCAGCGTGTGGCCGTCGGCCCGGGCCCGCGCGACCTCCGCGGCGCCGATGGCGCCGCTCGCGCCGGCCTTGTTGTCCACGACCACCGGCTGGCCGAGCGCCGTCTCGAGCCGCGCGGCATAGGCGCGGGCGAAGATGTCCGTCGGCCCCCCCGGCGGGAACGGGACCACCAGGCGCACGGGACGCGAAGGAAACGCCTGGGCGAATGCGGCGAGCGGACCGCAGAGCGCGAGCGCCGCGCCCGTCAAGAGAACCTGTCTGCGATTCATCGTGAGTCTCTCCTCCTATAGCCCGGCGTCCTGCCAGGCGGGGTTGGGTGCGGGCGGGTCGCTTTCAAAGCCCGCCGCGCGGATCGCCGTGATGGCGCAGTACTCGTCCTTGTCGGACGCGTCGCCGCTGATTCCCGCGGCGCCGATCGCCGCTCCCGCGGCGTCCAGCACGAGCACGCCTCCGGGCACCGGAATGAAGCGTCCCTGGGATGCGGCGGCCAGCGCGCCCTGGAAGGCCGGGCGCGCGGCCAGCCGGTCCCGGATGAGACGCGTGGGCATTCCCATGCCGAGCGCCGCCCACGCCTTCCCGAACGCGATATCGAATCGCAGGACGCCACATCCGTCCTCGCGCTGAAAGGCGACGAGGTTGCCTCCGGCATCCAGCACCGCGATCGCCAGCGGCAGAAGCTTGGCCTCGCGTCTCGCCGCGATGGCAGCATCGATGATGCGCGTCGCGGCTTCCAGAGAAAGGCTGGAGTGAATGGTCTTAAGTTGCTCGGACATGAGAAGCCTCGGTTGCGAGATCCGCTACGACGGGATTGCGCAGCACGCCGATACGCTCGATGGAGCATTCCACGAGGTCTCCCGGCGACAGATACCGGCCGTCGGCAAGGCCGCCTCCCGCCGGTGCGCCGGTCGCGATGACATCGCCCGGGAAGAGCGTCATGCCGCGCGAGATCTCCGCGATGAGCTCGGGCGCCTTGAAGATCATGTCGGCGGTCGAGGCGTCCTGGCGAACCCTGCCGTTCACGCGGCAGGTGATGCGCAACGGGTACGGACGGGGGAGCTCGTCGGTGAGCACGAGCACAGGTCCCATCGGGCAGGAGAAATCCATGCCCTTCGCCTGCGTCCAGTTCTTTCCATAGCTGCGATTGAGCTCGGGACCGTCCTCGTTCATCTGGAAATCGCGATAGCTGACGTCGTTGAGCACCGTGTAGCCGCCGATCACGTCGTACGCGTCCTCGGGGCGCACGTCGCGCGCGACGCGGCCGATGACGATGGCGAGCTCCACCTCGTGATCGCATTTGGAAGAGTGGCGCGAAGCGATGATGGGATCGCCGGGACCCGACACCGAGCTCGACGGCTTCTGAAAGAAGAACGGCTTGCTGGGCGCCGTCACGCCCGCGTCGCGGTCGTGGCCCCGATAGTTCACGACGTGGGCGAGGATCTTGCCGCCAGGCTCAAAAGGCGCAAGGCAGTGAAGCTCCTCCAGCCGAAGGCGCGGGAGACGCGCGCGCTCGGCGACGAGCGTTGCCGCTTCCCGCCCCTGTGAGCCGGCCAGCAGAAACAGGCGAAGGTCACTGAAAAGGGGTTCCGCCCATCTCATGCCGCGCTCGGTCGCGGCCCCCAGAAGGTCGATCACGCCGCCCTCGGCAACAAGGCCGAGCCGCGGGCGACCGGATGACAGAAATCGAACGATTTGCATGATCGTATATTTCTTTCTTGTTTTCTCAGTAAAGCATATATCTTTTCGCCACGTCAATATCCGCATATCATCCGCGCGTGAAGAACTCGAGCGAAACGAGCCCGACCGCGGCTCGCGTGGCGTACCAGCGAGTCCGGCAGGACATCCTGAGGGGCGCCCTTCAACCGGACGCCAGGCTGCGCATCCAGGAGATCGGCGCGCGCTACGGGTGTGGACCGATTCCGACGCGCGAGGCTTTGAGCCGCCTCGTCTCCGAGCGGCTGGTGGTGCACTCGGAGCAGCGCGGGTTCGCCGTGGCGCCGGTGAGCGAGCAGGACCTGCAGGAGCTGACGCTTGCACGGGGCTGGACTTACGAGCTCGCGCTGCGGGAATCGATCCGCCGCGCCGACGCGGCCTGGGAGGAGCGGGTCCTCATCGCGCACCATCGGCTCGCGAAGATTCCCCGATACCTGTCCCAGACGCCGCCGGAGCCGAACCCCCGCTATGACGAGCCGCACCGGGAATTTCATCTGGCGCTCATCGGCGCCTGCGGATCGAGCTGGATGATCGACGTGTGCGCGCAGCTTTTCGACCATGCCGAGCGCTACCGGAATCTTTCGCGTCGCATCGCCGTGCAGCCGCGCGAGGACGAGCATCGCCTGCTGATGGAAGCGGCTCTTGGCCGCAATGCCGACGGGGCCGTCGATCTCATCAAGCGTCACGTCCAGCTCACCGCGGATACCGTGCTCGCCTACGTGCAGGCAAAAGCATCACCCGCAGCCGAAGGAGAGGAACGCCGACTCGAAGGCGTCTAGGAGTTTCCGCCTTCCGTCTTCTGCTCGCTCTTCAACGAGCGCATGGTGCGCTGCGCGAAGAGGAGGTCTTCCCAGGCCTTGGCCTTGTCGGGAAGGGTGCGCAGCAGATAGGCCGGGTGGTAGGTGACCACGAGCGGCACGCCGGCGTAGCGATGCACGCGCCCGCGCAGGCTCGCGATGGAGGCGTCGGTGGCAAGCAGCGTCTGGGCCGCGGAGCGGCCCATCGCCACGATGAGCTTCGGCTGGATGAGCTCGATCTGCCTGACCAGGAACGGGCTGCATTTCGCGACCTCTTCGGGCTGCGGATTGCGGTTGCCCGGAGGCCGGCACTTGAGGACGTTGGCGATGTAGACGTTGCGCCCGCGGGCGAGGCCGATGGCGGCGAGCATGTTGTCGAGGAGCCGGCCGGCCTGGCCGACGAACGGCTCGCCGAGGCGGTCCTCTTCCGCTCCCGGCGCCTCGCCCACGAGCATCCATTCCGCCTTCTCGTCGCCCACGCCGAAGACGGTCTGGGTGCGCGACTTGTGCAGGTCGCACGCCGTGCACGTCGAAACCGCCTGCTTCAGCTCCACCCAGCCGGAAGGGACGGGCCTTTCAGGGCTTTCCTCAGGGGGAGACACCGCATTTCTCAGGCGCCAGATGGGCGTGAGGCCCATCTCGGCGAGGATGCGGGTGCGGCGGCTCATGCGAGATCCAGGCTGAGGACGAGCGCGTCCTCTCGCCCGCCATGGGCGGGATAGTAGCCGCGGCGCACGCCGATCTCCCGGAAGCCGAAGCGCTCGTAGAGCGCCTGCGCGGCGCCGTTGCTCGGCCGGACCTCGAGGAAGATGCGGTGCGCCCCATGCGCGCGCGCGGTGGCGATCGCCTCGCCGAGAAGCGCCGTGCCGTAGCCGCGCCGGTGGTGCGAAGCGGCGATGGAGAGATTGAGGAGATGCGCCTCGTCGGCGCCGACCATGAGCACGAAGTAGCCGACCAGCTCGCCGGCGATCCTCATCGTGCGGCAGTCGTAGCGGGCGCGAAGCGAATCGGCGAAGTTGCCGCGCGTCCACGGATGCGTGTAGATCACCCGCTCGATAGCGACCACCTCGTCGAGGTCGGGCTCGCCCATGGAGGCGAAGACGGGGGCCGGCTTCGGGACCGCGCTCATGCGCTTCTCGCCTGCAGCTCGCGCTGCGTGAAGGCCACCTTGTCGCGCAGGTACGTGGGAAGGGCGAGGGCCGCGTCGACGCCTTCGCCGGCCGCGAGGCGCGGCCCGGCGAGCGAGGCGACGGCCGCGGCGCTCGCGTGGGCCTGCGGCACTCTCAGCCCGACGTGGCGGGAAAGGAAGTCGGGATAGGCGGCGAAGCCGCTGCCGCAGCCGACCCAGTCCTCGCCCGGCGGCGGCGGCGCCTGGTCCGGGCTCACGCACTGCGCCGGGACGACTTCCCGCCACCTTCCGCGCTCGTCGCGCTCGAGCGCCGCGTAGTAGACCTCCTTCATGCGGGCATCGATGCAGACGACGACGCGGCCGGCGCCGGATTCCTCGGCGATCGCCTCGAAGCTCGAGATGCCGAGCACCGGAAGCTCGCGGGCGAGCGCAAGGCCCTGCGCGAGCCCGCAGGCGATGCGAAGGCCCGTGAACGAGCCGGGGCCCGCGCCGAAGGCGACGGCGTCGAGCGCCGCGGCGGACAGGCCGGCGGCGGCGAGCAGGCGCTCGAGCATCGGCAGCGCGAGCTCGGAGTGGCGGTTGGGCGCCCGGCGCTCGAGGGCCGCGACCTCGCCGCCCGTCCAGAGCGCCGCGGAGCACCAGTCGCCGGAGGTCTCGATCGCTGCGACGCGCATGGCCCGATTTTATGCCTGCTAGAATTTCCCCCATGAAAGAACACCGCATAGCAGTCATCCCCGGCGACGGCATCGGCCGCGAAGTCATTCCCGAAGGCATCCGCGTCCTCGAGGCCGCCGGCGCCCGGCACGGCGTGCGCTTCCAGTGGAAGGAGTTCGACTGGAGCTGCGACTGGTACAAGACGCACGGCCGCATGTGCCCCGACGACGCGCCGGACATCCTGCGCAAGTTCGACGCCGTCTATTTCGGCGCGGTCGGCAACCCGGCCATCGTGCCCGATCACGTCTCGGCCTGGGGGCTGCTCATCAACTTCCGGCGCTGGTTCGACCTGTACGTGAACCTGCGGCCGGTGCGCCTCTTCGAGGGCCTGCCCTCCCCGCTCGCCGGCCGCAAGGCCGGCGACATCGACTACGTCGTGGTCCGCGAGAACACCGAAGGCGAGTACGGCAACGTCGGCGGACGCATCTTCGAAGGCACCGAGCACGAGGCGGCCATGCAGCAGGCCATCTTCACGCGCAAGGGCGTCGACCGCATCATGAAGTACGCGTTCGAGCTCGCGCGCACGCGCCGCAAGCACGTCACCTCCTGCACCAAGTCGAACGGCATCACGATCACCATGCCGTACTGGGACGAGCGCTTCGCCGAGATGCAGAAGCACTACCCGGACGTGAAGGCCGACCAGTACCACGTCGACGGCCTGACCATCCAGATGGTCCTCAATCCCGACCGCTTCGACGTCGTGGTGGCCTCCAACCTCTTCGGCGACATCCTCTCCGACCTGGGGCCTGCCACCGCCGGCACGATCGGCATCGCCGCCTCGGGCAACATCAATCCCGAGCGCACGGCGCCCTCCATCTTCGAGCCGGTGCACGGCTCGGCGCCCGACATCGCCGGGAAGAAGATCGCCAACCCCATCGCCGCCATCTGGTCCGGGGCGCTCATGCTCGAGCACCTGGGGCACGCCGCCGCGGCGGCCGAGGTCGTGCGCGGCATCGAGCGCGTGATCGTCGAAGGTCCCCACACGCCCGACATGAAGGGCAAGGCGAGCACCTCGGAAGTCGGCGCCGCCGTCGCCGAGGCCGTGCGCAGCGCCGCCAAGAAGGCCGCCTAAGGCAGAAGCGGCGAAGAGCGAGCGTTGTGAAGACCTACAGGATCGCCGCCATCCCGGGCGACGGGATCGGCAGGGAAGTCATTCCGGCGGGCATCGAAGTGCTCGAGGCGCTGGCGAAGAGCGAAGGCTTCGCCCTGCAGTTCGAGTCCTTTGACTGGAGCTCGGAGCGCTACAAGAAGACCGGCGCCTACATCCCCGAAGGCGGGCTCGCGAAGCTGAAGGGCTTCGATGCCATCTTCTTCGGCGCGGTGGGCGCTCCCGACGTGCCGGACCACGTCTCCCTCTGGGGCCTTCGCCTTCCCATCTGCCAGGGCTTCGACCAGTACGCAAACGTAAGGCCTTCCCGGGTCCTTCCGGGCGTGTCATCGAAGATGAAAAACGCCGAGGACATCGACTGGATCATCGTCCGCGAGAACACCGAAGGCGAATATTCGGGCTCGGGCGGGCGCGTTCACGCCGGGCTGCCGGAAGAAGTGGCCACTGAAACCTCGGTGTTCACGCGCAAGGGCGTCGAGCGCATCCACCGGTTCGCGTTCGAGCTTGCCCGCAAGCGCCCGCGCAAGCACCTCACCCTCGTCACGAAGTCGAACGCGCAGCGCCATGGCATGGTGCTCTGGGACGAGGTCTTCGGCGAGGTCGCCAAGGACTTCCCCGACGTGAAGACCCAGCGGGTGCTCGTCGACGCGGTCACGACCGTGATGGTCCTCAAGCCCGCCTCGCTCGACGTGATCGTGGCTTCCAACCTGCACGCCGACATCCTTTCGGACCTCGCGGCCGCCCTCTCCGGATCCCTCGGCATCGCGCCCACGGCGAACCTCAACCCCGCGCGCGCCTTTCCGTCGATGTTCGAGCCGATCCACGGCTCGGCCTTCGACATCACCGGAAAGGGCGTCGCCAACCCGATCGCGACCTTCTGGACCGCGTCGATGATGCTCGAGCATCTCGGCGAGGCGCGGGCGGCGTCCCGCCTGATGAAGGCCATCGAGGCCGTGACGGCGAAGAAGATTTTCACCCCGGACCTCGGCGGCACGGCGCGCACGCGCGACGTGACCGACGCGGTCCTGCAGGCCTTGTAGCAGCAGCACCCTACTCGCCTGCCGGCCCTCCCCGGGCAACCCGCCGAGCCCGCTTGCTCCACGCCGACAGCGCCCGCAACCGCCTGATCGGCATCGGGTTCGCCTCGGCGGCGTTCCTGCTCTTCTCGCTCCTCGACACGAGCGCGAAGTGGCTCGTGCTGTCGCTGCCGCTCTTCATGGTGGTGTGGCTGCGCTTCGTCACGCACGTGCTCTTCGCGACGGTGCTCCTCGCGCCGCTGCACGGGCGCGCGCTCGTGCGCACGAGGCACCTGCGCCTGCACCTGCTGCGCGCGCTCATGTTCATGACCATGACCGGCCTGAACTTCCTCGCGCTGCAGTACCTGCAGCTCACGGTCACCGCATCGATTTTCTTCGCCGTGCCGCTCATCACGGCGGTGCTCGCCGCGCGCCTGCTCGGCGAGAAGCTCGACCCCGGGCGCTGGATCGCGATCCTGACCGGGTTCGCCGGCGTGCTCCTCATCGTGCGGCCGGGCACCGCCGACTTTCATCCGGCGATGCTGCTCGCGATCGCCAACGCCTTCCTCTACGCCGCGTTCAACATGACCACGCGGCACCTCGCCGCCTACGACACGCCGGAGACCATCCAGTACCTGCCCGCGCTGGGCGCGGCGATCGGCCTGACGCCCTTCGCGCTCGCCGCCTGGCAATGGCCGAGCGGCTGGCTCGAATGGACGATCGCCTGCCTGCTCGGGATTTTCGGCGGTCTCGGCCACCACTGCCTCACGCTCGCCCACCGCTACGCGCCGGCCTCGATCGTCGCGCCGTTCCTCTACCAGCAGGTCTTCTACATGGCGGCCCTCGGCTACCTCGTCTTCGGCGACGTGCCGCACCCGGCCGTGTGGACCGGGGCGGCGATCGTCATCGGGAGCGGCCTCTACCTCTTCGCCCGCGAGCGCTCGCGCGCCGCGCCAGCGGCGGCCTCCTAGGCACTACACCACCACGAAATCCGAGGCGGCGACCGCGGGCGCTCCATCGAGTGTAGCGACGATCAGTGCGCCCGCCCCGCCGCTGCCGTCGGGATCGTAGTAGAGCTCGCCGCCCGTCATGTCGTAGATCACCCGGTCGGCGGCGTCCTGCGCGGCGCTCGCGCCGGCCGCGGCGAAGAAGCGCGGGTCGTCCGCGGCGAAGCCGCCCGCCGGGCCGATGGCCGCGAAGAAGGCATCGTCGAAGACCAGCCAGTCGGTGCCCGAAGCGAAGTCCTGCACGAGGTCCGCATCGGCCTCGCCGGCCGACGCGAAAACGAACGAGTCGGCGCCGTCGCCGCCGGCAAGCTCGTCCCGGCCCGCGCCGCCGAAAAGCCAGTCGTCGCCGGCCTCGTCGCTCGGATGGCCGAATGCCGCATCGCCGGCGATCACGTCATCGCCTGCGCCGCCGATCACGGTGTCGTTTCCGCCGTTGGCATAGACCCAGACCCCGCCGTCGCCCGTCACGATGTGATCGTCCTCTAGGCTGCCTTCCACCGCCTCGATGCCGGAGAACTGCACGCTTCCGGCGCCGCCGGTGGCCGTGCCGGCCGCGAAATCGATGCTCACGGCGCCCGCCGCGCCAAAGAGGAGCCAGTCCATGCCTCCGCCGCCGCTCGCCACATCGTTGCCATACGCGCCGGAGAACGAGAAGTAGTTCGAGCCGTTTCCGCCGTAGAGCGTGTCGTTTCCTTCCGCGCCGTCCATGTACAGGTTTCCCGGCCCTTCGTCGTGGATGACGTTGTCGAGCGCATTGCCGGTGACGCCGCCGCCCGCATCGGCCGAGTAGTCGCTCGCGATCACGATCTCGATGTTGGCGCCGGCGGTGCCGAAGAGAAGGCGTTGCGTGTCGATGCCCGCGCCGCCGTCGACCGTGTCGTTGCCCGACTGCGTGACGAAATAGTCGTCGCCATCGCCGCCGAAGAGCCAGTCGTCTCCCGCGCCGCCGTAGAGCGTGTCGTTTCCGCCGCCGCCCTCCAGCCGGTCGTTGCCCCGGTCGCCGTACAGCGTGTCGTTTCCGCCGTGGCCGAAAATGACGTCGTTGCCGCCGCCGCCACGCAGGAAATCGTCGTACGACGTGCCATGGATGCGCTCCGCGCTGCTACGGCCATAGAAAGTTCTTCCAGCCATGTCGGGCCCCTTGGTGCAGTTAGGAAAGCCCAGTGTCGGCCGCGTGCGCGCCACCGTCGACCCGCCGGTCAGCCTAGCGCGAAGACAGAATTCGGATCATCAGCGGTTGCGTGGCGCGTCCGCAACACCTCCTGACACATGTGCAAGAGAAGGACAGCGCGCGCCGCGGTGCCCCGATGGGACGCTTTGCAACCCGAATACGCGTTACAGGAAGTTACCGGCGTGATGCACTTTGCAGCGCCTGGCCGCACGCGTATGGACGCTCCCCCGACCGGCCATTACATTGGATTCGGGAGGTCGTAGTGGCGAAAAGACGCAGTCAAGGCGGCAAGGGAAGGAAAGACGGGGGAACGATGCGCGCGCTGCGCGAGAGCGAGGCGCGCTTTCGCAGCCTCACCAATCTCTCCTCGGACTGGTACTGGGAGCAGGACGCCGAGTTCCGCTTCACGCGGCTGGAAGGCCGCCGCGTGGCCGGCGGCGATCCGGAGCTGCGCGCGCGGCTGATCGGCGCGCGCCGGTGGGAGTCCGGCCTGCACGTCGAAGGCGGCTGGGACGCCCACCGCAAGCTCCTCGCCGCCCGCCTGCCCTACCACGACGTGCTGATGTGGCGCACGCAACGCGACGGCAGCACGCGCTATCTTCGCGTGAGCGGCGAGCCGGTGTACGCGGCAAACGGCCGGTTCGTCGGCTACCGGGGCGTGGGCCGGGAGATCACCGCGGAGAAGCGCGCGGAGCAGCTCCTGCGCCTCGAGCACCAGGTGGCCCGTGCGCTCTCGGACGCCGAGGACGCCGTCGAGGGGCTGCGAGCGGTGCTGCGCGCAATCTGCCAGAGCGAAGGCTGGTCCTGCGGCTGCTATTTCGGCCTCGACGAGCGCGCGACGCGGCTGCAGTTCCAGGCGGCGTGGTCCGAGCCCGATCCGCAGGTCGAGCGCTTCGTCGAGGCCTGCCGCGCCATGACGTTTCGACCCGGCGAGGGACTCGCGGGCGCCGTCCTCGAGACCGGCGAGCCGGTCTGGACCATCGATGCCGGCAACGACCCGCGCGTGCTCGCCTCTTCGCTCTCCAGGAGCTGCGGCCTGCACGGCGCCTTCGCCTTCGCGGCGACGAGCGCCGGGCGGCGGCTCGGCGTGCTCGTCTTCTGGAGCCTCAGCCTGCGCGAGCCGGACCCGCGCCTGCTCCAGGCTTCCGGCATCATCGGACGCCAGCTCGGCCAGTTCCTGCGCCGCAAGGGCGCCGAGGCGGCGCTGCGCGAGAGCGAGGAGCGCTTCCGCAGCCTTACCCAGCTTTCCTCCGACTTCTACTGGGAGACCGACGAAGACCACCGCTTCGTCGAGCTCGTGCAGGGCAAGAACCTCGTCACGCAGGGCGAGCTGCTCGGCCGGCACGCCTGGGACCTGCCTTCGACCTCGCCCGACGAGGCGGGCTGGGCGCGGCTACGCGCCACCGTCGATGCGCACCAGCCGTTCCGCGATTTCGAGTTCGGCCGCCCGCGCGCGAGCGGCGGCTCGCGCTACTACGTCGTGAGCGGAGAGCCGCGGTTCAGGGAGGGACGCTTCGTCGGCTACCGGGGCGTCGGCCGCGAGATCACCGAGCTCGTGCAGGCGCGCGAGCAGGTCATTCAGCTCGCCTACAGCGACCCGCTCACCGGCCTCGCCAACCGCACGAGCCTCGCGCCCGCCTTCGACCAGGCGGTCGAGCGGGCGCGCCGGCGGGGCGGCCGCCTCGCCGCCTTCTTCATCGACCTCGACGGCTTCAAGGAGGTGAACGACGCGCACGGCCATGCCATGGGCGACCGCTTCCTGATCGAGATCGCGCGCCGCCTGCGATCCAGCCTGCGCGCGAGCGACCTCGTCGCGCGGCTGGGCGGCGACGAGTTCTTCGCCGTGCTCGAGGATCTCGCCGAGCCGAGCGCGATCGAGGCGGTGGCGCGCAAGCTCCTCGCCGAGCTCGCGCGGCCCGTGGATCTCGGCGAAGCTTCCGCTCAGGTGAGCGGCAGCATCGGCATCGCCCTCTTTCCGGACCACGGCGGCGACGCCGGGGCGCTCATCCGCCGGGCCGACGCCGCGATGTACCAGGCGAAGCAGTCGGGCAAGAACGCCTACGCGTTCTATTCGCCG
>CAYWSG010000069.1:0-2597 GCA_964461055.1 uncultured Enterobacteriaceae bacterium | reverse complement strand
TCTACCGCCGGCGAAGCTGCCGGTTGGCGTCCTGGATGTCCTGGCGGAGCTTCTCGCGCTCCTCCGGACCGAGCCGCTGGCCGCGATACGCCTCGCGCCGATCGTAGTCGCGCTGCGCCGACTCGACGTCCTCGCGCAGCTGCTGGCGCTCGTCGCGGCTGAGATGCGAGGGCGCGTAGAAGCGCTGCGGGCGCTCCATGCGCTCGCGCCGGTCGCGCTGGGCCTGCGCCTCGCCCGAAGGCACGAGGACGAGGGCGGGCGCCGCGGCGGCAAGGAGGGCGGCAACGAGGCAGCGGCGCAGGAGCTGTGTCACGCCGTGCATGGTACGCAAGCCGGCGGGCCGGCGGTATAACGGCGGTGTAACAATTGGTTACCCTGATCCCCGGCGCGTCCCGATTCCCGCCGCGCCGGCATCGCATTTCTCGCTTATCTTTCGTCCATGGCCGAGCTGAAGACCCGCATCCTCGTCGTCGACGACGACCAGCGCCTGCGCGACCTATTGGTGCGCTACCTGGGCGGCGAGGGCTTCGAGGTGAAGGCGGTGGCCGACGGCGCCGCCATGGACCGCCAGCTGCTGCGCGAGCGCTACGACGCCATCGTGCTCGACCTCATGCTGCCCGGCGAGGACGGCCTGGCGATCTGCCGTCGCCTGCGCGCCCAGGGCGGTACGGGCGCGAGCGCCGTGTCGATCATCATGCTCACCGCGAAGGGCGACGACGTCGATCGCATCGTCGGGCTCGAGATGGGCGCCGACGACTACCTGCCCAAGCCGTTCAATCCGCGCGAGCTCCTCGCCCGGATCAACGCCGTCCTGCGGCGCCGGGCGCCCGTCGGGCCGCCCGGGGCGCCCTCGGCGAGGGGCGAGGTGTTCGACTTCGGCCCGTTCTCGCTCAACCTCGCGACCCGCACGCTGACGAAGAACGGCAAGCCCGTCTCCCTCACTACCGGCGAATTCTCGGTGCTGAAGGTGCTCGTGCAGCACCCGCGCCAGCCGCTTTCGCGCGACAAGCTGATGGAGCTCGCGCGCGGCCGGGAGTACGAGGTGTTCGACCGCTCGATCGACGTGCAGATCTCGCGCCTTCGCAAGCTCGTGGAGGAGGATCCCTCGCACCCGCGCCACATCCAGACGGTGTGGGGCTTCGGGTACGTGTTCGTCCCGGACAAGGCCTGACGCCCCGGCGCCGTGAGCCTCTTCGCCCGGTCGTTCCTGCTGATCGCGCTGCTGATCGTCACGGCGGTCCTCGCCTCCTTCCAGATCTACCGGATGTACGAGCGCGAGCCGCGCTCGCGCGAGCTCGCGCAGCAGACCGTGAGCGCCGTGAACCTCACGCGGGCGGCGCTCGTGAGCGCCGACCCCTACCGGCGCCGCCAGCTCCTCATCGACCTCAACGACATGGAGGGGCTGCGCGTCTATCCCGCCACGGCGAGCGAGAAGCTCGAGCCCCTGCCCGACGATCCGCTGCTCGAGCGCGTGAAGGCGCAGGTGCGCGCCGAGCTCGGCGGCGACACGCGCTTCGCCCGCTCGCGCGACGGAGAGGAAGGCTTCTGGGTGAGCTTCTTCATCGACGTCGACGAGTACTGGGCGATGCTCCCGGCCGAGCGCTTCCGGCTCGCCCTCGGCTTTCGCTGGATCGGCTGGGGCGCGGCGCTCCTCGCCCTCGCGCTCGCCGGCGCCTGGCTGATCGCCTCGCGCATCGCGCGGCCCCTCGCGCGCCTCACCCGGGCGGCCGATCGCCTCGGTCGCGGCGAAGCGCACGAGCCGATCCCGGAGCGGGGCGTGCGGGAGCTGCGCGCGCTCGCGTCGGCGTTCAACCGGATGGCGAGCGACCTCGCGAGCCTGGAGCGCGAGCGGGCCATGGTGCTCGCCGGAATCTCGCACGACCTGCGCACGCCGCTTTCGCGCCTGCGCCTCGCGGTCGAGATGGCGCTGCCCGGCGAGGGCTCGAGCGACGCCATGGTCGCCGACATCGAGGAGATCGACGGCGTCATCGGCCAGTTCCTCGACTATGCGCGCGGCGAGTCCGAGAGCAAGACCGTGGGCGACCTCAATGCGCTGCTCGAGGATCTCTGCGGGCACTACGCTCGCCTGGGAAAGAAGGTGTCGCTGAGCGATGAGCCGGTGCCGCCCTTCGCGTTCGCGCGCGTGGGCGTGCGCCGCGCCGTCGCGAACCTCGTCGACAACGCGCTGCGCTACGCCGGCGAGCCCATCGAGATCCGTTGCGCTCCGGCGGGCCGCCACGTGCGCCTCGAGGTGCTCGACCGGGGACCGGGCATTCCGCCCCAGGACGCCGAGCGCCTCAAGCGGCCCTTTACCCGGCTCGACTCCGCGCGCTCGGGCCCCGGCGGCTCGGGACTCGGCCTCGCCATCGTCGAGCGCGTCGCGCGCGCCCATGGCGGCTCGCTCGAGCTCGCCAACCGCGACGGCGGCGGCCTCGTCGCCCGCCTGACGCTCGCCCTTTCCTGAGCCGTTCAACGAGCGCCCTGCCGTCGTTCCCGCGAAGGCGGGAACCGAAGGCCGCCCTGCCGTCGTTCCCGCGAAGGCGGGAACCCATTTTTAAGAGAAAAATGGGCCCCCGCCTGCGCGGGGGCGACTTGCT
>CAYWSG010000068.1:0-15191 GCA_964461055.1 uncultured Enterobacteriaceae bacterium | reverse complement strand
TGAAGATCTTGTGCCGGCAGTGCTCGGAGTTCGCCTGCGCGAACATGGTGAGCTCCGCATCGGTGGGGTCGCGCCCGAGCCGGCGGTAGGCGTCCTCGAGATAGGCGATCTCGTCCTCGGCGAGCGCGAGGCCGAGCCGCACGTTCGCCTCGCGCAGCTCCCCGAGCGGCACCGTGCCGAGCGGCCGCGGCGGGACGTGCTCGAAGAGCCGCGCCGCCTCTTCCGGCGAGGCGAGCAGCGTCTCGGTCATGCGGTCGTGCAGGAGCGGCGCGATCGCCGGCACGTCGAGCGCGCCCCGCTTCTCGACGAGATAGAGCGTGCCGCGCTCGATGCGCCGCACGCCCGCGAGGCCGCAGTTTCGCGCGATGTCCGTCGCCTTCGAGGACCACGGCGAGAGCGTGCCGAGGCGCGGAACGACGAGGAGGGGCGTAACGCTCTTGCGCCGCTTCTCCGCAGGCTGCGGACCGTACGCGAGGAGCTGCTCGAGGCGCTCGCGCTCGGCCGCGCCCGGCACGCCGTCCCACTCGACGAAGTGGCGATATTCGGCCTCGACGCCACGAATGCCGGGAACGGCCTTCTGCAGGGAGGAAAGCAGCTTCGCGAGCCGGGACGCCGGCAGGGCGGCGGGGCCGCGGAGCTCCAGGATCTCGGGCACTAGTTTCTGACCTGCGGATCCCTCACTGTCCCGCCGAGCACGACGGTCGCGCGGAGCGTCTGCGACGAGGTGGTCACGTCGGCGACGATGCGCCCCGTGAGCTTGCCGTCGGCGGTGATGTCCGCGCTCGCGCCGGCGCTCATCGCGCCCGCGCCGAACGAGACGTTGCGCAGCGACACCGCGCCGCGATCGAACACGCCGCGGCCGCTCATGCCGGTGAACGGCGTGCGGCCTTCGGCCTGGCGGCCGCCGGTCTGGATGGCGCGCGACAGATCGAAGCTTCCCAGGACCCCCTTGTGCACGGAGAAGTCGCCTTCCAGGCGGCCGCTCGCGAGGAAGTTCATCGGATCGGGATCGTTGAGGAAGAACTTCGCGGTGCCCTCCGCCCGCCCCTCGGAGAGGAGCGCGGGGGCGAACACGGCGGCGTTGATGCCGCGCACGGTCACCACGCCGTCGATCTGCCAGGTGTCGCCCCAGCGCACGCTGGCCGTGCCCGAGACCCCGCCGTCGAGCGTGCCGCCGCCCCATTCCTGGATGCGCATGCCGTCGCGCGTCGCGACGCCTTTCATGGCGAAGCCGCTCAGCCAAACCTCCTTGAAGATGGGCACGGGGAAGCTGTCGGCGACGACATCGACCTGCAGCGTGCCGTCCTTCGGCAGGAGGCTGCCCTGCAGCCCGTTGTCGCCGCGCACCCGGGTCGCGCTCACCGTCCCATCCTGCGCGAGCTCGATCTCCGCGTCGAGCTCCGGCAGCCGGACCGGACCGGCGAGCTTGAGCCCCGTGGCGCGAAGCTCGCGCACCGAGAAGCCGCTCGCCTTGAGCCGCCCGTCGAAGAGCGCGCCGAGCGCCTGCTGCGGCACCGTCGCGCCCTCGAGCACCAGGCTCGAGAAGGCCTTCTCGCCGCCGAAGAGCGAGCCGAGCTCGGGATAGGCCCGCACCGTCGGGATCGTCAGCTCGCCCGCGGCGACGTCCTTGAAGATGAGCTCCACGCCCTTGTACAGCGAGATGCGGCCCGAGCCGATTTTCACCGGCTTGCCGAGGGCCTGGCTCGCGAGCCGCTCGTACTGCCCCGTCGAGAGCGGCATGACGTGCAGCGCGCCGATGCCGGCGGCGAGCAGCACGAAGAGCGTGAGCGCGATCGGCTTGCCCCAGCTGCGCCGGCGCCGGATCGGCCGGTAGACGGGCGCGGCGGCCGGCGCCGCAGCCTGGACCGCGCGCTCCTTTTCCTTGCGCTTCTCTTCCTTGGCGCGCCGGGCGGCCTCGCGCTGCGCCTCGCGGCGCGCCTGCTTCTCGCGCTTCGCGCGCTCCTTCTCGGAGCGCCGTGCGTCCTTGCTGAGGACCGCCTGGTCCCGCTTGACGTCGTCGAAGTCGAGGTCCTCGTCGGTGACGACGATGTCGTCGTCCTCGTCGACGGCGGCGGTCGCCTTCTCCTTTTCCTTCTCCTTCTCCCTTTCCTTCTCCTGCTCGCGGCGCGAGCGCTCTTCCCTTTCCCGCTTCTCGCGCTCGAGCTTCTCCTTGATCTCCCGCTCGGCGCGCTCTTCTTCTTCGCGCTCGCGGCGCGCCTGCTCTTCCTTGCGGCGGCGCTCTTCCTCCTTCTTCGCCCGCTTCTCCTCTTCACGGGCGCGGCGTTCGGCTTCCTTGCGCTCCTTCTCTTCGCGCGAGCGCCGCTCGGCCTCTTCCTTCTCCCGCCGGCGGGCCTCCTCCTTCTCCGCCGCATCGCGCTCCGCCGCCTCCCGCTCGGCCGCTTCCTTTTCCTGGCGCGCCCTTTCCTGCCTCGCCGCTTCTTCCTGCTCGCGGCTGCGGCGCTCTTCCTCCAGCCGCTCGCGCAGCGCCTCGGCCTCGCGGCGCGCCTGCTCGGCCTCCTCGCGCGCCTTCGCCTCGGCCTCCTGGCGCGCGCGCTCCGCCTCTTCACGTGCCCTGGCTTCCGCCTCGGCGCGCACGCGCTCGGCTTCCTGGCGCGCGCGCTCGGCCTCTTCCTTCGCCCTGCGCTCGGCTTCCTCGCGTGCCTTGCGCTCGGCCTCGAGCCGCTGGCGCAGCTCCTCGGCTTCGCGCCGCGCCTTCTCCTCCGCTTCCCGCCGCGCCTTTTCCTCGGCTTCGCGCCGCGCCTTCTCCTCCGCCTCGCGCCTCGCCTTCTCCTCGGCTTCGCGCCGCGCCTTCTCTTCGGCCTCGCGCCGTGCCTTCTCCTCGGCTTCGCGCCGCGCGCGCTCTTCCGCCTCCTTGCGCACGCGCTCGGCCTCTTCCTTCGCCTTGCGCTCGGCTTCCTCGCGGGCCTTGCGTTCGGCCTCGAGCCGCTGGCGCAATTCCTCCGCCTCGCGGCGCACCCGCTCGGCTTCTTCCATCGCCTTGCGCTCGGCCTCTTCGCGCGCCTTGCGCTCGGCTTCGGCCTGCGCCTTGGCCTCGGCCGCGGCGCGAAGCGCCGCCTCGCGGGCGGCCTTTACCTTTGCCTCCGCCTCGGCCTTGAGCTTCGCCTCGGACTCCGACTTCGCCCGGCGCTCGGCTTCGGCGCGCAGCTTCGCCTCCTGCTCGGCGCGGAACTTGGCCTCGGCCTCGGCCTTCAGCCGCTCGCGCTCCTTCTGCGCCTTGATCTCGGCTTCCTCGCGCGCCCGGGCGAACGCGGCGGCCTGGGCCTTGGCCGCCGCCTCGCCGCCGATCGCCGCCGCAGGGGGCGGTGGCGGGGGCGGCGCGCTCCGCGTGGGGGCCGGCATGGCGATCGTGAAATCGAGGTCCTCGCCGAGGCCGCCCGACGACGACGGGGCGGATTTCCCGCCCCCGCCCGCCGGGGCTGCCCTGCCGGCGGAGGGCGCCGGCGCGGGGGTGCCGCTCGAGACCTGACGGATGAAGCCGTCGTTCTCCAGCTTCTCCATGAGGCTCTGGAATTTCGCGTCGAAGGCGCGGCCGACGCGCTCCGCCACCTCCTTGGCGGTCATGCGGCCGTCGATGGCGGAGAGGACTGCCCGGTCGGCGCGCGCGAGGTGGCTGGTCTTCCCCGAAGCCTCCTGGACCCCCTTACCGGACTTCGAGTAGATCGCGGTCGGATTCATTATTGAGGTCCGTATTTTATATTCACCCCGGAGGGCCGTACCCCCCGCCCCCCGGCGACTCCACCACAAAGACGTCGCCGGGCGCCATCTGCGTCTCGTCGAACGCGCCGAGCTCGGTCCTCGAGCCATCCGCCCGCAGCACGTAGTTGCGCCCGGGCTCTCCCGGCTCGCCGCCCGCCATGCCGTGCGGGCGGAAGTCCCGGTGCGTCGACAGTATGGCGGCTGTCATGGCCTCGAGGAAGCGCACTTTCCGCACCGCGCCATTGCCGCCGCGCCATTTGCCGCGCCCGCCGGAGCCCGGCCGGATCTCGAAGCTCTCGAGGCGCACGGGGTAGCGCCATTCGAGCACTTCCGGGTCGGTGAGGCGCGAATTGGTCATGTGCGTCTGCACGACATCGGCGCCGTCGTAGCCGGGTCCCGCGCCCGAGCCCCCGGCGACCGTCTCGTAGTACTGGTAGCGCTCGTTGCCGAACGTGAAGTTGTTCATCGTCCCCTGGCCGGACGCCTGCACGCCGAGCGCGCCGTAAAGGGCCTCGGTGACGCACTGCGAGGTCTCCACGTTCCCCGCCACGACGGCGGCCGGATAGCGCGGGCGCAGCATGCAGCCTTCCGGGATGCGCACCTCCAGCGGCTTGAGGCACCCGGCATTGAGCGGGATGTCCTCGTCCACCAGCGTGCGAAAGACGTAGAGCACCGCGGCCATCGCGACGGCGGAGGGCGCGTTGTAGTTGTTCGGAAGCTGGGCCGAGGTGCCGGCGAAGTCGATGACGGCGCTCCTGCGGTCGGCGCCGATGGTGACCCGGACGCGCAGCGTCGCGCCGCAATCCATCGGCAGCGCGAACTCGCCGTCGGTGAGCACGTCGCTCATCTTCTCGAGGACGCGGCGCACCGACGCCTCGGCGTTGTCCTGCACGTGCTTCATGTAGGCGTGCACGACCTCGAGGCCGAAGTAGTCCACCATCCGGCGAAGCTCCTGCGCCCCTTTCTCGTTCGCCGCCACCTGCGCCTGCAGGTCGGCGACGTTCTGGGTGACGTTGCGCGCCGGATAGCGGCCCGAGCGCAGGAGCTCCACCGTCTCCTTCTCGCGGAAGCGCCCCTGCTCGACGAGGAGGAAGTTGTCGATGAGCACGCCCTCCTCCTCGAGCACCTTCGAGCTGGAAGGCATCGACCCGGGCGTGATGCCGCCGATGTCGGCGTGATGGCCGCGGCTGCCGACGTAGAAAAGAATCCGGTTGTTCTCCGCGTCCGCGCCTTCCTTTTCCCAGACGGGGGTGATCACGGTGACATCGGGCAGGTGCGTGCCGCCGTTGTAGGGGGCGTTCAGCACGTATACGTCGCCCGGCTTCATCCGGCCCTCGTTCAGCCGGATCACCGTCTTCACCGACTCGCCCATCGAGCCGAGGTGCACGGGCATGTGCGGCGCGTTGGCGATGAGATTGCCCTGCGCGTCGAAGAGCGCGCAGGAGAAGTCGAGGCGCTCCTTGATGTTCACCGAGTAGGCCGTGTTCTGCAGCCGCGAGCCCATCTGCTCGGCGATCGACATGAAGAGGTTGTTGAACACTTCGAGCATCACCGGGTCGACCTCGGTGCCGATCGCCACCCGGGCCTTGCGCGGCCGCGTGCGCTCGAGCACGAGATGGTCGAGCGCCGTCACGAGCGCGCGCCACTCGGGCTCGACCACGGTCGTGGCATTCGCCTCGGCGACGATCGCCGGGCCCTCGATGCGATGGCCGGGCCGCAGGTCCTCGCGCCGGAAGAGCGGCGCCGCGTGCCATGCGCCGCCGGTAAAGATCCGTACCGACTCCACCGGCGCCGGCGCGCCTTCGGTGAGGGGGTGCGTCGCCTCGCCGAAGCTTTCGCCCCCGCCGATCGCCTCGACGGAGACCGCCTCGATGACGAGCGCCTTGCCCGGCATGAGGAAGCTGAACTGCTTGCGGTAGGCGGCCTCGAACTCGGCGCGCATCGCCTCGAGCGCGCCGAAGCCCACGACGAGCGCCGTGTCGGTGCCCTCGTACTTGAGGTGCGCCCGGCGGACGATCCGTACCGACGCGGGGCGCACGCCCTGGCTTACGAGGTCGGCGCGCGCATCCTGGGCGAGCGTATCGAGGAGCGCCCCGGTCGGGGCGAGCGCCGCCGGCTCGAGCCGCGCCTCGACCGACTGCTGCCGCATGGCGATCTGGTCGGCGAGCCCCATGCCGTAGGCCGAGAGCACGCCCGCGTGCGGGTGGATGAACGCCCGCTTCATGCCGAGCGCGTCGGCCACCAGGCAGGCGTGCTGGCCCGCCGCGCCGCCGAAGCAGCAGAGCGTGTACGCCGTGACGTCGTGGCCCCGCTGCACCGAGATCTGCTTGATCGCGTTGGCCATGTTGCCCACCGCGATGTGCACGAAGCCCTCGGCGACTTCCTCCGGAGAGCGGCCGTCGCCGATCTCACGGGACAGGGCGTCGAATTTCTCCTTCACCACCCGGGCGTCCAGAGGCTCGTTGCCTTGAGCCCCGAAGACCTTCGGGAAATACGAGGGCTGGATCTTGCCCAGCATGACGTTGGCGTCGGTGATGGTGAGCGGGCCGCCGCGCCGGTAGCACGCCGGGCCGGGATTGGCCCCCGCCGAATCCGGGCCGACGCGGTAGCGCGCGCCGTCGAAGTGCAGGATCGAGCCGCCGCCCGCCGCCACCGTGTGGATGCTCATCATGGGCGCCCGGATGCGCACGCCCGCGACGCGCGTCTCGAACTCGCGCTCGAGCTCGGCGAGCTCGCGCCCGGCGAAATGCGACACGTCGGTGGACGTGCCGCCCATGTCGAAGCCGATGATGCGCTCGAAGCCGGCCATGAGCGCGGTGCGCACCGCGCCGACGATGCCGCCGGCCGGGCCGGAGAGAATCGCGTCCTTGCCCTGGAAGCGCCGCGCGTCGGTGAGGCCGCCGTTCGACTGCATGAAGAGGAGCCGCACGCCGCCGAGCTCGCCGGCGACCTGCTCCACGTAGCGGCGCAGGATGGGCGAGAGATACGCGTCGACCACCGTGGTGTCGCCGCGCCCGACGAGCTTCATGAGCGGGCTCACCTCGCTCGAGACGGACACCTGCGCGAAGCCGATCCTCCGCGCGATCCCGGCGACCTTGTTCTCGTGCTCCGGGTAGCGGTAGCCGTGCATGAAGACGATGGCCACGGACCGGTAGCCCTCGGCGAAGGCCGCTTTCAGGTCCCTTTCGACGCCGGGAACGTCCAGGGGCAGAACCACCTCGCCTCTCGCGCCGACGCGCTCTGCCACCTCCCACACCTTCTCGTACAGCATCTCGGGCAGGACGATGTGGCGGTCGAAGATGCGCGGCCGGTTCTGGTAGGCGATGCGCAGCGCGTCGCGGAAGCCGCGGGTGATGAAGAGCGCCGTGCGCTCGCCCTTGCGCTCGAGGAGCGCGTTGGTCGCCACCGTGGTGCCCATCTTGACCGCCTCGATGAGCTCGCCCGGGATGGGCTCGTCCCCGGCGAGCGAGAGCAGGTGCCGGATGCCGGCGAGCGCGGCGTCGCGGTAGCGGCCCGGGTTTTCGGAAAGGAGCTTGTGCGTCGCCACCGAGCCGTCGGGGCGGCGGGCGACGATGTCGGTGAACGTGCCGCCGCGGTCGATCCAGAACTGCCAGCCCGGATGCTCGGGCGCCGACGCGTGCGACGATGGAGCGGCGGTCGAAGTGCTCTCAGCCATTACAATCGGATCCTAACTTGAAGCACCACGCGTCGTCCCTTCCGTTCACCATCCTGCTCGGTGCGCTGATCGCGCTGCCCGCGCTCGGCACCGACTTCTTCGTGCCCGCCCTGCCCGAGCTCACCGAAGCCCTGGCGGTGCCGGTCAGCACCGGGCAGCTCACCCTCACGATGTACTTCGTCGGCATCGCCGCCGGCCAGATCGTCTGGGGGCCGCTCGCCGACCGCTTCGGCCGAAAGCCGGTGCTCTACACGGGCCTCGGCGTGATGCTCGCCGCCTCGATCGCCTCGGCGGCGAGCGCGAGCGCGCTCGCCATCTCCGCCGCGCGCCTCGCCCAGGGATTCGGCATGTCGAGCGGCTCGCTCGTAGGCCGGACCATCGTGCGCGACCTGTACGCGCACGAGGATGCGGCGCGCCTGCTCGCGCGCATGATGATCGTCTTCAGCCTCGTGCCGATGTGCGCACCGGTCGCCGGCGCCCTGGTCGTCGGCTGGACCGGCTGGCGCGCCGTCTTCGTCGGCATGGCGATCGCCGCCGCCGCGCTCCTCGCCGCCATCGGCCCGCTGCGCGAGACGGCGCCGGCCGAGCGCCGCTCCATCCATCCGCTCGCGATCGGGCGCACCTTCGCCGCCATCCTGGGGGACCGGCGCTTCGTCTCGCCGTTCCTGCTCGTGCTGTGCGCGCACGTCGGCGTGCTCGCATGGGTCTCCCATTCGTCCTACACGCTCGTGCGCGGGCTCGGCGTGTCGACCCTCGGCTTCGGCCTCATGTTCGCCGCCGTCATGGTGGGGCAGATCGTCGGCGCCTGGATGGCGAGCCGCCTCGTGCGGCGCCTGGGCATCGGGCGGCTTCTCCAGTTCGGCACGGCGCTCATGCTCGCCGCCGGCGCGTCGGCGGCGCTCCTCGCCTGGGCGGGCGCGGCGCACTGGGCCGCGGTCGTGGTGCCCTTCATGGCCTTCCTCTTCGGCACCGCCATCGTCCTTCCGAACGGCATGGCGACGGCGATCTCGCCCTTCCCGCAGTCGGCGGGGTACGCGTCCTCGCTGATCGGCGCCATGGGCTTCGCCGCCGGCGCGCTCGTGAGCTCGGGGCTTGCGGAGCTCTACGACGGCACGGCCCGCCCGCTCGCGAGCGTGGCGGCCGTGGCCGGTGCCGGAGCGTTCTTCTTCGAACGGTGGCTGCTGCGTGGAAAAGCTTGACGCGGTCGTGGTCGGGGCGGGCGTGGTCGGCCTCGCCGTGGCGCGCGAGCTGGCCATGGCGGGCCGCGAGGTCGTCGTGCTCGAGGCCGAGGAGGCCATCGGCACCCACACGAGCTCGCGGAACTCCGAAGTCATCCATGCCGGCATCTACTACCCGAAAGGGTCGCTGAAGGCGCAGTCCTGCGTCCAGGGCAAGGAGCTTCTGTACGACTACTGCGAGAGCCACGGCGTGCCTCACCGGAGATGCGGAAAGCTCATCGTGGCCACTCATGAGAGCCAGATCGCCGACCTGGAGGGTATCCGTGCGAAAGCCCACGCGAACGGCGTAGCCGACGTCGACCTCATTCCCGTGGAGCAGGCGCTCGCCTGGGAGCCGGCGCTGCACTGCGTCGCCGCCCTGCATTCGCCCTCGACCGGCATCGTGGACAGCCACGCCCTCATGCTCGCCTACCTGGGCGACGCCGAGGCCCACGGCGCGATGCTGGCGTTGCGCAGTCGCCTGGAACGAGCCCGTGTCGTGAAGGACGGATTCGAAATCCACGTGGAAGGAAGCGAGCCGATCCACGCTCGCCTCCTCGTGAACAGCGCGGGCCTGCGCGCGCCGAGCGTGGCGAGAACCTTCGAAGGCTACGACGCCGCGCTCGCCCCGCCGGAGTTCTATGCGAAGGGCAACTATTACTCGCTCGCGGGACGCTCGCCTTTCTCGCGCCTCATCTATCCCGTCCCCGAGCCCGGAGGCCTCGGCGTGCACGTGACGCTCGACCTCGGCGGCCAGGCGCGCTTCGGGCCCGACGTCGAATGGGTCGACCGGATCGCGTACGACGTCGACCCTGGCCGCGCCGGGCGCTTCTATGCCGCGATCCGGCGCTACTGGCCGGGACTGCCCGATGGCGCCCTCCTTCCGGGCTACGCCGGCATCCGTCCCAAGATCGCCGGCCCCGGCGCGCCGGCGCCCGACTTCCAGGTGCAGGGCCCCCGCAGCCACGGCGTGCCCGGCCTCGTCCACCTCTTCGGCATCGAGTCCCCCGGGCTCACGGCCTCCCTCGCCCTCGCCAGCGCTGTCGCGAGGGAACTAGGCTAAGATGTTTTCCATCAAGCTCACCTTCAGGGGATCGACATGCTTCGCAAGAGCTTCCTAGCTGCTGCTACCGTCGCCATGTCGCTCGGCGGCGCCGCGCAGGCCCAGACCAAGTGGGACATGCCCACGCCCTACAGCGACGGCGAGTTCCACACCCGCAACGTCCGCGCCTTCGTCGAGGACGTGCGGAAGGCGACCGGCGGCAAGCTCGAGATCCAGGTGCATTCCACCGGCTCGCTCATCAAGCACCCCGACATCCTGCGCGCCGTGTCGACGGGCCAGGTGAACATCGGCGAGTTCCTGCTCGGCCAGTTCGGCAACGAGGATCCCGTGTTCGCCGCCGACAACGTGCCCTTCGTCGCGACCGGCTACGACGACGCCTGGAAGTTCTACCAGGCGCAGAAGCCGGAGCTCGAGAAGAGCCTGAAGAAGCGCGGGCTGCGGCTGCTCTACTCGGTGGCCTGGCCCGGCCAGGGCATCTACACCAAGGAGGCGCTGAAGAGCGTCGAGGACCTCAAGGGCACCAAGTTCCGCACGTACAGCCCCATGACGGCGCGCATCGCCGAGCTTCTCGGCGCGAGCCCGACGGTGATCCAGGTGCCCGAGATCCCGCAGATGTTCGCCACGGGCGCGGTGCACGCCATGATCACCTCGTCGGCCACCGGCACCTCGTCGAAGGCCTGGGAGTTCGTCAACCACTACTACAACGTCAACGCCTTCCACCCGAAGAACGTGGTGGTCGTCAACCAGCGCGCCTTCTCGCGCCTGCCGAAAGACCAGCAGAGCGCGCTCACCAAGGCGGCCGCCACGGCGGAGAAGCGCGGCTGGGACATGTCGAAGGAGCGCCAGAGCGAAGCCAACGCGACGCTCGCCAAGAACGGCATGCAGGTGCACGAGCCCGACGCCCGGATGAAGACGGCCTTCGCCAAGGTGGGCGAGCAGATCCTCGGCGAATGGCTGAAGAGCGCGGGCGAGCCCGGCAAGACCATCATCAAGCGCTACCGGTCGGCGAAGTAGTCGACGCCAGATCCCGACCCGGGACCGGGTAGGCCGCTTGCGGCGGTTCCTCGACGGCCTCTACGCGGCGAGCGGGGCGCTCGCCGCGGTGTGCCTCGCCTCCATCGCGGCGGTCATGCTCGCGCAGGCGCTCATGCGCGAGCTCGGCCTGCTGCTGCGCGGCGCCGATGACATCGTCGCGTGGCTCTGCGCCGCTTCCGCCTTCCTTGCCCTCGGTCACACGTTCCGCCGCGGCGAGCTGGTCCGCGTCGGCCTGGTGATCGACCTCCTTCGGCCGCGGCCGCGCCGGGCCGTGGCGCTCGCCGCCCTCGGCCTTACGGTCGTGGGCGTCGGCTACATGGTCTATGCCGTGGTGCGGTTCGTCTACGAGAGCTGGAAGTTCGAGGAGGTGGCGCAGGGGCTCATCCTCATTCCGATCTGGATCCCGCAGTCGACGTTCGTGGCGGGCGCCGTGATCCTCTTCGTCGCCGTGCTCGACGAGTTCATCGTCCTGCTGCGCGGCGGCACCCCGGCCTACGAGGCGGCGGAGCAGGACCGGCGCCTGCGCAAGGATTTCTCGGAGTCGCTGTGAGCGCCATCGGCGCGGCCTTGCCATGAGCGCCATCGCCATCGGCGCGGTGCTCTTCGCGCTGCTCATCGTCCTCCTCGCCGGCGGCGTGTGGATCGCCATCGCCATGAGCGTGGTGGCCTGGGCCGGGCTTCAGTTCTTCACCACGAGCCCGCCGGAAGTGAACCTCTTCCAGGCGTACTGGGGCTCCAGCGCGTCCTGGACGCTCGCCGCGCTGCCGCTCTTCGTGTGGATGGGCGAGATCCTCTTCCGCACCCGCCTCTCCGACGAGATGTTCGAGGGCCTTTCGCCGTGGCTCGGCTGGCTGCCCGGACGGCTCATGCACGTCAACATCTTCGGCTGCGGCATCTTCGCCGCCGTCTCAGGCTCATCCTCCGCCACCTGCGCCACGATCGCCAAGGTGGCGCTTCCCGAGCTCATCAAGCGCGGCTACGACGAGAAGACCTGCCTCGGCTCGCTCTGCGGCGCCGGCACGCTGGGGCTCCTCATCCCGCCCTCGATCATCATGATCGTCTACGCGGTGGCGGCGGAAGTGTCGATCCTCAAGATGTTCATCGCGGGCGTGCTTCCCGGCGCGCTGCTCGTCGCGCTTTTCTCCGGGTACATCGTGGTCTGGGCCCTGCTCCACCCGGACAGGACGCCGCGGCATGTCGACAACCTGCCCTTCGTGGAGCGCATCCGCAAGGCGAAGAACCTCATTCCATGCCTCCTCCTCATCGCCTTCGTGATGGGGGTCATGTTCACCGGCTACGCGACCGCCACGGAGGCGGCGGCCTTCGGCGTGCTAGGGGCGCTCGTCATCGCGTGGTGGAGCAGCTCGCTCACCCGGAACAATTTCTGGGCGAGCCTCATGGGCGCGACCCGCCTTTCCTGCATGATCCTCTTCATCCTGGCGGGCGCCGCCTACCTGAGCTCCGCCATGGCCTTCACCGGCATCCCGCGCGCGCTGGCCGAATGGGTGGCTTCCATCAACGCGAGCCCTATCGCGCTGATCGCCGTGCTCGCGGTGGTCTACCTGGTGCTCGGGACCGCGCTCGACGGCATCTCGATGATCGTGCTCACCACCTCGATCGTGCTCCCCATGATCGAGGCGGCCGGGTTCGACCTCATCTGGTTCGGCATCTTCATCGTGCTGCTGGTGGAGATCGCCGAGCTCACGCCGCCGCTCGGCTTCAATCTCTTCGTGCTGCAGACGATGAGCGGGCGCGACAGCAACTACGTCGCGCTCGCGTCCATCCCGTTCTTCTGCATGATGCTCCTCGCCCTCGCGATCGTCGTCGCCTTCCCGCAGATCGCGACGTGGCTGCCCGACCTCGTGATCGGCGCTACGCAGTCATAGGCAGGGCCGCGGGAGCGCCCGGCGCCGGCGCGCGATGCAGCACCCGGGCGAGCCGCAGCACGCTCCACGGCGCGCTGAGGCGCGGCAGCAGGCAGGGGTCGCAACCGGGCTCCACGAAGCCCTCGGCCACGCTCAAGGCGGCGTCGAAGTGCCGGCGCACGCAGGCGTGGATGGCGCTGTCGACGTTGCCGTTCGGGTAGGCGAAGAAGCGCGCCGGCCGGCCGAGCCGGGCCTCGAGCGCGCGCCGGCTGCCGACGATCTCGCGCTCGGCCTCCTCCGGCGCGAGGCTCGTGAGGATGGGGTGCGTAAGCGTATGCGCGCCGAGCGTGACGAGCCCGGGGTCGAGCGTTTCGAGCGCCTCCCAGCCAGCGACGTCGAACGCGTGCCGCTGCGCGGCGCTCGGCGCGAAGCGCGGCGTCGCTTCGCGGATGCGCGCCTCCGCCCGGCGGCGCGCCGGCAGCGCCTGTGCCTTCAGCCAGTCGACGAGGCCTTCGACGTCCTGCGGAGCGCCGAGCTCGAGCGCAAGCTCGGCGCGCGCCCCTGCCGGAAGCGACCGCAGCCGCTCGCGCGCTTCGTGGTTCCAGAGCCACTGCTCCCGCTCCGCGAGCCCGGGACAGATGAAGAAGGTGGCGGGCAGGTTGAGCGCGCGCAGGAGCGGCCAGGCCACCTCGACGTTGTTGGCGAGCCCGTCGTCGAACGTGAGCGCGAGGTGGCGCCTGAAGCGCGGCTCGACCGAAGGCCCGGCGTCGAGCGCGGCCACCACCTCGGCGAGCGGCACGACGTGGAAGTGACGGCGAAGGTAGCGCAGCATGCGCTCGAGGGCGTCCGCCCGGGAGCGCGGCGTGCCATGCAGCATGAGGATGCGCGCGCGTCCGTCGTTGCGCCGGGCGCCTCCGGCCACGCCGAGCCAGCAGGCGAGCGCCCAGGGAGATCCCGCCAGGGCGCGGGCGACGGAGGCGGCGGAACGGGCGTGGGGCGGCATGGCGGGGCTATGGGATCGAGCTCGTCGGATCGAATGCTCTCGCACCGGGCATGACGCCACACCCCCCGGCGCGGGGCGCGCGCTAGCCCGCCGGGACTAGAATTCCGGCGTGGCGATTGCTCCGCTCTATCTGACGGCCGGCGTGCGCGAGCTCGAGCGCGCCGCGGGCGACGCGCAGCCGCCGCTCATGGAGCGCGCAGGCGCGGCCGCCGCGGCGCTCGCCGCGCGCATCGCCCCCACCGACGCCAAGGACGTCCTCGTGCTTGCCGGCCCCGGCGACAACGGCGGCGACGCGCGCATCGCCGCCGAGCGGCTCAGGGAGCTCTTCTTTCGCGTCACCGTGGCGAGCCGGCCGCAGGAAATTCCGCCGGCGCGCGACTGGGCGCTCGTGATCGACGGCCTCTTCGGGATCGGCCTCGGCCGCGAGGTGACCGGCGACTACGCCGCCCTCGTCGACTACGTGAACCGCCAGCGCTGCCCGGTCCTCGCGCTCGACGTGCCAAGCGGCCTGCAGGCCGACACCGGCCGCGTGCTCGGCTGCGCGGTGCGCGCGACGCACACCCTTACGTTCATCGCGCTCAAGCCCGGGCTGCTGACGCTCGACGGACCCGACCATTGCGGCGAAGTCGTCGTCGACACGCTGGGGCTCGCCGTGGAGAAGCTCGTGCCGCCCTCCGCCTGGGTGGCGAGCCCCGCCCTCTTCGCCGGGGTCCTCCGTCCGCGGCCGCGCAACTTCCACAAGGGGCAGGCCGGATCGCTCGGCATCCTGGGCGGCGCCCCCGGCATGACGGGCGCGGCGCTCCTCGCCGGCCGCGCCGCGCTCAAGCTCGGCGCCGGCCGGGTGTACGTAGGGTTTCTAGGTAGGGAGCATCCGCTCGACCCGCTCATGCCCGAGCTCATGGTCCGGCACGCCGACGAGGTGCTCGGGCTCGACCTCGACGCGCTCGTCGTCGGCCCGGGCCTCGGCACGACGGGACACGCCGAGACGCTGCTCGGCGCGGCGCTCGCGAGCGAGCTCCCGTGCGTGCTCGACGCCGATGCGCTCAACATCCTCGCGGAGAGCGACGATCTCCGCAGCGCCTGCCTTCGCCGGCGCGCCGAGACGCTCCTGACTCCGCATCCCGCCGAGGCGGCGCGGCTCCTCGGCCGCTCGACGCCCGAGGTCCAGGCCGACCGCGTCGCCGCCGCCCAGGCGCTCGCGAAGCGATTCAACGCGCACGCCGTTCTCAAGGGCAACGGCAGCGTGATCGCCGCACGCGACGGCCACTGGTTCGTGAACGCGAGCGGCCATCCCGGCATGGCGAGCGCGGGCATGGGCGACGTGCTCTCGGGCCTCCTCGGCGCACTCCTCGCCCAGCGCTTCTCCGGCGAAAGCTCCCTCGTCCTCGGCGTTCACCTGCACGGCGCCGCCGCCGACGCCCTCGCCGCCTCCGGCACCGGCCCCGTCGGCCTCACCGCAAGCGAAGTGATCGATTCCGCGCGCCGCCTGTGGAACACCTGGCTGCGCGAATCGCGATCTGCGAATCCCTCAGAACAAGCCTAACTCGTCTCAGAACGCGCCTAGCTAGTCGTCCCCGCGCAGGCGGGGACCCAAGTTGCCGTCGCCCTCGCGAGG
>CAYWSG010000067.1:6015-15196 GCA_964461055.1 uncultured Enterobacteriaceae bacterium | reverse complement strand
CGCGGGGGCGACGAGTTCAACCCTTCTTCGACGTAGTCAGTCTTTCCTACGGGTTCAGTTCTTCGACGTAGTCAGCCTTTCCTGCGGGTTCAGTTCCTACGGGTTCAGTTCTTCTTGGTAGTACTTCAGAACCTTACCGGGCGGCGGCGAGGGCCTGGTCGAGGTCGGCGAGGATGTCGTCGATGTCCTCGATGCCGACCGAGAGGCGGATCGCCTCGGGGGTGACGCCGACGGAGCGCTGCTCCTCCTCGGTGAGCTGGCGGTGCGTGGTGGAGGCCGGGTGGCAGGCGAGCGACTTGGCGTCGCCGATGTTCACCAGGCGCTTGAAGAGCTTGAGCGCGTCGTAGAGCTTCACGCCGGCCTCGTACCCGCCCTTGACGCCGAACGTGAGGATGCCCGAGGCGCGGCCCTTCATGTACTTGCGCGCGAGCTTGTGGTGCGGGTGGTCCTCGAGGCCGGCGTAGCTCACCCACTCCACGCCCTTGTGCGCCTTGAGGAACTCGGCCACGCGCTGCGTGTTCTCGCAGTGGCGCTCCATGCGAAGCGGCAGCGTCTCGATGCCCTGCAGGAGCAGGAAGGCGTTGAAGGGCGCAAGCGCCGAGCCCGTGTTGCGAAGCGGCACGGTGCGCGCGCGGGCGATGTAGGCCGCCGGCCCGAACGCCTCGGTGTACACGACGCCGTGGTAGGCGGGCTCGGGCTCGGAGAGGCGCGGATAGCGCGCCTTGTGCTCGGCCCACGGAAACTTGCCCGAGTCGACGATGATACCGCCGAGCGTCGTGCCGTGCCCGCCCATGTACTTGGTGAGCGCGTGCACGACGATGTCCGCCCCGTAGTCGATGGGCTTCAGCAGCACCGGCGTCGCCACGGTGTTGTCGACGATGGTCGCCACGCCGCGGCTCCGCGCCACCTTCGTCATCGCCTCGATGTCGACGATGTTGCCGGCCGGGTTGCCGATCGACTCGAAGAACACCGCTTTCGTCCGCTCGTCGATCAGCTTCTCGACGTCCTTCGGCGAGTCGCCGGCGGCGAAGCGCACCTCGATCCCCATCTTGGGCAGCATGTGCGCGAAAAGCGTGTAGGTGCCGCCATAGAGCTGCGGCACGCTCACGATGTTGTCGCCCGCCTCGGCGAGGTTGAGGATGGCGTAGTGCACCGCCGCCATGCCGGCCGAAAGCGCGAGCGACGCCACGCCGCCCTCGAGCATCGCGACGCGCTTTTCGAGCACGTCGCAGGTGGGGTTCATGATGCGGGTGTAGATGTTCCCCGGCACGGCGAGGTTGAAGAGGTCGGCGCCGTGCTGCGCGCTTTCGAACTCGAACGAGACGGTCTGGTAGATCGGCGCCGCCACGGAGCGGGTGGTGGGCTCGGTCTCGTAGCCGCCGTGTACGGCGATGGTCTGGTCCTTCAAGTCGCTCTCCTGATGCGTAAGAAAGCCTTCGATGGTGCCTCTCGGCCGCAGGCGAGTCCAGCCGGAACCTAAAACGTTTTGTCCTATGCTTATGGCGTTCGCATGGACTTATGGGGGTTGAGGGGCGGCTCCCAGTACAATCGCCGCATGCCCAAGGTCTATGCGCTCGACGGAGTCGTCCCGGTCGTCCGCCCCGGCGCCTTCGTCCATCCGAGCGCCGTGCTGATCGGCGACGTGATCGTAGGCGAGGGCGCGTACATCGGGCCGGGCGCGTGCCTGCGCGGCGACTTCGGCCGCATCGTGGTCGAGGCGGGCGCCAACGTGCAGGACACCTGCATGCTGCACGGCTTCCCGGGCAAGGACACCGTGGTGGGCGAGGGCGCCACGATCGGCCACGGCGCGGTGCTGCACGGCTGCGTCATCGAGCGCGAGGCGCTCGTCGGCATGAACGCCGTGGTGAACGACAACGCCGTCGTGGGCGAAGAGGCGATGGTCGCGGCGCTCGCCTTCGTCAAGGCCGAGGATCGCATTCCGCCGCGCACGCTCGCCGCCGGCATTCCCGCCAAGGTGAGGCGCGAGCTCTCGGCCGAGGAGCTCGGCTGGAAAAAGGAGAACCTGCGCCTCTACCAGAAGCTTTCCGAGCGCAGCCTGAAGACCCTGCGCGAGGTCGAGGCGCTCACCGAGGTCGAGCCCGGGCGAAAGCGCTTCGAGATTCCCGGATCCATTCCCCTGTCGGAGCTGAAGAAAAACCATGGATAAGTCAACCGCGCTGCTCATCATCGACATCCAGAACGACTACTTTCCCGGCGGCACCATGGAGCTGGAGGGCGCGGACGCGGCAGCGGAGAAAGCGGCCGCAGCAATCAAGACGTTCAGGGAAAAGAACCTGCCCGTCATCCACGTCCGCCACCTGTCGGTGCGCCCCGGCGCCACGTTCTTCGTCCCCGGAACGAAGGGCGCCGAGATCCACGAGGCGGTGAAGCCCGCGGCCGGGGAGACGATCGTGGAGAAGAACTTTCCGAACAGTTTTCGCGAAACGACGCTCAAAAACCAGCTGGACGGGTTTGGCGTCAAAAACCTTGTCGTGGCGGGCATGATGACGCACATGTGCGTCGACGCCACGGTGCGCCATGCGGCCGACGCGGGCTACAGGATCACGCTGCTCGGCGACGCGTGCGCGACGCGCGAGCTCAATTTCGGCGGGCAGGCGGTGCCGGCGCGGCAGGTGCACGCGGCGTTCCTCGCCTCCCTGAACGGCATCTACGCGAAGGTGGTGAAGACCGATGAGCTATAGCCTGATCCTGGCGGAGAAGCGCGATCGCGTGGGCGTCATCACGCTGAACCGCCCCAAGCAGATGAACGCGCTCAACCCGCAGCTCATGCAGGAGCTTGGCAAGGCGCTCCAGGAGTTCGACGCGGACGACGGCGTGGGCGCCATCGTCATCACCGGCAGCGAGAAGGCCTTCGCCGCGGGCGCCGATATCGGCGCCATGAAGGACTACTCCTACATGGACGCCTTCAAGACGGACTACATCACGCGCGACTGGGAGCACATCCGGCGCATCCGCAAGCCCGTCATCGCCGCGGTCGCGGGCTACGCGCTCGGCGGCGGCAACGAGCTCGCCATGATGTGCGACATCATCGTCGCGGCGGAGAGCGCCAGGTTCGGACAGCCCGAGATCAACCTCGGCATCATGCCCGGCGCCGGCGGCACGCAGCGCCTCACGCGCTTCGCGGGCAAGGCGAAGGCCATGGACCTCTGCCTCACCGCGCGCATGATGGACGCGCAGGAGGCCGAGCGCGCCGGCCTCGTCTCGCGCGTCGTGCCGAACGACAAGCTGATGGACGAGGCGCTCGCGATGGCGAGCAAGATCGCCTCCTACTCGCTCCCCGCGGTGATGATGATCAAGGAATCCATCAACCGCGCCTACGAGACGACCCTCTCCGAGGGCGTCCTCTTCGAGCGGCGCCTCTTCCACTCCACGTTCGCGCTCGAGGACCAGAAAGAAGGCATGGCCGCCTTCCTGGAGAAGCGCAAGCCCACCTTCAAGCACAAGTAGGCAAAAGCAAGCGAAAAAGGGGTCAGAGCAATTTACGGATAACCCCTTCTACGATGAGCCATCATTTTCCGTAATTTGTTCTGACCCCTTTTTCGGGGGAGTGAAGAATAAGAAGAGCGGCGTTCATCCTGCTGGCGGCCCACATCTGCTCGATGCTGGGCTCGTTCACCTATGCGGCGCTGCTGCCGGAGCTGCGCGACCTGTGGGCGCTCAGCAACTCGCAGGCGGGGGTCATCGGGGGCGTGTTCTTCGCGGGCTACGTCGCGACGGTGTCGCTGTGGACGGCGCTCACCGACCGCGTGGACGGCCGCTGGATCTACGCCACGGGAAGCGCGCTGACGGTGGCGGGAAGCGCGGGCTTCGGCCTCTTCGCCGACGGCTTCGTGAGCGCGATCGTGTTCCAGGTGCTCCTCGGCACCGGGATCGCCGGCACCTACATGCCGGGCCTGCGGCTTCTCTCCGACCGCCTGAGCGGCCCCATGCAGAGCCGCTACGTCGCCTCGTACACCGCGTTCTTCGGCATCGGCACGGCGCTCTCCTACGCCATCCCCGGCTTCATGGCCCCCGTCTTGGGCTGGCGCGCCGCCTTCGTCTTCGTCGCCGTGGGGCCTCTTCTCGCGGGATTGCTGGTGTTCTTTGGCCTCTCTGCCAAAGGGAAGTCAGAAGAAGAAAGGAAGAATGAGGATGCGATCAAGGGAGAGCAAAAAGCAAGAATCTCTCTCGAAACCTTGTTTCCGGTCCGGGCCTGGAGAAGGGTGCTCGCGGACCGGGCGTGCGCGGGGTATACGCTGGGCTATGCGGTGCACTGCCTCGAGCTCTTCGGCTCGCGGGCGTGGATGGTGGCGTTCCTGGCGTTCTCCTCTTCGCTGCACACGGGCAGCACGTTTCCGTGGCCGGCGGCGGCCATCGCGGCGGTGGTTAATCTCTTTGCCGTGCCGGCCTCCATCTTCGGCAACGAGGTGGCGCTTCGCATCGGCCGGCGGCGCTGGATCCTGATCGCCATGGTCGCCTCGGGCGCCTCGGGCCTGCTCCTCGCGCTGGGTGCCGCGTGGCACTGGAGCCTCGTCATCTTCATCCTCGTGGCCTACTCGATGCTCGTCATGGCCGAGTCGGGCACGCTCACCGCCGGCCTCGTCGCCGCGGCGCCGGGCGAGCTGCGCGGCGCGGCCATGGGCCTTTATTCGCTCATCGGCTTCGGCGGCGGCATGCTCGGGCCCGTCGTCTTCGGCGCTGCGCTCGACGCAGCCGGCGGGGCGTCGAGCTGGGGCGCGTGGATCGCGGGCTACGCCGCCATCGGCGCGGGCGTGCTCGCGGCGCCGCTCGTGGTGAGAAGGTACGCGCGCGGCTAGAATGGGTCGCGCGGCCCGCGGCCGCCGTCCCAACGAGGGGGAAAGCATGGATCGTATCTGGCTGAAGAGTTATCCCGAGGGCGTTCCCGCCGAGATCGACTGGAAGGGCTACCAGTCCCTGGGCGATCTCTTCGACAAGGCCTGCGCGCAGTACCGCGACCGTCCGGCCTTCCACAACATGGGCAAGACCATCACCTTCGGCGAGCTCGACCGGCTCTCGCGCGACTTCGCCGCGTGGCTGCAGCTGAAGGGCCTCGCCAAGGGCGCGCGCGTCGCCATCATGATGCCGAACTGCCTCCAGTACCCCGTGGCGCTCTACGGGACGCTGCGCGCGGGCTACACGGTGGTCAACGTGAACCCGCTCTACACCGCGCGCGAGCTCGAGCACCAGCTGCGCGACTCGGGCGCCGAGGCCATCGTCATCCTCGAGAACTTCGCGCACACGCTCCAGCAGGCGCTCCTCAGCGTCCCGGTCAGGCACGTGGTGGTGGCGGCGCTCGGCGACATGCTCGGCCTCAAGGGCCACATCGTGAACCTGGTGGTGCGCAAGGTGAAGAAGATGGTGCCGCCGTACCGGCTGCCGGGGGCGGTGCGCTTCAACGACGTGCTCGCCCAGGGCGCGGGGAAGCCCATGACGCCTTTCCCGGTAGGCCACGAAGACATCGCCTTCCTCCAGTACACGGGCGGCACCACGGGCGTGTCCAAGGGCGCGATGCTCCTTCACCGCAACATCCTCGCCAACATCATGCAGTCCGAGGCGTGGCTGCTGCCTTCGCTCGGCGGCGAGACGGCGGTCATCATCACCGCGCTGCCGCTCTACCACATCTTCTCGCTCACGGTGAACTGCCTGCTCATGCTGAAGGTGGGCGGCTGCAACATCCTCATCACCAACCCGCGCGACATCCCCGGGTTCGTGAAGGAGCTCGGCAAGCACCGCTACAACATCATCACGGGCGTGAACACGCTCTACAACGCGCTCCTCAACCACCCGGACTTCGCCAAGCTCGACTTCTCGGCGCTGCGGAGCGCGGTCGGCGGCGGCATGGCGGTGCAGAAGGCGGTGGCCGAGCGCTGGAAGCAGGTCACCGGCAAGCCCCTGCAGGAAGGCTACGGGCTCACCGAGACGAGCCCCTCGGCCACCATGAACCCGCCCTACATCGACACCTTCAACGGCTCCATCGGCCTGCCGCTTCCCTCCACCGAGATCGCCATCCGGGACGACGACCGCAATGACCTGCCCATCGGCGAGGTGGGCGAGATCGCCATCCGCGGCCCGCAGGTCATGAAGGGCTACTGGCAGCGCCCCGAGGAGACGGCCAAGGTGATCGGCCCCGACGGCTTCTTCTACACCGGCGACATCGGCCTCATGGACGAGAAGGGGTTCGTGCGCATCGTCGACCGCAAGAAGGACATGATCCTCGTCTCCGGCTTCAACGTGTACCCGAACGAGATCGAGCAGGTCGTCGCCATGCACCCCGGCGTGCTCGAGTGCGCCGCCATCGGCGTGCCCGACGAGCACTCCGGCGAGGTGCCCAAGCTCTACATCGTGAAGCGCGACCCCAACCTCACCGAGCAGGACGTGCTCGAGCACTGCCGCAAGGAGCTCACCGGCTACAAGCGGCCCAAGTACGTCGAGTTCCGCGCCGAGCTGCCCAAGACCAACGTCGGCAAGATCCTGCGCCGCGCCCTGCGCGACGAGAAGAAGGCCACCTGAATCTTGCAGCGGCCATTTGGGGACAGACCCCATTTCAAGATTGAAATGGGGTCTGTCCCCGTGAAATGGGGTCTGTCCCCAAATCCTGACCGTTGACAAGAAAAAATCTCTTCGAGGGCCTCGCCTGGGGAGGCCTGTGCATCCTGTGCTGGGCGCCGCTCCTCCCGGTGGCGAAGCGCACGCTTCCCTACGTCGACGCGTTCGCGCTCGGCACCATCCGCTACGCGATCGGCATCGTGCTCCTCGTGGCGCTGCTCGTCGCCGTGGAAGGCCGGGAGGCGCTGCGCTACGAAGGCCGCTTCCGGGCGGCGGCGCTCTTCGGCCTGATCGGCATCACCGGGTTCAATCTCCTCGTATGGGTCGGCGTGGCCTTCACGCGGCCCGAGCACGCCTCGATCATCCTCGCGCTGCAGGCGCCGCTCGCGGCACTCGTGGTCTGGGCGCTCAAGGGCCAGCGGCCGGCGCCCTTCACGCTCGGCTGCGTGGCGCTCGCCATCTTCGGCGTCTTCGTGGTCATCACCAGGGGCGAGCCGGTGGCGGCGCTCGCCGAGCTCACCTCCGCCGAGGGCCACGCGCTCTTCGGCGACTTCCTCGTCTTCTGCGGTGCGCTTGCCTGGGTGATCTACACGCTCGCGGCCGGCCACTTTGCCGGCTGGTCGCCGCTACGCCTGACGGTGCTCACCAGCATTCCCGGCACCGTGGGCCTCGTCACCGCGAACGCGGCCGCCGTGGCGGTGGGCTGGGCGGTGGTGCCGAGCGCCGCTGCGGTATGGACGGCCGCCTGGGCGCTCCTCTACTTCTCGGTCGGCACGGTGGTCGTCGGGCTCCTCGGCTTCAACAACGCCGCGCGCCGGCTCGGGCCGCTCAACACCGTGCTCATGCTGAACCTCCTTCCGGTGCTCGTCTTCGCCATCGAGGCGGCCCTCGGCCGCAGCTTCGTCGCCATCGAGATCGGCGGCGCGGTGATGGTGATCGGCGCCCTGGTGGCGAACAACCTCTACCTGCGCGGCATCAGCACGAGGCGCTGAACGCCGGCGGCCTCGAGGCGCGAGCGGTCGGTCACCATCGGCACGTAGGCGCCCTTCGACCAGGCCTCGGCGAAGGCGCGGTAATGCCGCGAGAGCGGATTGCCCGACTGCCCGCCCGACTGGATGAAGACCGAGCTTTCCAGGTCGGCGAGGTCGTAGACCGCGCGCAGGCTCGGCGCGTGGCGGCTCGCATACGGCTCGGCCTCGTTGGCGAACTCGCTTCGCCCGACGTTCACCGTGAACGCGTCGCCCGCGCTCGGCACGCGGATGTCGAAGAAGCGGGCGAGGAACCCGCCCGAGGTGAGCGGCCGGTGCTTGTGGTGCGCCACGTGCGCCTCGCCCCAGCGCCAGTCTTCCATGTCGCTCCCGTAGCGCTTCCGCAGGTCGAGGAGCGCCCGCTCGAGCGCCTGGGCGAGGATCTGCGGGCAGGATTCCCGGGCCGGCGTGCGGACGTCATCGCACCAGCGCGAAAAGGGTTCTTCATCAGAGAAAACCCTCTCGAGAAACACCGGCCTCGCCGACCAGCTCCCCAGGAACGCGTCGCCCAGCTCGTCCGCGTACACGGCGCGCGCGATCTCGCGCCACCAGGCGACGAAGATGAGCGGCTCCGCCCGGTCCGCCGCCATCGTCCCGTCCCAGCCTGCGAGGAGGCGCAGCGCCTCCTGCCCTTCCTCGCTCGAAGGTTCTATTGAAAGGACATGCTTCAGAAGCGCCCGCGCCGCGAGCGACACCACATCCATCTGGATACTGGCAAAGCTGCGCGCGGAATGCAGGCCCTCGCGCCCGAGGAGCGCCTCGATGCGCTCGGCGCGGTAGGGCGGCTGCCACTCGAGCGTGATGTGGTGCGGATAGTCGGGCGGCACGATCTTGTGGTTGGCGGTGACGATGGCGTGCGAGGGGGGATTGAAGGCGCGCGGCAGCTCGTCGAAGGGCAGGTAGCCCGCCCAGTCGTAGCGCGCCTCCCAGCCCGGGGCCGGCGCGAGGCCCTTGAGGTCGTTCGCCGCCCGGCGCACGGGCACGCGCCCGGCGGCGACGAAGCCGATGTTGCCGTCCACGTCGGCGTACACCATGTTCTGCTGCGGGGCGTGGAACTCGCGCGCGGCGGCGAGGAAGCTCTTCCAGTCGCGCGCCGTGGCGAGCCGCAGGCCCGCCTGCACGGTGAGGTCGTCCTCGGCGAGCGCCGTCCACGCCATGGCCACCACGTGCCGGCGCGGCGCCGCCTCGAGCGCCATCGGCAGCACGTCGGAGATCACCGGCCCGTGGCGGCTCACGCGGATGCGGATGCGCTCGTCGCGCTCGCCCTTCACGCGGATCGTTTCCTCGCGCACCTCGAAGGCGCGATAGCCCTGCGGCGTGAGGTAGCGCCCGGCCTCGTCGAGCTTCTCGAGATAGAGGTCCTGCACGTCGGGCCCGGTGTTGGTGAAGCCCCAGGCGATGCGGTCGTTGCGCCCCACCACCACCGCGGGCGCCCCGGGCAGCGTGCCGCCGATGGCCTCCAGCCCCGGCGCGCTCAGGTGCGCGAGGTACCACACCGGCGGCGCCGTGAGCCCGAGGTGCGGATCGTTCGCAAGGAGCGGCTTCCCCGTGACCGTGCGCTCGCCCGACACCGCCCAGGCATTGGA
>CAYWSG010000067.1:3354-5915 GCA_964461055.1 uncultured Enterobacteriaceae bacterium | reverse complement strand
GTGAGCGTGCGCGAGAGCCGCTCGCGCAGGAGCTCGGCGCGCCAGTTGCCGCCGAGGTCCCACGCCATCATCTTCGACCAGGCCACCGAGTCGACCGGCGTCCAGGGCTCGGGCTCGACGCCGAAGATCCAGAACTCGGGCGGCAGCACCGGATCGGTGGCGAGGAAGGCGTTGACGCCGGCCGCGTAGGCCTCGAGCGCCGCCAGGGTGTCCGGCGCCACGTGCTTCAGGTTCGCCTCCGCCACGCGCCGGATGCCGAGCGTGCGCAGGAACCGGTCGGTCTCGAGCGCCTTCGGGCCGAGGATCTCGGCGAGCCGCCCCGAGCCGATGCGCCGGTTCATCTCCATCTGCCACAGCCGGTCCTGCGCGTGCGCGAAGCCGAGGCCGAAGTAGGCGTCTTCGCGCGACGACGCATGGATGTGCGGCACGCCGAACTCGTCGCGCAGGATCTCCACGGGTCCGGCCGCTCCGGACACGACGATCTCGCCGTCGGCTACGGGCAACGACTGGCGCAGGTAGACGTACCCCGCAACCGCTGCCAATACGGCGAGAAGGGTCAATGAAATCAGGCTGATCAGGACTCGCTGCATGGGCGCAAAAGCTCTGTCGCGGCGCGACGACTTGAAATGCGGCGCCGCCGCAATTCTGTTATAAGAAAAGACTGGTTACGCAGTGCGAGGTGCTAGACGGTGCTTTATAACCTGTACGAAGCACAGCACGTGGCGCTGGCTCCCATGCGGTACATGGCGGAGCTGGCGCGGGGATGGTTCGGCCACCCGTTCAGCCCGTGGGCCTACACGCCCCTGTCGCGGCGCGTGGCGGCCTCGAGCGACCTCTTCCTGCGCCTCACGCGGCGCTACGAGAAGCCGGCCTGGAACCTCGACGGCGTCGAGCCCGAAGTGGTCCTTCACAAACCTTTCTGCGACCTGGTGCACTTCAACCAGGGCGTGGCCCGCGGCCGCAAGGTGCTCATCTTCGCGCCGCTCTCGGGCCACCACGCCACGCTGGTGCGCGACACGGTGCGCTCGTTCCTGCCGGCGCACGAGGTGTGGGTCACCGACTGGATCGACGCCCGCATGGTGCCCCTCGCCGAGGGGCCTTTCCACCTGGACGACTACGTCGACTACGTCCGCGAGTTCATCCGCTTCCTGGGCGCCGACCTCCACGTCATCTCGGTGTGCCAGCCCACCGTGCCGGTGCTCGCCGCCATCGCCCTCGGGGCCGCCGCCAACGAGCCCGACCGCCCGCGCACCATGACCATGATGGGCGGCCCGATCGACGCGCGGAAGAGCCCCACGGCGGTCAACAACCTCGCCACGCGCAAGCCCTACTCGTGGTTCGAGCAGAACCTGATCCATCGCGTGCCGCAGAACTACCCCGGCTTCATGCGCCAGGTGTACCCCGGGTTCCTCCAGCACCTGGGCTTCGTCGCCATGAACCCGGACCGCCACCTGAACGCCCACTGGGAGTACTTCAACCACCTCATGCAGGGCGACGGCGAGTCGGCCGAGGCGCACCGGCGCTTCTACGACGAGTACAACGCCGTCCTCGACATGCCGGCCGAGTACTACCTCGACACCGTCAGGACCGTCTTCCAGGACTTCGCCCTGCCCAAGGGGCAGATGCACGTCCACGGCGAGCTCGTGCGCCCGCAGGCCATCCGCGACACCGCGCTCCTCACCATCGAGGGCGAGCTCGACGACATCTCCGGCAACGGCCAGACCGAGGCCGCGCACCTCCTCTGCCTCAACATCCCGCGCGACAAGCGCGAGCACTTCCTCGCGCCCAAGGTCGGCCACTACGGCATCTTCTCCGGCCGCCGCTGGCGCGACCAGGTCTTCCCCCGAGTCTCCGCCTTCATCCAGAAGCACGCCTAAAAGCTTCGCGCTTCCAGCACGCTTATAAGCTCGCGCTTTCGTCGCCCCCGCGCAGGCGGGGGCCCAGTTTCTCGTAAAAGGGGTCAGAACAAATTACAGAAAACCCCTGAAATGGGGTCAGACCCCATTTCAGGCTCCCGCGCTGCCGTCGCCCCCGCGTCGCCGTCGCCCCCGCGCAGGCGGGGGCCCAATTAATCCCAAAATCCGGGACAGGTGCAGATTTTCCGAAGGCCGTCGCGGCAGAGCGCTCAGGTCCGTCAACGAACGGAGCAGGGCGACGTTAATGAGGTCGATGTCCGATCTCGACCGTCTCAAGGAGCAGCTCGTCTATCTCCGATTCTGGCTCGGGATCATGGTCGCCACTGAGATCGCCCTTGTCGGATGGCTCATTTCAACGCCTCTCAGCGTAAACACAACGCTCTGGTTTATTGCGGCATTCGGTGCCTTCTTGCTCGGGGTCGGCATTTTCCTCGTGCACCGGCAAATCGAGCACCGTATTGATCGAATCGGTACACTCTAGGCATGGAACTTCTACCCGGCATCCTCCTTCTCGCCGTCGTGGTGCTCTTCGTCGGCATCGCTCTTGACGCCGCGTACCGCAAGTAGCGTCAACGGATGAATGTGGTGTTTGGGAAAATATTGATCTGACCCCATTTCTCCCGTCGGACCCCATTTCTCCCGTCG
>CAYWSG010000067.1:0-3254 GCA_964461055.1 uncultured Enterobacteriaceae bacterium | reverse complement strand
GACCCCATTTCTCCCGTCGGACCCCATTTCTCCCGTCGCCCCCGCGAAGGCGGGGGCCCAATTTCAAACCCTAAAGCTCGTACCTGGACCCCTCTTCCCCCGAAAGCGTCCGCTCCACCACCGCGCGCGGCAGGTGCGGCGCGAAGAGCTCGATGAAGTCGTACGCGTAGCGCCGCAGGTACGTGCCGCGCTTGATGCCGAGCCGCGTGGTGCTCGACTCGAAGAGATGGCTCGCGTCCATGGCGCGAAGCCCCGCGTCGCGCTTCGGGTCGAACGCCATGGTGGCGAGGATCCCCACGCCGAGCCCGAGCTCCACGTAGGTCTTGATGACGTCCGAGTCGAGCGCGGTGAGCACCACGTTGGGCTTCAGCCCCCGCGCCTCGAACGCCTTCTGCACGAGCGAGCGGTTCGCGAACGCGAAGTCGTAGGTGACGATGGGGTACTCCGCCAGCGCCTCCAGCGTGAGCGGCGACTTCCTCAGGAGCGGATGCTTCGCCGGCACCACCACCGAGCGGTTCCACTGGTACACCGGCATCGAGATGATCTCCGGGTACAGCGCGATCGCCTCCGTCGCCACGCACAGGTCCGCCTCGCCCGCGAGCACCTGCTCGCAGATGTGCGTGGGATTGCCCTGGTGCATGACGAGCTGCACCTGCGGATAGCGCTTCTTGAACGCCGCCACCGCCTTCGGCAGCGCGTAGCGCGCCTGCGTGTGCGTGGCGGCGATGGTGAGCGTGCCGAGCTTCTCGTTCCTGAACTCCTCCCCCGCGCGCCGCAGGTTCTGCGCCTCGGCGAGGATCCGCTCGGCGATGGCGATCACCGCCTTGCCCGGCTCCGTGATCTCCACCAGCCGCTTCCCGTGGCGCACGAACACCTGCACGCCGAGCTCGTCCTCGAGCGCGCGGATCTGCTTGGAGACGCCCGGCTGCGACGTATGCAGCGCCTCGGCCGCCTCCGACACGTTGAGCCCCCTCCGGGCGACTTCCGTGAGGTAGCGGAGCTGCTGGAGCTTCATTCCGTGAATATAACTCCAGCGCGCCGTTTTCCGTAACAAAAGTCCCTTTCCGGAATATGGCTCCGGGCGACAGCCGACTCGGACAACCAATCTTGAAGAGCGAATTTGATGTCGTCCCCGCGCAGGCGGGGACCCAAGTTGAAGGCTCCCCGCTTAACCCGGGCGCTTTTCGATGGGCTTGACGGCGATCCGCAACCCTGTGGCGGCCAACACCGCCTTGAGGCTGCGTAGCTCCGGATTGCCGGCTTTTGAAAGCATCTTGTAGGTCGCTTCGCGAGTCAGCTTCGCCTTGCGAGCGACCTGGGCGATTCCGCCCTGCGCCTGGGCAACCTGCCGAAGCGCGAGCATGAGGGCGGCCTGGTCGCCTTCCTCGATAATCGCCTCGAGGTACGCGGCGGCTTCCGCCGGGTCCTTGAGCTGCTCGATCAGCCAGGGCTCGTACGGAGTACTAGGCGCGACCGCGCGGCTTCGCTTGCGCACTGCGGGCCTTGTAGTCGTCGAAGCACGTTTTCGCACGATGGATGTCCTTCTGTTGCGTCCTTTTGTCTCCTCCACAGAGGAGAAGAACCATCACTTGGCCGACTCGCGCGAAGTAGACGCGGTATCCCGGCCCCCAATCGATCCTGAGCTCCATGACCCCATTCCCGACCGGCTGCGAATCGCCAAAGGTGCCGGCGGCGACCCTCGCCAGCCGCGCCTCGATCCGCGCACGCGCCTGCCGGTCCTCCAGACGCTCCAGCCAATCCACGAAAGGGCGGCGGCCGTCGGACGTCTGGTAGATCCGAAGCTCCATGGCGATTGTAATTTATAGTTGACACCGGGGCAAACGAAGACATTGCCCCGGGGGAGATGCGCGCAATTCTAGGTTCGAACGCGCGCGCCGAGCTGCTCTAGCGGAGCCTCAAGCGACCGCTGCCCGCCGGGCGCTAGCCCGCACCGCGAGGTACACCCCGTACGCCGCGAGCGCGACGAACCACATAAGCGACCACTCGGCGATCGAGAGGCCGAGGAAGGTCCAGTCCACCACCGCGCACTCGCCCGTGCCCTTGATGAGCGACTGGAGCGTGCGCGAGAGCGGGAAGTTCTCCAGCATGAAGTAGAGGTCCGGCCCGCACTGCGGCACCTTGTCCGCCGGCAGGTGCTGAAGCCACACCTGCCGCGACGCGGCCGCCGCGCCCGCGGCGGCGAACACGAACACCCCGGTGCCGTACACCGCGTTCCACCGGCTGCCCCGCGGCCCGTGGAGGGCGCCGATGACGAAGACCCCCATGACCAGATAGAAGAAGAACCGCTGCACCAGGCAGAGGGGGCAGGGCTCCAGCCCCTGCCCGTATTGCAGGTAGTAGCCGTAGGAGAGCAATCCGGCGCATGCGAGCGCGCCGATGACGTAAAGCGGGCGCGAGACGCGCCGATCGAACTTCATTCCGGGCTCGGGGGTGACGGGTAGTGAGGGCGAATTATCCCATTCGGGCTGTCGCGGCCCCGTCACAGCCCGGGCGGAAGGCACAGGGCGAGTGCCGCCCGAAACGGCCGGGTAGCAACACTCTGGCCGGTGAAACCCTACCTTCTGTCGCACCCCTCCGCGCCGCGCCTCGCATCCACGCTCACGCTCCTGGCCCTGGCTTTCGGCTCCCTTTCCGCCTGCACCTCGATCGGCCGCGAGCGCGTGGAAGGCTGGCCGGAGCTCACGGTCGTCGAGCACCGCGTCCCGCACCACGTCATGCGCGACCGCTGCGGCCCCTACACCCCCGCCTTCATGAGCCCCGAGGCCTGCGCCGAGTTCTTCTTCGTCCAGGGCGAGTGCCACATCTGGTTCAGCGCCGACTTCCCCCCGCCGCCTTACCTCGTCCGGCACGAGCACGACCACTGCCGGGGCTTCGAGCACGCCGGCGAAACCACCCTCCGGGACATCCTCGCCCGCTACGCCGCCGCCCAGGAGGGCCTCGCCGCCACCGGGCCCGGCGCCCCCGCCCCGGACAGCGGGGGAGCCGGCTCGAGCGCCGGGTTCTAGCGGCGCCCCGGGGTGCCCCGGGGATTGTCAGAAACTAAAAAATAGGCCCGGCATCCCCCGTTTGTAGTATTGCAACGACGTCGCCGAAGGACTACGCTGCGTCCCGTAGCAGGCAGCAAATCAAGGTACTTTTTCTCACCCGGGCGGAAGTCGGCCGGGACAAAGAACAAATTTGGAGGCTTGGGGGGTTCCATGAAGGCCGTTCATTTCCTTTCCGCAGCAGTTCTT
>CAYWSG010000066.1:0-15889 GCA_964461055.1 uncultured Enterobacteriaceae bacterium | reverse complement strand
GCCGGCGGCGGCGAAGCGCACGGCGGCGGCGAGCGGCCGGCGATCACCCTCCTGCGCGAGGGCCCATTGGGCGTGGCGCGCAAGATAGGCTGCGGCCATGCAGCGGCCGAGCGTCAGCGCGAAGCGGCGCGCACCGGCTTCGAGCGCGGTGCTCTCGCGGGCGACATTGGCCTTCCACCACTGCTCCGCGGCCTCGAGCGCCGCCTGGATGCGAGCGGAGAGGGCGACGAGCGGCGCTTCGCGCACGCTGCCGACCAGAAATCCGGCCTCGCGCAGGAGCGGGCCGAGGCCGGCGGAACCGAGCGCGCGGAGCGCGTCGAGAGCGAGCACGTTGGTGGTGCCTTCCCAGATCGAGAACACCTGCGCGTCCCGAAGGAGCGCGGGTAGCCCCGTGTCCTCGATGTAGCCCGCGCCGCCGAAGGCCTCGATCGCCTCCGACACCACGGCGACGCACTGGCGGGCGGTGGTGAGCTTCGCGACCGGCGTCATCACGCGCAGGAGCGCAAGCTGCTGCTCGCTCGCCTCGTCGTGCTCGGCGCGCCCGAGCAGCTCCACCACGGCGAAGGTCAGGTGAAAGGCCGCCTCGCATTCGGCCTGCAGCGCCGCGAGCGTGTCGGCGTGCAGCGGCTGCCGCGCGAGCGGCGCGCCGAAGGCGACGCGCACCCTGGCATAGGCGCGCGCGAGGGCGAGCGAGCGGCGCATGTACGAAACGGACGCCATGGCATTCCAGGTGCGCGTGATGTTGAGCACCGTGCTGATCGCGCGGACGCCGTTCGCGAGCTCGCCCACGGGGACGGCGGGCGTGCCCTCGAGGGTGAGCTCGCCGGTGGGAAGCTTGCGCGTGCCGAGCTTGTCCTTCAGCCGGTCTACGCGCAGCCCGTTCGGCCGTCCCGCCTCGTCGCGCGTCTCGACATAGAAAAGCGCGAGCCCCTTGCCGCCGGCGGGGCTGCCTTCCGGCCGCGCGAGCGTGAGCGCCATGGGGGAGCTGACCGCCGAGGTGAACCACTTGCGCCCCTCGAGGCGCCAGCCGTCGCCCGGCCGGAAGCGGGCCACCGTTTCCGACAGGCCCACGTCGGAGCCGCCGATCGCCTCGGTCATCCACTGCCCGCTCGTCCAGAAGCGCGCCGGGTCGCGGCTCGTGAGCCGCGGCAGCGCGCGCTCGATGAGCGTGCGGTTGCCGGAGACGAGGAGCGTGCGCGCCGCGCCATCGGTCATGGCGAGGGGACAGGCGAAGACGTCCGTCGCCGGCGTGAAGAGATGGGCGAGCGCGAACTGCAGCACGCGCGAGCGCGCGCCGAGCGGCGCTTCGTACGCGAGCGCAATCAGGCCCTCTTGCGCTGCGATTTCCTCGGCGCGACGCCAGAGCGGCGTGAGCTCGATGCGGTCGACCCGGTTGCCCCAGGCGTCCCATTGCACGAGCCGCGGCTCGAGCTCTCGCTCGGCGAGCTGCTGCGCGTAGAGCTCGCCGCCCGCAAGCGCGCCCATGCGCTCGAGCGCCGGCCGCGCCGCGTCGAGCTCCTCGGGCGCGAGCGTGCGCGCGAGGTAGCTTCGCAGCACCCGGTCGTCCGTGTACTGGTTGCCGAGCTGCGGCGGCCGCTGGAGGAAGCTCATGGCCCTACGGGACCATGGTACCGGGCGCGCGGCTTTGATTCATCTCAACCCGCGCGGGGCGCAATGAGCCACCTTTTCGAAATGGGGTCCAGGTCTACGGGCAAGGCTCGTCGGTCAGCGGGAACGGAGCTTGCAGGTTGGACACAAGAGGCGCTCGTGGCAGGTGACTTCCGCATCCGGGTGGAGTCGGATGCCGTGCTCATATTCGAGACGGGGACGCTCGATTTTGCCACCAGCGCCCGGGCGATCCTGTGCGCCATCGAGGAAGCGAAGGCCCACGACATCAAGTGCCTGCTCTTCGACCTGCGCGAGGCCGACCTCTCGAACTACTACAGCTACATCGTCCAGCACGCCGAGACGGCGGCGCAGGCCGGGCTCAATCCCGATTACAGCATCGCCGTGGTCGGCTCGCGCGATCGTGCCGATGTCCTCGCCTTTGTCGAGATGGTCGCCCGCAACCGCGGCTGGCGCGCGCGGAAGTTCCACGACCCGGACGAGGCGCGGCAGTGGCTGCGCGCAGGCGGTGGCTAGCCCGTGCTGCTTGGTCGGCGCGCGGCTTGTAGAGTGGGCTAGGCGGGAACGCCGACCCGGACGGTGAGGTCGTGGAGGAGCTTGTTGGCGAGGCGCCGGGACATCTCGTCCATCACGCGCTGCGGCTCCTCGCCGTGCGCGATCCGCCGCAGCGCCCGCTCGAGCTCCGCGCGGCGCGCCTGCTCGACAGGGTCGGGGGAGGAGCCGTTTTCCATGGCGGAATTGAAGCCCGGAGGCGCGTGCAAGCCGTTGATCTGAATCAACACCGTTTCAGTTGAGCCAGCAACGCGGCAGTCGCGTTCCCGCGAAAGCGGCCATCCGTCGTTCCCGCGAAGGGCGCAGCAGTCCGTCGTTTTCGCGAAGGGCGCAGCAGTCCGTCGTTTTCGCGAAGGGCAGCAGTCCGTCGTTCCCGCGAAGGCGGGAACCCATTTTCCAGAGAACAAACTGGGCCCCCGCCTTCGCGGGGGCGACAACGGGGCCCCAGGGCACCTCTGGCAACGGGGCCCCAGGGCACCTCTGACAACGGGGCCCCAGGGCACCTCTGATAACGGGACCCTCAGGGCGCTTCTTCGAGGTAGAAGCGGACGAGGTCGGCCACGGGGCGGATCTCGGCGCCGAAGGGCACGGGCTCGGAGCCGCGGAAGAAGAGGCCGCGGTCGACGTCGCCGCGGAGCGCCGCGGCGAGGTGATGGTCGATGCAGAACTGGCCGGCCTGCGGCAGGCCGTCGCGCAGGCCGCACTGGGCGAGGCAGTCCCAGCCGAGCGTGCATTCGCGGCGCTTCTTCGCCCGCCGGCGCAGGATCTCCTCCTTCTTCAGGTAGTTGTCGAGCCAGGGGGTTCGCACCGCCCGCGCCGGGAGGCCGGCAACGCTCATGAAGACGACGATGTCCTCGGCACGCGCGCCGGCGAGCACGCGCTTGAAGTTCGGGTGAGCATCGCCTTCCTCGGTGACCGCGAAGGGGGTTCCCGCCTGCACCGCCGCGGCGCCCGCCTGGCGCGCGGCGCGGGCGCGCGCCGGCGAGTTGATGCCGCCGGCGGCGATGAGCGGAATCGTGTCGGCGTCGAGCCCTACTTCGTGGAGGGTTCGCCGGATCTCCGGCAGCACCCGCTCGAAGTCGAAGCGCTCGTCGGCCACCTCCTCGAGACGCGTGGCGCCCAGATGGCCGCCGGCGTAGCGCGGGTGCTCCACCACGATGGCGTCGGGCGCGCGGCCCTTGCGCAGCCACTTGCGCACGATGAGCGCCGCGGCGCGCGCCTCGGACACGATGGGCACGAGCGCGACCTTCGGCCAGTCGCGCGCGAGCTCGGGCAGGTCCATGGCGAGCCCGGCCCCTACGACGATCGCATCGGCCCCGCTCGCGCACGCGGTGCGCACGTACTCCGGATACTGGGAGACGGCTCGCATGACGTTCACCGCGATCGCCCCGCGGCCGCCGGAGAGCTCGCGGGCGGCGCGCACCTCGCGCTCCAGGGCGACCAGGTTCGCCCGCTCGATCGCCGCGCGGTCGCGCGAGCGAAGCGTCTCGCGCAGGAGATCCGGATGCAGGCGGCGCAGGTCCACGCTCGAGATCGTGCCGACGCAGCCCGCCGCCGCCACCGCGCCCGCAAGCCGGTGCGCCGAGATGCCCACCCCCATGCCTCCCTGGACCAACGGAAGGGCTTCCTTGCCACCCAGCTTCAGCGTCATGCGCCCACTCTGCCTCTTTCTCCGTGGGCGCTTCTTTGATCCATGCCAATAAAAATTGATCCAGCATAAGGAACGCCGCCACGCGGCGCGGACCATGCGGGCAGGGAGGACATCGACGTGAATTCCCGCTGCCGAAGCCGCGCGGCACAGATCCTCGCCAACCTGCCGATGTTCCGGAGCACCTCCGGCGAGCGGGTGCAGGCGCTCGCCCAGTATTCGCGCCTGGAGCACGTGCCGCGCGGCGGCGTCATTGCCCGCCGGGGCGAGCCCTCGCCGGGGCTCGTCGCCGTCGCGTTCGGCCTCGTCAAGCTCTCGCTCAAGGGCGAGCCGGAAAAAGTGCTGCGCCTCGTCGGCCCCGGCGAGACCTTCGCCGAGGCGGCGCTCTTCCTCGAGCGGCCGCTGCCCGTCGATGCCGAGGCCATTGCCGACACGCTGCTCGTCGTCGTGCCGGCGGCGCCGCTCCTCGCGCTCCTCGACGCCGACCGCGCCTTCGCGCGCACGCTCCTCGCGAGCATGAGCCAGCGCATGCACGAGCTCGTCACCGACTTCCAGGCGACGACCCAGCACGGCGCGCTCGAGCGCCTCGCCGCCTACCTCGACTCGCTCGCGCCGCCGGGCGAGGAGCCGGCGTCGTTCCACCTGCCGGCGACGAAGACCGTCGTCGCCGCGCGCCTCGCCATGACGAAGGAGACGCTCTCGCGCCTGCTGCACCAGCTCGCGCGCGAGGGGCTCCTCAGCGTCAGCCGGCGCGAGATCCGCCTGCTCGATCGCGCGCGGATCGCGGCGGCTGCGCGAGGCGCCCGGCGAGCTTGAGCATGGTGGCGAGCGTGATGGAGCCGAAGGTGGCCGCCGCCGTCTGGTCGATCTCCGCGAGCACCGCCTCGAGCGCCTTCTCTTCCGGGCGCAGGCGGCGCGCGGCGCGCGGCTCGCCCACCGCCTCGAAAAGCGCGATCACGTCCATGAGCGTGGTGCGCTTGGCGTTCGCCGCGAAGCGGTAGCCGCCGCCCGCGCCGCGCGCCGCGCGCAGGAGCCCCGCGCGGCCCAGCCGGCGGAGCACCTTGGCCAGGTGGTGCGGCGAGGCGCCGTACTTCCCGGCGATCTCCGCCGCCGAGCGCTGCCGTCCGGGATCGGCGGCGAACTCGAGCATGCTGTAGAGCGCAAGGCGCGTGTTCTCCTGCAGCTTCACGGAAGCGGCCTCATTCGCGCGGCCTCAGGCGATGCGCTTCTCGAGCGGGATGAAGGGCCCGGCCATCATGCCCTGGCTGCGGAAGAACGCGAGCACGAGCGAGTTGTCGCGCGAGAGGAGCGTGCGCACGGTGTCGACGCCCGCTTCCCGGAAGCGCTCGCAGATCGCCTCGAGCAGCGCCGCGCCAATGCCGCCGAGGCGATCGCCGGGCTGCACGCCGATGCCGAACACCCAGCCGCACGGCGGCGCGCCGAACTCCCAGTCGCGCACCTCGCCGACGATGTAGCCGACCACCCGGCCTTGCACGTCGCAGACGAGAAAATGACTGGACGAGGAAAGACGGGAAGACGAACGGCGCCGCCGGCCGTACCGCTCGAGCACGCCGGCCCAGTACTTCGGCTTGGCAAGGCCGGTGATGCGCGCGTCGATGCGCACGACCTGCGCAAGATCCGTTCTGCGCGCCGGCCGGATTTTCTTAAGCTGCATCAAGTCTCCCTCCCGGGGCCGCGGGTACCGTGGCTGCACCTTACCAGGAGGAGCCTATGCCAATCCGCACCCTCGTGGCGAGCGCCGTGCTCGCCTTCGGCGCCCTCGCGGCGCAGGCCGCCGAGCCCATCCGCATCGGCGGGTTCTTCTCGGTCACCGGCCCCGCCGCGTTCCTCGGCGATCCCGAGCAGAAGACCGTCGAGCTCTACGTCGAGAAGCTGAACGCCGCCGGCGGCGTGCTCGGGCGGAAGATCGAGCTCGTCACCTACGACTCGGCCGGCGACGCCGAGAAGGCGCGCGGCTTCGTGAAGCGCCTGATCGAGCAGGACAAGGTCGACGTCATCGTCGGCGGCTCGACCACCGGCGAGACCATGGCCGCCGTGCCGCTCGCCGAGGCGGCGGGCGTGCCCTTCGTGTCGCTCGCCGGCGCGGTCGTCATCATCGAGCCGGTGAAGAAGTGGGTCTTCAAGACGCCGCACACCGACCGCATGGCGTGCGAGAAGGTCTTCGTGGACATGCGCGCGCGCGGCTACTCGCGCGCCGGGCTCATCTCCGGCGCCGGCGGCTTCGACCGCTCCATGCGCGCCGAGTGCCTCAAGGTCGCCGGCAAGCACGGCGTCGAGATCGTCGCCGACGAGACCTACGGCGCCGGCGACACCGACATGACCGCGCAGCTCGCGAAGATCAAGGCGAACCCGAAGGTGCAGGCGGTGCTGAACGCCGGCTTCGGCCAGGGCCCCGCCATCGTCACGCGCAACTACCGCCAGCTCGGCATCGCCGCGCCGCTCTACCAGTCGCACGGCGTGGCCTCCAAGCAGTACGTGAAGCTCTCGGGCGAGGCGGCCGAAGGCGTGCGCCTGCCCGCCGCGGCGCTGCTCGTGGCCGACCGGCTGCCGGGCGACGACCCGCAGAAGAAAGTCGTCACCGCCTACAAGCAGGAATACGAGTCGCGCTACAAGCAGGAGGTGTCCACCTTCGGCGGCCACGCCTACGACGGGCTCATGCTGGTGGTCGACGCCATCCGCCGCGCCGGCACCACCGACAAGGCCAGGGTGCGCGACGCGCTCGAGAAGACGCGCGGCTACGTAGGCACCGGCGGCGTGGTCAACATGTCGGCGAGCGACCACATGGGGCTCGACCTCTCCGCCTTCCGCGTGCTCGAGGTGCGCAAGGGCGACTGGCACCTCGTGAAGTAGCGACGGAAGCCGCCCGTGAGCGCCACGCTCGTGCAGTTCGTCCTCTCGGGCCTCACGGCCGGGGCGATCTACGCGCTCGTGGCGCTCGGCTTCGCCCTCATCTACAACGCGAGCGGCGTCATCAATTTCGCCCAGGGCGAGTTCGTGATGATCGGCGGCATGGCGACGGCGTCCTTCATCGCGAGCGGCGTGCCGCTCTTCCCGGCGGTGCTCCTCGCCATCCTTGCCGCCGTGCTCGTCGGCCTCGCGCTCGAGAAGCTCGCCGTCGAGCCGGCCCGCAACGCCCCCGTGGTGACGCTCATCATCATCACCATCGGCGCCTCGATCTTCATCCGCGGCCTCGCCGCCCTCGTCTGGGACAAGAAGATCCACGCCGTGCCCGCCTTCTCGGGCGATGCGCCCATCGCCCTCGGCGGCGCGACGCTGCTGCCGCAGGTGCTGTGGGTGCTCGGCGCGAGCGCGGCGGCCGTGGCCGCGCTCTGGTGGTTCTTCAACCGCACCCTCGCCGGCAAGGCGATGCTGGCGGTGTCGCACAACCGCCTCGCCGCCGAGCTGATGGGCATCAGCGTGCGCCGCACGCTGCTCCTCTCCTTCGGCCTCGCCGCCGCGCTCGGCGCGCTCGCCGGCGTGCTGATCGCGCCCATCGCGTTCACCTCGTGGGACGCGGGCGTGATGCTCGGCCTCAAGGGCTTCGCCGCCGCCATCCTCGGCGGCATGGGCAGCGGCCCGGGCGCCATCGCCGGCGGGCTCGCGCTCGGCCTCCTCGAGGCGCTCGGCGCGGGCTACGTCTCTTCGGCCTACAAAGATGTCTTCGCCTTTGTCATCCTCCTCGCCGCGCTCGTCTTCCTTCCCCACGGCCTTCTCGGCCGCCGCGGCGCCGAGCGCGTCTAGGAAGGGGCTGCTCGCGCTCGCGGCGGCGATCGCGCTGCTGCCGCTCGCGCTCACCAACGCGTACACCTACGACATCGCCATCCTCGTCGGCCTGAACGCCATCGCCTGCGTGGGCCTCAACCTGCTGGTCGGCTACGCCGGGCAGATCAGCCTCGGGCACGCCGGCTTCTTCGGCCTGGGCGCCTACGGCACGGCGCTCCTGTCCGCGCGCTACGGCTGGCCGCCGCTCGTCTCGCTCGCCGCCGCGGTGGGCGCGGTGGCGCTCCTCGCCTGGGCGATCGGCCGGCCGATCCTGAAGCTGAAGGGCCACGCGCTCGCCATGGCGACGCTCGGCTTCGGCATCATCGTCGCGGTGGTGCTCGCCACGGAGGACCGGCTGACCGGGGGGCCGGACGGCATGCCGGTCGTGCCGCTCTCCGTCGCCGGCTTCGCGGTGCAGGGCGAGAAGACGTGGTACTGGGTCGTCGGCGGGACGCTCCTTGCCGCCGTGTGGCTCGCGCAGAACCTGATCGACTCGCCGCGCGGGCGGGCGCTGCGCGCCCTGCACGGCGCCGAGGTGGCCGCCGGGTCCCTCGGCATCGATGCGGCGCGCCACAAGCTCTCGGCGTTCGTCGTCTCGGCGGTGTTCGCCGCGCTCGCCGGAGCCCTCGCCGCCCACTACTCGGGCTTCATCACGCCCTCGAAGGCGAGCTTCCTGCACTCGATCGAGCTCGTCACGATGGTGGTCTTCGGCGGCATGGCCTCTTCCCTCGGCGCGGTGGTGGGGGCAGCGGTGCTCACCACGCTGCCGCAACTCCTCACCGTCTTCAAGGAGTACGAGATGGTGCTCCTCGGCGCGGTGATGATGCTCACCATGATCTTCATGCCGCAGGGGCTCGTGCCCTCGCTCGCCCGCCTCTTCGCCGTCCGGAGCAAGCCCTGATGCTGCGGGTGGAGAGCCTCTCCAAGCGCTTCGGCGGCGTGAGCGCGGTCGAGAACGTGGCGCTCGCGCTCGAGCGCGGCGCGGTGCATTCCATCATCGGCCCGAACGGCGCCGGCAAGACGACGCTCCTCAACATGCTCTCCGGCATCTACCGGCCCGACGCGGGCCGCATCGCGATGGAAGAGGCCGATCTCGTCGGCAAGGCGCCGCACGAGTTCGCCCTCGCCGGCATCGGCCGCACGTTCCAGAACCTGCAGATCTTCTACAACATGACGGCGCTCGAGAACGTGATGACCGGGCGCTACCGGCACGAACGCTGCGGGCTGGCGGCGGCGCTCCTTCGCCTGCCCGCCCTCGCCCGCGCGGAGCGCGAGTGCCGCGAGACGGCGCTCGCCCTCCTCGAGCTCGTGGGGCTTGCGCGCTGGGCGGACGTGCGCGCCGACGCCATGCCGTACGGGGCGCTGAAGCGCCTCGAGATCGCCCGCGCGCTCGCCGCCGAGCCGAGGCTCCTCCTCCTCGACGAGCCGGCGGCCGGGCTCAACCCGAGCGAGACGCGCGACATCGACCGGCTGATCCGCACGCTCGCCGAGCGAGGCCTCACGGTGGTGCTCGTCGAGCACAACATGAAGCTCGTCATGGAGGTGTCCGAGCATGTCGTCGTGCTCGTGAACGGCCGCAAGCTCGCCGAAGGCAGGCCGGCCGCGGTGAGCGCCGATCCGCGCGTGATCGAGGCCTACCTGGGCACGGGGACATGCTGACGGCCCGGGATCTCCACTCGGGCTACGGGCGCATCCCGGCGCTGAAGGGCGTCGACCTCGAGGTGCGCGCGGGCGAGCTCGTCTCGCTCGTCGGCGCGAACGGCGCGGGCAAGACAACGCTCCTTCGCTCGCTCTCGGGGGTGCAGCGCTGCACGGGCTCGATCCGCTTCGAGGACCGCGAGATCGGGCCGTCGGCGCCGCGCGAGCGCGTCGCGCTCGGCATCGTCCAGGTGCCCGAGGGCCGGCAGGTATTCGGGCCGCTCTCGGTGGAGGACAACCTGCTGCTGGGCGCCTACCGGCGCGGCCGCCGCGAGTCCGCCCGCTCGCTCGAGCGCGTGTACGCGATGTTTCCGGCGCTCGCCGAGCGCCGGAACCAGGCCGCCGGCAACCTGTCGGGCGGGCAGCAGCAGATGCTCGCCATCGGCCGGGCCCTCATGGCGCTGCCGCGCGTGCTCCTCCTCGACGAGCCGAGCATGGGCCTCGCGCCCAGGCTCGTCGAGGAGATCTTCGCCTGCATCCGGTCGCTTCGCGCGGGCGACACGGCGCTACTGCTCGTCGAGCAGAACGCGCGCGCGGCGCTCGCCATCGCCGACCGTGCCTACGTGCTCGAGGCCGGGCGCGTCGTGCTCTCCGGCACGGGCGCCGAGCTCCTCGCCGACGCCGCCGTGCGCACCGCGTACCTCGGCCTTTGACCTGCCTTCCACTTCGAGGGGGACCATGAAAGAAACCTTGAAAGCCGGCATCGCGGCCACGCGCGAGTTCGCCATCGACGCGAGCCGCACCATCGACTTCATGGGCGAGGAGGCGCGCGTCTACGCCACGCCCATGCTCGTGCGCGACATCGAGGTCACCTGCCGCGAGCTCCTCCTCGCCCACCTCGACGCCGGCGAGGACTCCGTCGGCACGCGCGTCGAGATCGACCATCTCGCGGCGACGCTCCTCGGCATGAAGGTCTCGATCACCGCCACGCTCGCCGAGCTGAAGGGCCGCGCCGCCGTCTTCGAGGTGAGCGCCGCCGACGGCGTCGACGTCATCTGCCGCGGCCGCCACGCGCGCTTCATCGTGAACGTCGCCCAGGTCAAGGCGGGGCTGGCGGAGAAGAAGGCCAGGATGACCAAGGTCGAGGCGTGATAACGAATTCAAGGCGCGTTCCGACCTACTGCTATCAGTGCGTGGCGGGGCCGGATCTGCTCACCGTCAAGGTCGCCGACGGCGTGGCGACGGAGGTGGAGCCGAACTTCGCTGCTGCGGCGGTGCACCCGGGCGGCGGCAAGGTGTGCGTGAAGGCCTACGGGCTCGTACAGAAGGCCTATCACCCGGGCCGGGTGCTGCGGCCGATGAAGCGCACCAATCCGAAGAAGGGCCGCGCCGAGGATCCCGGCTTCGTGCCGATCTCCTGGGACGAGGCGCTTTCCCTCATCGCCGGGAAATTGAACGCAATAAAGGAGAAGGGGCTCCTCGACGAATCGGGCTACCCGAAAGTCGCCGCGAGCTTCGGCGGCGGCGGAACGCCGCAGTCGTACATGGGAAGCTTCCCGGCGTTCCTTGCGGCGTGGGGGCCCGTCGACATGGGCTTCGGCTCCGGGCAGGGCGTGAAGTGCTACCACTCCGAGCACCTCTACGGCGAGCTCTGGCATCGCGGCTTCACGGTCTCGCCCGATACGCCGCTCACGAACTACCTCATCTCCTGCGGCGCGAACGTCGAGGCTTCGGGCGGCGTGGCGGGCGTCTGGCGCCACGCCAACGCGCGCGGGCGCGGCATGAAGCGCGTGCAGGTGGAGCCGCACCTCTCGGTGACGGGCGCCTGCTCGGCCGAATGGGTGCCGATCAGGCCGAAGACCGATGCCGCCTTCCTCTTCGCGCTCATCCACGTGTGCCTCCACGAGCAGCCGCGCGGGCGGCTCGACCGCGGCTTCCTCTTCCGCCACACCTCCTCGCCCTATCTCGTCGGCGCGCACGGCTACTACCTGCGCGAGCCGGCGACCGGGCAGCCGATCCTCGCCGAGACGCTCGAGGGCGCCGAGGAGCACGTGAGCCTCGAGATCGGCGCCGACGGCGACGTGCTCGCCGAGGGCCGGCTCGCGGGCGAGACGGCGTTCTCGAAGCTCATCGCCCACATGAGGCCCTACACGCCGGAGTGGGCGGAGAGAATCTGCGACGTCCCCGCCTCCACGATCCGGCGCATCGCAGAGGAGTTCCTGAACAATGCTCATGTAGGACAGTTCATCGAGATCGAAGGATCAAGGCTGCCGTACCGCCCGGTTGCCATCAGCCTGGGCAAGACGGTCACCAACGGCTGGGGCGGATTCGAATGCTGCTGGGCGCGCACCGTCCTCTGCTCGCTCGTGGGCGCGCTTGAGACGCCGGGCGGCATCCTCGGCACGACGGTGCGCCTGAACCGCCCGATGTCGGAGCGCCATCGCAGCGTCACCGCCGGTCCGGACGGCCTCATGGCCTATCCGTTCAACCCGACCGACCGCGGGCGCTGGAGCGCGCAGCCCAACATCCGCAACGCCTACCGCTCGATGGTTCCGCTCGCGGGCGACGGGCCGTGGAGCCAGGCGCTCGGGCCGACGCACTTTTCCTGGATGTTCCTCGATGCGACCCCGCCGGGGCTGCCGCGCGTGACGCTGCCGGAGGTGTGGTTCCTCTATCGCACCAATCCGGCGATCTCGTTCTGGGACACGGCGAAGCTGGAAGAGCGCATGGCGCGCTTTCCGTTCGTGGTCGCGTTCGCCTACACGCGCGACGAGTCGAACCACTTCGCCGACGTGCTGCTCCCGGACGCGACCGACCTCGAGAGCCTGCAGCTCATCCGCATCGGCGGCTCGAAGTACATCGAGCAGTTCTGGGACCACGAGGGCTTCGCGCTGCGCCAGCCCGCCATCGCCCCGCGCGGCGAGGCGCGCGACTTCACCGACATCGCCACCGCGCTCGCCAGCCGCTGCGGGCTCCTCGAGAAGTACAACGCCTCGATCAACAAGGGCGCCCTCGGGGTGCGGTTGAAGGATTTCTCTCTTGATCTTCAGAAAACCTATGACGCAAAAAGCATCTGGAACGCCGTATGCAAAGCGGCGAGCCATGAGCTGACCGGTGGCAAGGAGGCGCACGGGCTCGAGTGGTGGAAGGAGAAGGGGCTCGCGATGCGGCCGTTCCCGCGCACCGCCTGGTATCTCTACCCCACGCTCGTCGCCAAGGGTTTGCGCTTCGAGATGCCCTACCAGGAGCGGCTGCTTCGCATCGGCCGCGAGCTCGGCCGGCGCCTGCACGAACGCGGCATGACGTGGTGGGACAAGCAGCTCGCCGAGTACCAGGCGCTGCCCGTCTGGAAGGACTTTCCCGCGGAATGGGAAGCGGCGCTCGCCGTGCAGGGCGGCGACCCGGCGGACTACCCCTTCTGGCTCCTCACCGCGCGCTCGATGCAGTACGCCTGGGGCGGCAACGTCGGCGTGCAGATGATCCGTGAGGTGGCGGGAAACATTGCCGGCCACGAAGGCGTGATTCTCAATGCCGGAAAGGCAGGGGAGCTCGGCATCGAGGAAGGCGACTGGGTGGAGATCGCGACCCCCGAGCGCTCGGTGCGCGCCAAGGCGGTGCTGCGCCAGGGTATCCGCCCCGACACGCTCCTCCTCGTCGGCCAGTTCGGCCACTGGGCCACCCCGCTCGCCAGGGACTTCGGCATGCCTTCCATGAACCCGCTCGTGCCCATGTCGCTTTCACTTACGGACGCAACCGGCTCGGCAGCCGATGTGGTCCGGGTTTCACTGAGAAGATCATGACGCGCTGGGTGATGGTGGCGGACCTGCAGCGCTGCGTCGGGTGCCAGACCTGCACCGCGGCCTGCAAGCACGCCAACGCGACCCCGCCGGGCGTGCAGTGGCGCAAGGTGCTCGACCTGGAGGTGGGCGAGTTTCCGGACGTGAAGCGCGCGTTCGTGCCGACGGGCTGCATGCATTGCGACGACCCGCCGTGCCTGCAGGTGTGTCCTAGTACCGCGACGCGCAAGCGCCCCGACGGCATCGTCACCATCGACTACGACCTCTGCATCGGCTGCGCTTACTGCTCCATGGCCTGCCCCTACGATGCACGCTTCAAGACCGACGCGCCGTCGTTTTCCTATGGAGAGCCGATGGAGAACGAAAGGAAGCGCTTCGACGACAAGCGGGTGGGCGTCGTCACCAAGTGCACCTTCTGCGTCGAGCGCATCGACGCCGGGCAGGCGAAGGGCCTCCAGCCCGGCATCGACCCGGAGGCGACGCCCGCCTGCGTCAACGCCTGCATCGCCCAGGCGCTGCACTTCGGCGACATCGACGATCCGGAAAGCAACGTCTCGAAGCTCCTCGCCGAGAACCGGAGCTTCCGCCTGCACGAGGAGCTCGGGACCGGGCCGCGCATCTACTACCTCTGGGACAAGGCGCGATGATCGGCAAGCCGCAGACGCTGTGGGATACCCGCGCCGCCCTCAACTTCATGCTGGGAGGAACCGGCTCGGGGCTGATGGTCGCGGCACTGTTCTTCCCCTCCAGAGAAGCGTTCTTGATTGGAACGGCGCTTGTCCTCGTCGCCGGCGGCCTCGGAGCCGTGTGGCTCGAGATCGGCCGCAAGCTCCGCGCGGTCCATGTCTTCTTCAACCCGTTCACGTCCTGGATGAGCCGCGAGGCGCTCGCGGCGGTCGTGCTTTTCGGCCTCGGCATCCTCGCGCTCGTCTCCAGGAATCAGGAACTGGCGTACATGGCGGGCGCGGCGGCGGCCGCGTTCCTCTACTGCCAGGCACGCATCCTTCTCGCTGCCAAAGGCATTCCTGCCTGGCGGGCGCCCGAGGTCGTTCCGCTCATCGTCTCGACGGGGCTCGCCGAAGGCTCGGGGCTCGCGCTCCTCTTCGGCGCGCCGCCGCCGCTCTACGTCTTCTTTGGCCTCGTCGTGATGGCGAGAGCGTTCGCGTGGCAACGCTACCGCGCCGCCGTGCGAGCTCCGCAGCTCCAATCGGCCGGCACGGTGCTCCTGCGCATCGGCAGCGCCGTGGCCCTCGCCGCGGCGGCGCTCGCCTGGGTCGCGCCGGCCCTTGCGCCGTTCGCCGCGCCGCTTGCCGCGGCGGCCGCCCTCGCCGCCGGCTGGAATCTCAAGCTCCGGCTCCTCACCCGGGCCGCGATCCGACAGGACTTCACCCTTCCCCACCTGCCCGTGCGAGGCACACGATGAACAAGCGCGAAAGCTGGTACTTCGACCCGCATGCCGAGACCCTGGCGCCGAAGGCGCTCGCTGCCCTGCAGCTCAGGCGCCTGCGAAAGACGCTGCACGACGCGTACGAAAACGTGCCGCTCCACCGCAAGCGCCTGCAGGCGGCCGGCATCGATCCGCGCGACGTGCGATCGCTCGACGACGTGCGCCACCTTCCCTTCACGGTCAAGTCGGACCTTCGCGACGCCTATCCCTTCGGCATGTTCGCCCGCCCGCGCGCCGAGCTCCCGCGCCTGCACGCGTCTTCCGGCACGACGGGCAAGCCCACGGTCGTCGGCTACACGAAAAAGGACATCGAGACCTGGTCGTCGCTCATGGCGCGCTCGCTCGCCTGCGCCGGCGCGCGGCCCGGCGACGTGGTGCACAACGCGTATGGCTACGGCCTCTTCACGGGCGGCCTGGGCGCGCACTACGGCGCCGAGCGGCTCGGCGCCACCGTGGTGCCCATGTCCGGCGGCGCCACGGAGCGCCAGGTCATGCTGATCCAGGACTTCCAGGCGCGCGTGCTGTGCGCGACGCCCTCGTATGCGCTCAACATCGCCGAGGTCGCCGAGCGCGACGGCGTCGACCTGAAGAGCGGTCCGCTGCAGATCGGCGTCTTCGGCGCCGAGCCCTGGAGCGAGGCGATGCGCCGCGAGATCGAAGGCGCGCTCGGCATCAAGGCGATCGACATCTACGGCCTCTCCGAAATCATGGGCCCGGGCGTGGCGGTGGAGTGCGAGGCCCAGGAAGGCCTGCACGGCTGGGAGGACCACTTCCTCTTCGAGCTCATCGACCCCGATACCGGCAAGCGCGTGCCCGAAGGCTCGCCGGGCGAGCTCGTCATCACCACGCTCACCAAGGAAGCGCTGCCGATGATCCGCTACCGCACGCGCGACATCACGCGCGCGACGCGCGCGCGCTGCTCCTGCGGGCGCACGCACCTGCGGCTGCAGCGCATCACCGGGCGCAACGACGACATGCTGATCATTCGCGGCGTCAATGTGTATCCGTCCCAGATCGAGGCGGTGCTCGTCGGCCTGCCCGGCATCGCGCCGCACTACCAGCTCGTCGTCGAGCGCCGCGGCAACATGGACGAGGTGACGATCGAGGTCGAGGCGGTCTCGGCCACCTTCGTGGCAAGAGAGCTCGAGGGCCGCGTGCGACAGCAGGTGAAGACCATGGTCGGCGTGACGACGACCGTCACGGTCAAGAGGCCGGGCGAGGTGCCCCGCTCCCAAGGCAAGGCCGTCCGCGTGCGCGACCTGCGGCCTAAGGTGTAGCCGGAACCGTGTAGCGGGAACCGTCGCCCCCGCGCAGGCGGGGGCCCATTTTTTTAAACACATGGGTTCCCGCCTTCGCGGGAACGACGTATTGGTCGCCTTCGCGGGAACGACGTATTGG
>CAYWSG010000065.1:0-16072 GCA_964461055.1 uncultured Enterobacteriaceae bacterium | reverse complement strand
CTGGTCCGCCCGGGCTGGGTGCGCCCATGCCAGCACAACCGCGAAAGACAGGACGAACAGAAGAGTTCTTGTAGTCATGCTTCCCCCGAAGGCACGCGGGAAAGATACGCCGCGAAGGCGCAACCGCGCCTACATCAATTGATGTACGTCAAATTCGGAAGGGAGCTTTCCCGCCTGCTCAGGTGTGGCGCCAGACGAGCGCGACCAGGGCACGCTGGGAGCGCTCGCCGGTCTTCTCGAAGAGGTTCGCGAGGTGCGTGCGCACGGTCATGGGGCGGATTGCGAGGGTGGCGGCGATTTCCGCGACGTCGGCGCCGTCGGCGAGGAGGCGAAGCACCCTCTGCTCGGTCTTGGTGAGTCGAAACTCCTCGGCCACGCGACCGACGGCCCGTTCAGGCGAGTGGCGAATCAGGCGAATGCGGGCGAGCAGCTGGCCCGGCGACACGGGAAGGACGCTGATTTCCGCCTGCAGCGCGTCTCCGTACGAGACGCGGAAGGCCTCCTGTGGCCTGCCCTCCGCCGCCTCGCGCACGGCGCGCTCCAGGCGATCGCGGACAACGCCGGTGTTCGCGGCCAGCTTCCCACCCGCGACGCGAAGGAGCGAACCCGGGCCAAAGAGTTCCGGCGGCAATGCCGAGGCGTGCCGGACGGTCATGTCCGGGGCAAGCACGATCATCGCTTCGCCGGATGCGGCAAGGCCCGCTTCGTAGGCGCGCAGCACGGTTCGCGCGGACTCCAGGCGCCGGCCCGCCGAGAGCGCGCGGCGAAGGTGCGGCACGATCCTCCTCGCTCTCCGGTCCTGCTCGTCGGAGAACGGGGACTTGCGCGGCGCGCGGAAGAGCGAGATGACGGTCGCCGGGCCGAGGTCGTCCTCGCGCTCGTCGGTCAGCGTGTAGCAGATCATGTGCAGGAGATCGAGCGGGCGCCAGAGATCGGTGAAGATCTCCGTGCGCTTGACCGCCTCCGGCGAAACCAGCTCGTTGCTGCGGAAGCCCACGCCGGCGCGCATGAGGTTGCGCCGGATCGCCTCTTCCTTGTAGACGTCCCGGGCGTGGTAGTACTCACCATAGCGCCGCAGGTCGTCCATGGGAATGTTGTGGCTGACGCCGAAGGCGCGCGGCGAGACGCCCTCGTTGGGCGTGAAGAGGAGCGCGTTCTGGGCGCCGAGCCAGCTCGACACTTTTGGCAGCACTTCCCGCCAGGCGGCGAAATCGTCGAGGGTCGAATAGACCGCACCGACGAGCGCGTTCTCGTCGGTCGCTGCCGTGCTGCTCGGTGCTTTCGCGGGCATCCCCCCAGACTCCCGTCGAGCCGGTTTTTCGGGAAAGAATACACCCGCGCAACCGCCAGCCGCAGCGCCCTCGCGTCTTAGAATGTCAGCATGAAGCCGAAAATCTATGGAATCCGCAACTGCGACACGATGAAGAGGGCCTTCGCCTGGCTCGACGGCCGGGGCGTGGCCTACGAGTTCCACGACTACAAGAAGGAAGGCGCCTCGGCGGAGAAGCTGCGCCAGTGGGCGAACCAGGTCGGCTGGGAGGCGCTCGCCAATACCCGCGGCCCGACCTGGCGGAAGATTCCCGAGGCGAAGAAGCAGAATTTGAACGAAGCGCGCGCCATCGCCCTCCTCGTCGAGAACCCGAGCGCCATCCGGCGGCCCGTGGTCGAGGCCGGTGCGAGGCTTCTCGTCGGCTTCGACCCCGAGCGCTTTGCTGCGGCGCTCAAATGAATAAATTGTTCTGACCCCTTTTTTGGTCTGGAATGCATCGAGCTGCCCGGCCGCGGCAGGCGGCCACGCTGGTGGTGTATCGGGAAGGGAAAGCGGGCACGGAGATCCTCATGGGCCGGCGCGCCGGAAGGCACCGCTTCATGCCCGATTTCTACGTCTTCCCCGGCGGTCGGCTGGATCCGGCGGACTACCGGACGAAGCCGCTTACGCCGCTACGGCCCGAAGTCCATGAGCAGCTGTCCAGGTCCGGCGGCGCGAGGCAGGCGCAGGCGCTCGCCATAGCGGCGGTGCGGGAAACCTACGAGGAAACCGGGCTGGCACTTGGAGAGCCGGACGCCGGCGCTGAGGGCCGGCTACGTCCGTCGCTCGCGCCGCTCGACTACATCCTGAGGGCGATCACGCCGCCCACCAGTCCCATCCGGTTCCACGCCCGCTTCTTCGCCGTCGAAGCACGCCATGTCGGCGGGAGCCTGAAAGGCAATGGAGAGCTGCTCGACCTGGACTGGCGGCCCATCGACGAATGCCTGCGCCTGCCGGTCGCCGACGTCACGGAGTTCCTGCTGCGGCGGCTCCAGGAACGAAAAGGGGAACGGCCCGAAGGCGTTCCCCTTTTCTCCTTCCGCGGCGGCAAGGCGCGGGTTCGCGTCCCGACCTAGGGTGCGAAGGGGTTCGTGACGAGCTGGTCCGGCAGCCAGGTGGCGAGCGCCGGGAAGAAGATCACGAGCAGCAGCACCGTCAGGTCGCCCATGAAGAAGGGAATGGTGCCCTTCAGCACCTGCGGGAGCGGTATCTTGGAAGTCCCGCTGACGGCGAAAAGGTTGAGCCCGACCGGCGGCGTGACCACGCCCATCTCGACGTTGATCGTGATCATGATGGCGAGGTGCACCGGATCGATCTTGAGCGCCGTGGCGATCGGGAAGATGACCGGCACGGTGAGCACCACCATGGCGATGCCGTCGACGAACATGCCGAGCAGGATGAGCACGAACATGTAGGCGAAGATGAAGCCGAGCGGCGTGAGGCCCCAGCTCGTGACGGTCTGGGCGATCTTCTGCGGCCAGTAGGCGTTGGCGGCGACGAACTGGAACACGCCCACGCTGCCGATGAGGAAGAGCACCACGGCGGTGAGGTTGAGCGCGTTCTTCGCCGTAGGAATCAGGTTGCGGATGAACTCCATCCGCCCGTCGATGAGGCCGTAGATCATCGCGTAGCCGCAGGCTGCGGCGGCCGCCTCCGTGGGCGTGAAGAGCCCGCCGTAGAGGCCGCCCAGGATGACCACCGGCATGCCGAGGGCCGGGGCGGCGCCGAGAAACTCCTTCCACAGCCGCTTCGGCCGGAACTCGCCGCGCGGGAGCTTGAGCCAGAGGGCAATGGCCATCACGCTGAGTGCGTTGCCGAGCGCGAGCAGCAGGCCCGGAATCACGCCGCCGAAGAAGAGCCGCACGATCGAGGTCTCGGTGACGATGCCGTAGACGAGCAGGATCACGCTCGGCGGTATGAGCATCGCTATGCCCCCCGCGGTCGCCACCAGGCCGCCCGAGAGCCAGTCGGGGTACCCCCTCTGCCGCATCTCCGGGATGGCGATGACCGCCATGGCGGCCGCCATGGCCACGCTCGAGCCCGAGATGGCGCCGAAGAGCACGCAGGCCATGACCGTGGCGATGCCGAACCCGCCGGGCATCCAGCCCACCAGCGAGTCGGCGAAGCGGAAAAGCTGCCCCACGAGCCCGGTGCGCTCCATGAGGAAGCCCGCAAAAATGAAGAGCGGGATCGCCATCAGCGAGTACTTGCCGATGAAGCTGAAGAACGCCCGGAAGACGCTGTTGGTGTCGAGCAGCGGATCGGTCAGCACGAACGCCGCCCCCGCCGCGCTGAGCGCGATGCCGATCGGCACTGCGAGCACCAGCAGTGCGAAGACGACGATCCCTACGATGTGCACTTTTTCCCCCTCGACGTCGTACTCAGCGGGTCAATGCCCGCCTTCTTTTTCTACGGGCTCCTCGGGCACCGGGCGGCCGCGCAGCTTCTGGATGCTGAAATAGAGCTGGAACGCCATGGTGACCGCCATGAACGCGAACCCGGCGAGCAGCACCGCGAGGAACGGCCACAGCGGGAAGTACAGGCTCTCCGTGCGCACCTCGTACTTGAGGCTGTCCTCGACCTCGGGGATGCCCCACCAGACGACCGCGGCCAGGAACACCACGGAAAAGCCGAGCGCCAGGAGCTTGATCCCTTCGGCCACCGCCTTGCCGCGCGGGCCGGCGAGCGCCAGGACCTCCGGCAGCACCGTGACGCTGAGATGCGAGCGCGTGAGCTGCGCGACGCAGAAATAGAGGAAGACGCCGCTCAGCAGAAAGAACGTGACGGCGTCCTGCTGCCATTCGTACGAGAAGCCGAGGATGTAGCGGCGCCCCACCTCGAGCAGGGCGAGCAGCGTGGTACCCAGGAGCAGGAGGGCGGCCACGGTGGCCACCACCCGCTCCTGGATCCAGCGCCAGACCTCGTAGGCCTTTTCCACGCTGGAGACTTACGCGGCTGTTACTTGATGACGATGACGGAGGCGTGCTTGGAGCAGTCCACCTTCTCGATCCAGGAGGATCCCGGCGGGTTCTGCTTCGAGAGCTCGCGGCCTTCCTTCACGAAGGCGTCGACCCACTTGGCGGCCGACTGCGGGGTCTTGCTCTTCACGTACTGGATGGCCGAGTCGCCGAGCTTGCTCGTCATGGCGGTGACTTCCTCCGGCGTCATCCAGTACACGCCCGGCTTGGAGGGATCCTTGGTGCCGTACTTGTCGTAGGTCATCTTGTCGACGCACCAGTTGAGCTCCTTCTGCGTCTGGATGGTCTCCTCGATGACGCTCTGCACCTTCTTCTGCGTGGCCGGCGTGAGGCGGTCCCACCAGCGGCGGCTGCCGCTCACCATGTAGTAGTCGCCGACGAAGGCGCCGGCGCCGCCCATGGTGTAGAAGGGCGCCTGCTCGCGCACGCCGAGCCAGCCGCCGATGGAAGTCATGAGGCCGTCGATCACGCCCGACTCGAGCGCGGTCGGCACCTCGCCGAAGGCCATGACGACCGGGTTGGCGCCCCAGGAGGAGAGCGCAACGTTCTCGACCGGGCCCATGCTGCGCATCTTCTTGCCGGTGAAGTCGTCCGGCCCGTCGAACCGGCGCTTGCCGCCCACGCCCATGCCGAAGCTCATGTGGCCGGCGCCGAAGACCTTGATCTGCTGGGTCTTCGCGAGTCGCTCGACGAGCATCTTGTAGGTGGAGGTGGTCTCGAGCTTGTCCACCGCGCCGACGGTGGTGAGGATGCCCGGCCCGACGACCGTCATCATCCAGGGATCGACCGGCGCGGTCTTGCCGATCTGCATCCAGGTCATCTCGAGGTTGCCCTGGCGCATGGCCTCGAAGGCCTCGGGAACGGTGTAGAGCGCGCCGGCGTAGTAGAGCCGCGCCTCGCTGCCCGGAATCTCCTCGGCGAGCCGCTTGGCGAAGTACTGCATGGCGAGTCCGGCCGGGTGCGGGGGCGGCGGGAAGTCCGCCACGAAGCGCATCACCACGGGCTTCGCCTTGTCCTGCGCGTGCGCAGCCTGCGGCGCAAAGGCGCCGACCGTGAGGGCGGCGACGACCGCGGCGGTCACGCCGCCCAGGGTGAATCGCTTCAGTTGATGCCGTTCCATCGTAAGCTCCTCCATCCTCTGAGAATTTGAGCGTTGCAAGACGTGCGACCGTATCCCGCCGTCCGGCGCAGCGTCAAGCACCGCGCACGCCCGCAGGCGTCTCGCCGCAGTGCAGCACGAGCCGGCCGAGTATCGCGCGGCCGATAGGATACCCGCAGAACACATCGTGCGCGCGAAACGACTAAGAGCGCCTGCAAGGTAAACAGGGCGACGGCCCGCTTTGATCCGTGCCATCAACTTTCATATAAGACCAATGGGCCCCCGCCGTCGCGGGGGCGACTTCATCAGCGGTTGAGCTCGAGGTAGAGGCGGTCGATCGGCGCGTCGAGGCTCCTGCCGGCGCGCTCGAAGCCCTTCTTCCAGTCCTCGATGTGGCGCCTCGCCCAGAGCCGGCCCGCCTCGACGTCGCGGCGCTTGATGGCGTCGACGTACATGCGGTGGGCGTGGAGCACGCGCGCGGGCGCCTCGGGCACGTGCCGCGAGATGAGCTCCGTGGTGGGGAGGACGAGCATCTCGGAAGGCTCGCGCGCGAGCTGCAGCACGCGGTTGGCCGCGGCCTCGCCGACGAGCGCGTGGAACTCGCGGTCGAGCGACGCGACGGCGGCCGGATCCGAGGCCGCCTCTTCCATGCGAGTGATGTTCGCCTCGAGGCGCTCAATGATCTCGGGCGTCGCGCGCTCCACCGCCGCCTGCACCGTGGCGATCTGCAGCGGCAGCGCCGCCTCGTAGAGCTCGCGGAAGGTGGCCTGGTGCAGCACGAGCGCGCGGCTCGTGCGGCTCGCGAGGCGCTCATAGTGGGGCAGCCCCGTCCACAGGCGCCGGCTCGCGTCGCGGCGCACGAGGCCCGACTGCTCCAGAAGGCGGATGCCCTCGCGCACGGTGGAGCGATTGACGCCGAACTGCTTGACGAGCTCGGCCTCGGTGCCGAGCGGCTCTCCGGCGCGCAGCTCGCCGGAGAGGATGCGCTTCTCGATCGCCTCGGCCACGAGCCGGTACGCCGGCGTAGTCCGGATGCGCGGAAGCGGGTTGCCCGGAAACCTTCCCCCCATGGTTGACGGTCATTTTGCATTGTCCGACAATCGGACGCAATTCGAAGAACCGTTTCCAAACGGCACGTTTCGCAGCAGCAGGCACGTTTCGCAACAGCAGGCAAGTTTCGCAGCACGCAGGCTTCGCAGCTGCAGTCGGTCGGCCGCTCGAGGAGGAGATGGTCCAGACACCGGAAACACGCGCTCTGCTGAGCGTGCGGGACGTTGGCGTGCGCTTCGGCGGCATCGTGGCGCTCGACGGCGTCTCGTTCGACGTCGCTGCCGGGCAGATCGTCGGGCTGATCGGCCCGAACGGCGCCGGCAAGACGACGCTCTTCAATTGCCTGTCGCGGCTGTACGAGTGCGAGCGCGGCGACATCCTCTTCGGCGCGCAGTCGCTCCTCCGGGTGCCCCGGCACGCCATCGCCGCGCTCGGCATCGGCCGCACCTTCCAGAACCTCGCCCTCTTCCGCACGATGACGGTGCTCGAGAACGTCATGGTCGGCCGGCACGCGCGCACGCGCACGGGGTTCCTGCGCAACGCGCTCCGCACACCCAGCGTCGGCTCGGAGGAGCGCTCGACGGAAAAGCGCTGCGACGCGCTGATCGACCTGCTCGAGCTCGGCGCCGTGGCGCACACGCGCGTGGCCGACCTGCCCTTCGGCACGCAGAAGCGGGTCGAGCTCGCCCGGGCGCTCGCCTCGGAGCCGAAGCTCCTCCTCCTCGACGAGCCGGCGAGCGGCCTGAACCACGAGGAGGTCACCGCGCTCGGCGCGCTCGTGCGCGCCATCCGGGAGACCCTCAGGCTCACGGTGCTCCTCGTCGAGCACCACATGAGCCTCGTCATGAGCATCTCCGATCGCGTGGTCGCGCTCAACTTCGGCCGCAAGATCGCCGAAGGCACCCCCGACGAGGTGCGCGCCCACCCGGAAGTGGTTGCCGCCTACCTGGGAGGTGCGCGCTGATGCGGGGTGCGCGCTGATGCTGCTCGAAGTCAAGGGGCTCCACGCTGGCTACGGCCCGACACGGGTGCTCCACGGCATCGACTTCGCCCTCGAGGAAGGCAGCATCACCACGCTCCTCGGCGCCAACGGCGCCGGCAAGACCACGACGCTCCGCGCGCTCTGCGCCATGGTGAAGACCTCGGGCGAGATCCGCTTCGCCGGCGCGCGCATCGACGCGCGCGCGACCGAGGACGTGGTGCGCCGGGGCATCGCGCACGTGCCCGACGGCCGCGGCACCTTCGCCTACCTGACCACCGAGGAGAACCTGCGCCTGGGCGCCTACACCCGCAAGGACCGCGACGCGGTCGAGCGCGACCTCGAGCGCATGTACGGCTACTTCCCGCGCCTTCGCGAGCGGCGCCACCAGCAGGCGGGCACGCTCTCGGGCGGCGAGCAGCAGATGCTCGCCGTGTCGCGCGCGCTCATGCTGCGGCCGAAGCTCCTGCTCCTCGACGAGCCCTCCTTCGGGCTCGCGCCGCTCGTGGTGAAGGAGCTCTTCTCGATCCTGCGCACCGTGAACGCCGAGGAGAAGGTGAGCATGCTGCTCGTGGAGCAGAACGCGGCGATGGCGCTCGACCTCGCCGACCACGCCTACCTGCTCGAGACCGGGCGGATGGTGCTCTCGGGCACCGCCGCGGAGATCAGGAACGACGACGCCGTGCGGCGCTCCTACCTCGGCTACTGACGAAAGGCACGCGAAGCCCGATGGAAGCCCTCCTCCACCAGATCCTTGCAGGGCTCGCCACGGGCGGCATCTACGCGAGCCTCGCGCTCGCGCTCGTCATGATCTACCAGGCGACGCACCTCGTGAACTTCGCCCAGGGCGAGATGGCGATGTTCTGCACCTACATCGCCTGGTCGCTCCTCAACGCAGGCCTGGGCTACTGGCCGGCGTTCCTCCTCACCGTGGGGTTCGGCTTCGTCCTCGGCGTGGTGGTCGAGCGCGTGATCATCCGGCCGGTCGAGCACGCCCCGGTGCTCTCGGTGGTCGTCGTCTTCATCGGCCTGCTCGTCATCCTGAACAGCGTCGCAGGCTGGATCTACACCTACACCATCAAGCCCTTCCCGAGCCCGTTCCCCGAGGCGCTCGCCAACCCGCTCATGTCGCCGCACGAGCTCGGCTCCATCGGCGTCACGCTCATCGTGCTCGCCCTCCTCTACCTCTTCTTCCGCTTCACGCCGCTGGGGCTCGCCATGCGCGCGGCGGCGCAGAACCCCGACTCGAGCCGGCTGGTCGGCATCCGCGTGGGCTGGATGCTCGCCCTCGGCTGGGGGCTCGCCGCGGCGATCGGCGCGGTCGCCGGCATGATGATCGCGCCGATCGTGTACCTCGATCCCAACATGATGGGCGGGATCCTGCTCTACGCCTTCGCCGCCGCGCTCCTCGGCGGCATCGACAATCCCGGCGGCGCGGTGGTCGGCGGCTTCGCCGTGGGCGTGCTCGAGAACCTGCTCGGCGCCTTCGTCATCGGCAACGAGCTCAAGCTCGCGGTGGCGCTCGTTCTCATCGTGGGCGTGCTGCTCGTCAAGCCCTCCGGCATCTTCGGCAGGGTGCACGTGAGCCGCGTATGACGAAGAGGAACCTCGTCTTCCTCGCCGTGCTCGTCGGGCTCGCCTGCGTGCTGCCGTTCCTCGTCTCCGACTATCGCACCTTCCAGCTCACGCTGGTGCTCGTCTACGCCATCGCGCTCCTCGGCCTCAACATCCTGACGGGCTACAACGGCCAGATCTCGCTCGGCCACGGCGCGTTCTACGCCATCGGTGCCTACTGCGCGGCGATCCTCATGGACCGCTGGGGCGTGCCCTACTGGGCGACGCTGCCGGTGGCCGGGGCGGTGTGCCTCGTCGCGGGCTTCCTCTTCGGCCTGCCGGCGCTGCGGCTCGAGGGCCTCTACCTGGCGCTTGCCACCTTCGCGCTCGGCGTGTCCATGCCGCAACTCCTCAAGTACCACCACCTGGAGGACTGGACGGGCGGGGTGCAGGGCATCGTCATCATCAAGCCCGACCCGCCGGAGGCCCTCGCGTCGCTCTTCGCCGCCGTGGGCATCGAGCTCAACGCCGACCGCTGGCTCTACTTCTTCACGCTCGCCGTGACGATCGTCATGTTCGTCCTGGGCTGGAACCTGCTGCGCGGCCGCGTCGGGCGCGCGCTCGTCGCGATCCGCGACCACCACATCGCCGCCGAGGCGATGGGCGTGAACAGCGCGCTCTACAAGTCGCTCACCTTCGGCGTCTCGGCCATGTATACCGGCATCGCCGGGGCGCTCGGCGCCATCGCGGTGCAGTTCGTCGCCCCCGACAGCTTCAACATCTTCCTCTCGCTCACGCTCCTCATCGGCATCGTCGTGGGCGGGCTCGCCTCGATCTCCGGGGCGATCTACGGCGCCTTCTTCATCCAGTTCGTGCCGAACATCGCCGACGCCATCTCGAAGGCGGCGCCGTGGGCGATCTTCGGCATCTTCCTCATCGCCTTCGTCTATCTCATGCCCGGCGGCCTCGCCGCCGCCGTGGCGATGGCGCGCGCGAGGCTCGCGCGCCGGGCAGCAAAGTCCGCAACCGGCGGGGCGAAGCAGCCGGTCACACCCAAGGAGGTAGCGCCATGAAACGCAGGCTGATTCCCATCGTAGCAGTGCTTGCCGCCGCCCTCGCGTCGCCCGCGGCGCTGGCACAGAAGAAGTACGACAAGGGGGCGAGCGACACCGAGATCAGGATCGGCAACACCAACCCGTACAGCGGGCCCGCTTCCGCCTACGGCACCATCGGCAAGACGATCTCGGCGTACTTCCGCATGCTGAACGACAACGGCGGCATCAACGGGCGCAAGATCAACTTCGTCACCTACGACGACGGCTACAGCCCGCCGAAGACCGTGGAGATGGTGCGCCGCCTGGTCGAGCAGGACGAGGTGCTCTTCCTCTTCCAGACGCTCGGCACGCCGCCGAACAGCGCCATCCACAAGTACGTGAACGCGAAGAAGGTGCCGCACCTCTTCGTCGCCACGGGCGCGACCAAGTGGAACGACCCGAAGAAGTACCCCTGGACCATGGGCTGGCAGCCGAACTACCAGACCGAGGGGCGCATCTACGCCAAGCACATCCTCGAGACCAAGCCCGACGCGAAGATCGGCATCCTTTACCAGAACGACGACTACGGCAAGGACGTGCTGCAGGGCCTGAAGGACGGCCTGGGCGAGAAGGGCCGCAAGCTCATCGTCAAGGAGGTCTCCTACGAGGTCACCGACCCGACCGTGGATTCGCAGATCATCCAGCTCGAGGGCTCGGGCGCCAACGTGTTCGTCAACATCACCACGCCCAAGTTCGCCGCGCAGGCGGTGCGCAAGGTGTACGACATCGGCTGGAAGCCGGTGCACTACCTGAACAACGTCGGCGCGAGCGTCGGCTCGGTGCTCAAGCCCGCCGGCCTCGACAAGGCGGTCGGCGTGATCACCACGCAGTACCTCAAGGACTACACCGACAAGCAGTGGGCCAACGACCCGGCGATGAAGAAGTTCGAGGCGTTCATGAAGAAGTACTACCCCGAGGGCAACCTCAACGACGCCTCCAACGTCTACGGGTACACGGCCGCGCGCACGCTCGAGCAGGTGCTCAAGCAGGCCGGCGACAACCTCACGCGCGCCAACATCATGAAGCAGGCCGCCTCGCTGAAGAACCTCGCGCTCGACACGCTGCTCCCCGGCATCAAGATCAACACGAGCGCGAGCGACTTCGCCCCCATCGAGTCCGTCCAGCTCGCCCGCTTCAACGGCACGCAGTACGAGCTCTTCGGCAAGGTAATTAGTGCAGAGCACTGACCAGCGAAGTTGAAGAAAGACTCCCCTTAATGGAAAAAGGGGTCTTTCCCCTCAAGCTTCAGGGGCCGCCTGGTTGGCGGCCCTTATTTTTTCCCAGAGGGGATCGTGGAGCTCGAGCATGCGAAGCGCGTCGCGGTCGCCCTTGGAGGCCGCGATGCGAAGCACCATGACGGGCGAGAGGCGCCTGGTGAGCGTGCCCACCGCGAAGAGATTCAGGCCGGTGAGCACGCCCGGCAGGAAAGCCTGGCGGAAGACGAGCCAGAACGAGAGCACGAGCGCGGTGAGGCCGAGCGCGGCGAGGACCGAGGCGGCCTCCCGCGCGGTGCCCGGGTCGATGAAGTACAGGCGGTAGCGCGAGATGAGGCGCACCTCCTCGGCCGTGAAGTGGTAGGGCGGCTCGTCCACCGGGACGTGGCGGCGCTCGGCCTGCCTGAGGCGCCTGAGCAGCCAGAACTCGAAGCCCATGAACGCGAGAACGTAGGCCCAGGCCAGGGGTGCCGGATAGAGCGCCGCGATCCCGGCGAGGAAGAGCACGGCCATCGCCCCGTAGCGTCCCCAGTTCTGCATCAGCCCGCCGCCTCCAGCTCGGCCTGTCTTTCGAGCCATTCGGTCTCGAGCGCCTCGAGCTCCTTCGCGAGGTACGCCTGGTCGGCGAGGAGCGGCTGCAGCCGCGCCGGGTCCTGGTACACCGCCGGATCGGCGAGCTCGCCCTCGAGCGCCGCCTTCTTCGCGTTCAGCTTCGCCATCTGCTCTTCCAGCCGCTTGATCCGCGATTCGATGGGCTTCCGGTTGATGGGTTTCGGCTTCTGCGGGGAAGGCTTCTTTTCGGGCGCCTTCTTCTCCTCCACCGCGGGCATTTTGTCCGTGAGGAGCCAGGTCCGGTAGTCCTCCAGGTCGCCGTCGAAGGGCCTCAGGCGGCCGTCGGCGACGATCATGAACTGGTCGGTGGTGGCGCGCAGCAGGTGCCGGTCGTGCGAGACGAGCACGAGCGTGCCCTCGAACTGTGCGAGCGCCACGGTGAGCGCCTCGCGCGTCTCGAGGTCGAGGTGGTTCGTGGGCTCGTCGAGGAGCAGCAGGTTCGGGCGCTGCCACACGATGAGCGCGAGCGCGAGGCGCGCCTTTTCCCCGCCCGAGAAGTGCTCGATCGGCCCCGTGGCCATGTCGCCCGGGAAGTTGAAGCTTCCCAGGTAGTCCCGCAGCTGCTGTTCCTTGACGCTCTTTTCGGAAATGCGGGCCAAGTGCCACAACGGCGACTGGTCGTCGCGCAGCATCTCGACCTGGTGCTGCGCGAAGTAGCCGATGGCGACGCCCTTGTTGAACGTGGCGGCGCCGCCGAGCGGCGGGAGGACGCCGGCAATGGTCTTGATCAGCGTCGACTTCCCCGCGCCGTTCACGCCGAGCAGGCCGATCCGCTGGTCGGACTGCAGCGAGAGGGTGATGCCTTTCAGAATGATTTTCTTCTGCTCTCTATCTCCCGCCCCCTTTTCCGCATAACCCGCTTCCACGTCCTCCAGCACCAGCAGAGGATTGGGGGCGCGCAGAGGCTCGCGGAACTCGAACGAGAAAGGCGCCGCGACGTGGAGCGGCGAGAGGTCCTCCATCTTCGCGAGCATCTTCATGCGGCTTTGCGCCTGGCGCGCCTTGCTCGCCTTGGCGCGGAAGCGGTCGATGAAGGACTGCAGGTGCGCGCGCTGGCGCTGCTGCTTCTCGATCTGCGCCTGGGCGAGCACCAGGTTCTGGGCGCGCTGGCGCTCGAAGCTCGAGTAGTCGCCCGAGTAGCGGCGCAGCTTCCGCTGGTCGATGTGCACTACGGTCGTGACCACGCCGTCGAGGAAGTCGCGGTCGTGGGAGATGACGATGAGCGTGCCGCGGTAGCGCTTCAGCCACTCCTCCAGCCACAGGATCGCGTCGAGGTCGAGGTGGTTGGTCGGTTCGTCGAGCAGCAGGAGCTCGGAGGGCCGCATGAGCGCCTGTGCGAGGTTGAGCCGCATGCGCCAGCCGCCGGAGAAGCTCGACACCGGGCGCTCGAGCTCTTCCTGGCGAAAGCCCAGGCCCGTCAGCAGCTGCTCGGCGCGCGGGCGCGCCGTGTACGCGTCCGCGTCCGCGAGCTTCGCGTGGATTTCGCCGATCTTGATTCCGTCGTTCGTCGCCTCCGCTTCTTCGAGAGCCTTTTGCAGAAGACGAAGATCGGCGTCGCCGTCGATGGCGTACTCGACGGCGGGGCGCTCGAGCGCCGGGGTCTCCTGCGCGACATGCGAGATGCGCCAGTGCGCGGGAAAGTCGACCTCGCCCTTGTCGGCGTGGAGCTCGCCCCGCAGGAGCGCGAAGAGGCTCGACTTGCCGGAGCCGTTCGCGCCGATGAGGCCGACCCGCTCGCCCGGGTTGAGCGCGAGCTCCGCCCCCTCGAGGAGCGGCTTCGTGCCGCGGATGAGCGTGAGCTGCGAGAGGCGGATCAAGGCGGGCGTCGCTAAAAAGCCCGCGATTTTACGCCTTCTGCGTGCGTTCCTTCGGCGAGCGCAGCCGCCGCATCCCTATTGCTTGGCCCGCCTGACCTGCGTCTCGATCGCGCCGAAGGCGGCGTTGATGAGCGCCGGCAGCTCGGCCTGCATGTCAAGAATGTCGCGCTCCTTCTTCGCCGCGAGGTCGCGGTTCGGCGGGATGCGCACTTCGACCATGACGCTGTAGCGATTGGCCTTCTGCCGCGAGCCCTGCTCCTGCGTCACCGTCACCCGGCAGGAAGTGATGCGCTCCGCGAAGCGCTCGAGGTGCTCGAGCCGCTCGCCCACGTAGGCCTCCACCCACTGGCTGCGGTCCACATCCTTGAACTTGACCTCCGGCGCGACTTGCATGGGGTTCTCCTTGGGCTTTCCGGAGCCTCATGCAGCCGCCGTGCCCAGAAAGGGCGACGGCGAAAAAGGGGTCAGAACAAATTTCCCGGAACGCGCAGCCTCGAAATCTGCACCTGTCCCGGATTTCGGGATAAGGCTAGGCGGCGGCGCGGTCGGCGCGGCGGCGCTCGTGCTCCTTGAGGTGGCGCTTGCGCAGGCGGATGGACTTGGGCGTGATCTCGACGAGCTCGTCGTCGCCGATGAACTCGACCGCGTACTCGAGCGTGAGCTGGATGGGCGGCGTGAGGTCGATGGCCTCGTCCTTGCCCGAGGCGCGGATGTTGGTGAGCTGCTTGGTCTTGATCGGGTTCACGACGAGGTCGTTGTCGCGGCTGTGGATGCCGATGATCATGCCCTCGTACACCGGGTCGCCGGGGCGCACGAACATGCGCCCGCGCTCCTGCAGCTTCCACAGCGCGTAGGCCACCGCGTTGCCGTCGTCCTGCGAGACGAGCACGCCGTTGCGGCGCTCGCCGATCTCGCCCTTGACCGGCGCGTACTCGTCGAAGACGTGGCTCATGATCCCCGTTCCCCTCGTCAGGGTGAGGAACTCGCCCTGGAAGCCGATGAGGCCGCGCGCCGGGATGCGGTAGTCGAGGCGCACCCGGCCCTTGCCGTCGGGCAGCATGTCCTTCAGCTCGCCGCGGCGGCGGCCGAGCTCCTCCATGACGGTGCCCTGGTGCGCCTCCTCGACGTCCACGGTGAGCGCCTCGAACGGCTCGCACTTCTGGCCGTCGATTTCCTTGTAGAGGACCTTGGGCCGCGAGACGGCGAGCTCGTAGCCCTCCCGGCGCATGTTCTCGAGGAGGATCGTGAGGTGCAGCTCGCCGCGGCCGGAGACGATGAAGGTGTCGGTGTCCGCCGGGTACTCGACGCGCAGCGCCACGTTGCTCTTTTCCTCGCGCTCGAGGCGCTCGCGGAGCTGGCGGCTCGTGACGAACTTGCCTTCCTTGCCGGCGAGCGGCGAGGCGTTCACGAGGAAGTTCATGGTGAGGGTGGGCTCGTCCACCTTGAGCATCGGCAGCGCCTCGGGGGCCTCCACGGCGCAGAGCGTGGTGCCGATGCTGATCTCGCCGATGCCGTTCACGAGCACGATGTCGCCCGACTCCGCCTCCTCGACCGTCTTGCGCTCCAGCCCCTCGAACTTCAGGATTTGATTGACTTTCCCTTTAACCTGCCGCCCATCCGGACCTTCGCATACGAGCACTTCCTGAGAAGCGCGAAGCCGGCCGCGCCGGATGCGGCCGATGCCGATCTTGCCGACGTAGCTCGAGTAGTCGAGCGAGCAGATCTGGAGCTGCAGCGGCCCGTCCGGGTTCTCGTCGCGGACCGGGACGTACTCGAGGATGGTCTCGAAAAGCGGCTTCAGGTCCTTCGACTCGGCCTGCAGGTCGGTCGTGGCATACCCCTGCAGCGCCGAGGCGTACACCACGGGGAAGTCGAGCTGGTCCTCGGTCGCGCCCAGCTTGTCGAAGAGGTCGAAGGTCTGGTTGACGACCCAGTCGGGCCGGGCGCCCGGCCGGTCGATCTTGTTGACCACCACGATGGGCTTGAGCCCGAGCGCGAGCGCCTTGCGCGTGACGAAGCGCGTCTGCGGCATGGGGCCCTCGACCGCGTCGACGAGGAGGAGGACGCCGTCGACCATGGAGAGCACCCGCTCCACCTCGCCGCCGAAGTCGGCGTGGCCGGGGGTGTCGACGATGTTGATGTGCGTGCCCTGGTAGCGCACCGCGCAGTTCTTGGCGAGGATCGTGATGCCCCGCTCGCGCTCCAGGTCGTTCGAGTCCATGACGCGCTCCTGCACCTGCTGGTGCGCGGCGAAGGTGCCCGACTGCTGCAAAAGCTTGTCAACGAGCGTGGTCTTGCCGTGATCGACGTGCGCGATGATCGCGATGTTGCGAAGGGCACGGGACATAATGTGGCCAACTCGGGTA
>CAYWSG010000064.1:6830-16317 GCA_964461055.1 uncultured Enterobacteriaceae bacterium | reverse complement strand
GCGCCGAAGACGCCCGCCGTGCCGGTGATGTGCCATCCGCGATCGTAGTGCTCCGGATAGACGGCATTGCCGATCCGGCACTCGACCTCGATGCCGATGAGGAGGGCGGTGACGAGGTCCCGGCCGGGGATGCCACGCGACTCCGCCACGGCGAGGAGCGCGGAAGCGACCGGCCCCGCCGGATGGATGATGGTCTTGAGGTGCGTGTCGTCGTAGTCGAGCACGTGCGAGGCGATGCCGTTCACGAGCGCCGCATGCAGCTCGTCGAGGCGCTCGCGCCGCCCGACCACAGTAGCGCGCCGCTCGCCTGAGAAAGGCATGACGGCGGCGAGCGCGCGGGAGACGGTGTCGTGGCTGGAGCCGCCGGCCGCGCACCCCAGCCAGTTCACGAAGCTGCGCACCCCTTCGCGGCGCACTTCGGCGGGGATGCGCTTGCCGTCGAGACCGCTCGCCCAGGCGGCCAGCGTCCGCGTGACTTCCGTTACTTCACTCATTTCCAGGATCCCGAAAGTTGCTTGCCCGATCCTACGCCGCTCGCGCGCGCGAGGGCGCGCATACGCGAAGAGGTTCACAATCGGCCACGAATCGTCGAGACGACCGCATGGGCTATCGAAGCGAAATCGGGCGTGCCCGCGAGCGCATCGCCCGCGGAAGCGAGCTTGCCGCGACGGCGTGCGGGCTGATCGAGTTCGCCGCGCTCGGGGAGGGGCCGCCCGTGCTGCTGGTGCACGGCGCAGGCGGCGGGTTTGACCAGGTGCTCGAGTTTGCGCAGGCGCTCGCGCTACGAGGCTTTCGCTCAATCGCGCCCTCGCGCTTCGGCTACCTGCGCACGCCGCTGCCCGCCGACGCGTCCGCGCCCGCCCAGGCCGATGCGCATGCCGCGCTCCTGGACGCGCTGCACGTCGATCGCGCGGCGATCGTCGGCGTATCGGCCGGAGCGCCTTCCACGATCCAGTTCGCCCTGCGCCATCCCGAGCGCTGCAGCGCGATGGTGCTGCTGGTGCCGGCGGCGCGCCTGGCCGACGGCGAAGCCGAGGCCAGGACGAACGTCCCTGCCGGGACGACGCGTCTCGCGCTGGAGATGCTGCTCCGCTCGGACTTCCTCCTCTGGGCGGCGATGCGGCTCGCGCCCAGGCTCGCGATCCGCTCGATCCTCGCGACGACGCCCGGGACGATCGAGCGCGCCAGCGCAGCGGAGCGCGCCCGCGCGCTCGGCATCCTGTGGAACGTTCTGCCCGTGAGCGCGCGCCGGGCCGGCCTGTCGAACGACGCGGCGGTCGTCTCGGCGCCGCAGTCCTGCGCGCTCGAGCGGATCGCCGCGCCTTCGCTCGTCATCAGCGTGGCCGACGATCTCTTCGGCACCTACGAGGTCGCCCGGCGCATCGCCAGCCGCCTCGCGCAGGCGCGCTTCGTCGGCTATCCGGACGGCGGGCACGTCTGGGTAGGGCACCACGCCGAAGTGCTCGCCGAGATTACGAGCTTCCTGGAGGCGAATCGCCAGCCGGTGCCTGCGCAGGCGAGTCGCTAGCCCACCGCACAGGAGCGGAAATGCTCCGCGAGCCGTCGCGCGGACGGTGAAAGCGCTTCGGCGTTGCGCATGGCGAGGGCCAGCGTGCGCTGCCGCGTGAGCCTGGCCGCCTTCCGGGCGTGCTTCTTCATCGGGACTTTCCTTCTCGGCGTCCATCTCGCCCTCAGGCCGTTCCTGCAAGCGTCTCGATTCGCGACGCGATGGCGTCGATCTCTTCCGCGGTGAGCGGAACGAGCTCGAGGTCGAGCACGCCTTCGGATACGCCGTGCTCCATCACCCGAATCGAGGGATCGCCGCCGCGTAGCGCGTGGGCGAGGGACCGCGCGTCGAGCCCTGCCGATTGCGGATCGACGTGGAGGCGCGCGCGGCGCAAGGGCATGCCGGCCGGATCGGCGATCGCCTCGGCCCGAAGGCCCCGAAGAGCGCCGGCGCGGGACACGAGCGCGGCGACCTTCGCGTCCTGCTCGCGGCGCCAGGCGGAGAGATCCAAGGCTTCCCGCTCCTCCAGGGCGGCGAGCAGGCCGACGATGGCTTCCTTGGTCGGCTTCATGGCGCGGCCGATGCCTTTCTCGTGCGCCCGCACGGCGGCGACGAGCGCCCGGCGGCCGAGCACGAGGCCGACGGTCGGCGAAGCCATGTACTTGTGCGGGCTCACCAGCACGAGGTCCGCGCCGGTGGCGAGGAGCTCGTCGATTCGCAGGTCCTGCGCGGCGCCGTCCAGTATGGCGGGCAGGTTGTGCCGATGCGCGAGCGCTACCGCCCTGGCCAGGTCGACCAGTGCGCCGCGCACGAGGCGCGAGGAGACGAGCAGGAGGGCGCCCGTGCCGGCGCGGCCGAGCGCCTCGTCGAGCTCCGCCTCCGTGCAGCCCGCCTCGCTGCCCGCAAGGACCGGCACGCCGCCGGCGAGCCGCACGTCCTGCTCGATGGGATGACCGTAGTTCACGGCGTGCCCGGCGGGCAGCACGATGCGGCCTGGCAGGCCGTTCGTGTCCGGCAGGGCGGCGATGCGTTCCGGCGCGCTTCCTGCGATGGCCGCCGCCACCGAGAGCGTGATTCCGGCGGACACGCAGTGGGTCGCCACCGCAGCTTCTGCCCCCGTTAAGCGCGCCACGCGCGCGCTCAAGGCGTCCTGCAACTCGTCCATGACGAAGAACTCGCCGAGCGCCTGGGCGGCGGCCTGTCGAACGGCCTGGGGCGAGCGCGAGACGCCGAGCGGCGTGTAGGTTCCCGCCGCATTGATCACGCGCGTAAGGCCGAATTTCTCGTGCAAGGCGCTCATGGGAGGAAGAGGAGGACCGAAAGCGCCAACAATACCGCCATCGCGACGTTGAACGTTCGCTGGCGCGTCGGGACGGCGAGCCAGCCTCGGACGCTGCTGCCGAAGCCGAGCCAGACGAACCCCGTTGCGAGCGCCACGACGAAGAAGAGCGCGCCGATGGCGAGCGCCTGCCGGGCTGCATCGCCGTCGGCGCGAAGGAAAGTCCCGGCCGCGCTGGTGCTGACGAGCCACGACTTCGGATTGAGCCACTGGAACGCGGCCGCGCCGAAGAAGCCGACCGGGCTCGCCTGGGCATCGTGGGCCGCCGGCGGCGCGGTGGCCACTTTCCACGCGAGCCACAGGAGGAACCCGGCGCCGCCCGCCTTGAGAACGCCGAGGAGCACGGGCTGCGAAAGCACGACCGCGCCGAGGCCGAACGCCACGGAGGACATCATGACGGCCATGCCGGCCGCTACGCCGAGGAGGCAGGGGAGACCTCGCACGATTCCCGCGACCGCGCCGGTGGCGGTGAGCATGACGTTGCTCGGGCCGGGCGTGATGGCCGCGACCACGGCGAACAGCGTGAACGCCGCCGCCTGGTCGGCTTCCATGGCTCAGCCGCCCTGGACGGAAGCGTCGAGCGGACGGCCGGCGGCGAAGGCGAGGGCGTCCTCGAGACGGTCGTTGCCCCAGAACAGCTCGTCGCCGACGAAGAAGGTCGGCGCGCCGAAGATGCCGCGCGCGCGGGCCTCTTCCGTCTGTGCGCGCAGGCGCGCCTTGACCGGGTCGCTCGTCGCGCGCGCGAGGAGCGTGTCCACGGGCTGCCCAAGCTCGGCGAGGATGGCGCCGATTGCCTCCGGCGAGTTGATCTCGCGGTCCCGGTGGAAGTTGAGCAGCATGACGCGTCTTGCGAACTCGCCGATCCACGGCGCGCCTTCGGCCGCCAGCATCACGCGAAGCGGCAGCAGGCCGAGTCGCGGGAACTGCGTGGGCTTCGTCCAGGGAAGGCCGTACTTGGCGCACTGGCGCTCCATGTCCTTCCACACATAGGCGCCTTTTTCTTTCTGGACGACGAAGGGCGAGCTCGTCCAGCCGAGCGCCTGGAAGATCGGACCGAGCAGGAACGGCCGCCACTTCACCTGCACTTCGTGGGCGGCGGCGAGCGCCTCGATGCGCATCACGCTGAGGTAGCTGTAGTTGCTGCCGAACTCGAACCAGAGCTCGATCGCCTTCACGGGCGGCTTAGTCATGCGTCTGCCGGCAGGACGCTTACGCCATGACCACGAGGCAGCGCGCCTCGATGCTTTCGCGCAGCGGCGCATCGGGCGGGATGTCGGGCAGGTCGAAGGCCGAGTGCGGAACGAAGCGGGGGACCCGGCGCAAGCCGTCGTGCTCCGCGGAATCGAACTGCTTGAACACGAGCGCCTCGTCGCGATCCATGCGCGAATAGTAGAGCCAGCGGTGGCGCGGCGAGTGGGCGAGGAGGTAGATCTCGCCCGTCCGGTCGCGGTAGCGCACTTCGCTTCGCACGAGATCGGCGCTCTTCACCGTGCGGGCGTCGCAAAGGGCAAGCGGCGTGTCGACGATCGGGCCGGCGATGGAGCGCCAGATGTTGACGATGCAGAAGCGCCGGACCGAGCGCGCGGCGTCTTCGCCGAGCACGAGCGCGAGGCGACGGCGTCCCGACGACTCGGTGTAGTCGTTGTGGATGCGGCCGGCCGCCGCGGGACGGGTGCCGTCGCCGTGCCGCCCGAAGGTCAGGGCCGGGCGGCCGGCTTCGCGCCGGCGCACGAGGTGGTCGAAGACATAGGCGCGCGTGCCGCCGGTCGCCTCGCAGGCGAGCCGGGCGCATTCGGCGTAGTAGGTCTTGCGGACTTCCTCGTCGTCGCGGAAATCGCGCACGGCCGAGGGCGCTTGCCGCAGCTCGAAGCCTTCCGCATGAAGCGAAGGAGCGGGCGACACGGCGCGGGCGTCGTCGATCCGCACCTCGTGGATCCGATAGTCGCAGTTGTGCTGGGGCGAGCCGTCCCCGGGCTCGTACATGAAGTTGTAGAGCGCCTCCCGGGCAGGGGCGACGTGGGAAAGCGCGGCCGCCGTATGCATGCGCCCATTAAAGGCCGCGCCGAGTCCGCGCTCAAACGACTTTTTGGCCGGCCTGGGATGCGCCCACGGAATGCGAGCCGGGCCCGGCCATGGCGGCCGCCTGCGCGCGGATCCACTCGACGACGTCCTGCACGTCCTCGCGTGGCTCCCGCTCGCCCAGGATGAGCCAATGCGCGTAGTCGCGCTCGTCGGCGACCCGTGGCGCAGCGAGCGCGACCAGCCGGCCTTCCGCAAGGTGCGAGCCCAGGAGCTCCAGCCGCCCGAGCGCGATGCCCTGGCCTGCGAGCGCAGCGTGGATCACCTGGTCGTACTGGTTGAAGCCGACGATGCCCTTGGGACTCGCCTTGTCCCAGCCGCGGGCGGCGAGCCAGCCGGCCCATTGGAGATGGCCGCGGCGCGGGTAGTCGAACTCGAGCAGGAAGTGCTGCGCGAGCTGGTCGGCCCGCTCGAGCGCCGCAAGGCCGAGCGAGGGGCTCGCGACCGGGGCGAGCGTCTCGCCGAAGAGCCGCTCGGCCCCCGCGGGCGCCGCGGCGGCCGGACAGTAGCGGATCGCGAGATCGATGCCCTCGCTGCGCAAGTCGACGAGCCGCGCGTTGGCCGAGATGCGCAGGTCGATGTCGGGGTGGCGCGCCTGGAAGTCGCCCATGCGCGGAAGCAGCCACAGGCCGGCGAAGCCGATGGGCGCCGAGACGGTGACGGGCCTTCGGCCGCGCGCGACGCCGATGTCGCCCACCACCTCCTCGAGCTGGCGCACCGCTCGCTCGGCGACCTCGAAGAGTCGCTCACCCTGGGGCGTGAACGAAAGGGAGCGATGGCCGCGCACGAGAAGCTTCACGCCGAGCACGTCCTCGAGCGCGTGGATCTGGCGGCTGACCGCCGATTGCGTGAGGAAGAGATCCTCGCCGGCGAGCGTGATGCTCATGCGCCGCCCGACCGCGACGAAGGTGCGGATGAGATCCATGGACGGCAGCCGGACTACGGGTGCACGCATTCCGCTACCTCATGCGTGAGCTGCAGAAAGATCAATTGAGCGCCCGGAGCGCAGGCGGTCCAATGGCGCCTGTCCGATTCTCCCAAAGGAAACGTCATGATTGCGATGCTATTCGAAATAAGGCGCGATCCCGGGTTTCTGGTCGAGCGGGTCGAAAGCATATCCAACCCGGACTGATGCGGCTCGCGATTTTCTCGGCCTGCTTCGTCGCCCTGATCACCTTCGGCGTGCGGGGGGCGTTCGGGCTCTTCATGGAGCCCGTGCCCGCGGCGCTCGGCTTCGACCGCGAGGTGTACTCGCTCGCGATGGCGATCCAGAACCTGTGCTGGGGCGTCGGCCAGCCGTTCGCGGGCGCGCTCCTCAGCCGCTTTGGCGGGGCCAGGGTGCTTGCCGTGGGCATCGTCCTTTACGCGGCCGGCACGGGGCTTTCCGCGTACGCAAGCACGCCGCTCGAGCTGTATGCCACCGCCGGCGCGACGGCGGGCTTCGGCATGGCGCTCGCCTCCTACATCACGGCCCTGACGGCGCTCGCGACGATCGTCGCGCCGGAGCGGCGCGCCTGGGCGATGGGGATCGGCACCGCGGCCGGGTCGCTCGGCCAGTTCGTCGTGCCGCCGATGGGCCAGGCCTTCATGGATGTCTTCGGCTGGCAGGCAACACTCGTGCTCCTCGCCGGCATGCTCGCCTCGACGATGGTCTTCCTTCCGGCGCTTCGCAAAGGAGAGAACGCCGCGCCTTCGGCCGAGATGGACCTGCCGGCCCTCGCCGTGGTGAAGATGGCCCTCGCGCACAGGAGCTACGTGCTCCTCGTCCTCGGCTTCTTCACCTGCGGCTTCCAGCTCGCCTTCATCCAGTTTCATCTCCCGGCGTACCTGACGGGACTGGGCCACGCGCCGTCCTTCGCGGCGTGGGCGATCGGCACCATCGGCCTCTTCAACATCGTCGGCTCGTACATCGCCGCGCCGGTCGGCGAGCGGATGGGCTTCAAGTTCTACCTCGCCGCCATGTACGTCGGCCGCGCCGCGCTCATCCTGGTGCTTCTCTTCTTCCCGATGTCGCAGGCGCTCGTCCTCGGATCGGCCGCGCTCCTCGGCATCCTGTGGCTCGCCGCGGCGCCCACCACGTCGGCGCTCGTCATGACGATGTTCGGGGTGAAGTACATGCCGGTGCTCTTCGGCGTGACGTTCTTCAGCCACCAGGTCGGCTCCTTCCTCGGGGTGTGGATGGGCGGGCTCCTCTACAGCCTCACCGGGAGCTACGACACCATCTGGCTCTGGTGCGCGGGCCTCGGCCTTTTCGCCGCGGCGCTCCACCTGCCGATCCAGGAGCGCCAGGCCCCTGTCGTCGCGCTGCGGCAGGCGGCAGCAGGTTGATGGTGCACGCCAGGGTGACGGGGCCGGCCATGGTGCACGTGCGGCTCGCCCTCATCACGATCGCCATGCTCGCTTTCGCTGCGGGATGGATCCTCGTGCTCGGGCACCTCGGCGCGGAACGGATTCGTCCCGGCGAGAATCTCATCGCCGTGTTCCCGCCTTCCGTCCATGCCTCGCAGGTGATCGGGCATCTCGCCGCCGCCCGCGCGCGCCAGTTCGAGCCGCTCGGCGTCGGCAATACCTGGGTCGTGCAGGCCGGCGCGCCGGGCCTCGCGCCGGCGCTGCGCTCGCGCGGCGCGCTTCTCGTGCTTCAGGCGCGGGGGCCGGTCCACTTCGCGCTCGGCTGCGCGCCCGGCGCGCCGCTTTAGAGTGGTCTCCCCGATTGAACGCGGTCTCTCCAAGGGGCGGTCAAGGAGCTTCGGTCACATGAGGAGGAGCTGCGCGCTATGTTTTCCCGATCCTCCGGTGCTCGAGGACAGGCTCGTCTACGCGATCGAGGCGCGGGATGCCTTGCTCAGGAGCTGCTTTCTCATTGCCCCGCGGCGGCACGTGCCGAGCTTTTTCCACTTGACCGACGACGAGCAGCTGTCGATGCTTCTCGTGCTGCGCGACGCTGAGCGGCGCATGGACAAGACGCTGGCGCCGCATCGCTTCCGGATCGAGGTCGTGGAAGGGCCGCATGTCCATGCCCGCCTGACGCCCCGCCACTTCGGCAACCGCTGGTGGATGCGCCGTCGCGCCCGGCAGGAGCTGCGGGCGCTGCCGGATCGCATGCTGAAGGACGTCGGCCTGCGGCCCGACCAGATCGACGAAGTGGCTTGAGCGTTCGCGAAAGTACATGGATAAGGTAAAGCGCCCCATCGCTGTCGTGGCATCGGAGGTGGCTCCCAGAGCGCGGCCGTCGAACTATCCCGAGCCGTTCGCCGCCCGCATGGCGGGGCGCGAGAAGCGGGCGCTGGGCGAGGTGTTCGGTCTGGGGAACTTCGGCGTGAACCTGACCCGGCTTGCGCCCGGCGCCGTGTCGGCGCTGCGCCACGCGCATACGAAGCAGGACGAATTCGTCTATGTGCTGGAAGGCGAGCTGGTACTGCGCACCGATGAAGGCGAGACGCTGCTTTCGCCCGGCATGTGCGCCGGGTTCAAGGCGGGGAGCGGGAACGCGCATCACCTGCTCAACCGCTCCGGCGCCGACGCCGTGTACCTCGAGGTCGGCGATCGCACCCCGGGCGACGGTGCGTCCTACCCCGATGATGACCTCGTGGCACACAAGGGCGAAGACGGAGGCTGGACGTTCACGCGCAAGAACGGCACGCCGTACTGAGCTCCGGCAACAGCCTTCAGGAAAGCGCGTAGTGCCGTCCTTCCTGCCGCACGCGTCCGAGCGCCACGAGCTCCTCGAGGTGCATGCGGATGGCGTTGCGCTCCACGTCGTCCACGAAAGGCACGTCGACGCTGGCCGGGTAGAGCACCCGGCGGGCAGCGAGCGCTTCGAGCGTCTGCGGGCCTTCGCGGAGGTAGCCGACCAGCTTCTCGCTTCGCTCGTCGATCTTCGCCGCGAAGCGCCCGAGCTGCGAGAGGAATTCCCGGCGGTCGGTGATGACGGCGCGGTGGTGCGAAGTCACCCACACGCGCGCCTCGAGCCGCGCCACCTCGGCAAGGCTTTTCCTGAAGGCGCCGAGGCTCGAAGTGGCGTCCCCGTAGTAGGGGCCGAAGCCCGTGAGGTCGATGTCGCCGATGAAGGCGACGCCCTCGCTTTCCACCACGAGCGCGCAGTGGCCCGAGGTATGGCCGGGCAGGTGGTGGGCACGGATGCGGACTCCGCCGCCGAGGTCCCAGGTGCTGCCGTCGACGTAGCCCGTGGCATCCGGGCGCGGAAGGTAATGGAAGTCGCGCTCGATCTGCGGCTTGAGCACGGCCAGGACTTCCTCCGAGTAGCCGTAGTGGCGCGCCATGCCTTCCCACGACTGCGCGGCCGCCAGGTCCGCCTCGTGCACCTGCACCCGGGCGCGGGGCACGCGATGCAGGCCCGCCATGTGGTCTTCGTGCACGTGCCCCAGGATGACGAGGTCCACCGCGTCGAACGCGGCGCCGATGCGGTTCGACACGATGGGCGTGTCGAAGGCGGCGCGCACGTCCGCGCCGTGCACGAGCACCTGATTGCCGTCGGGATACTTGCCCGACTTCTCGCCGAGGACCACCGATACGGCGCCAAAGCGCAGCGCGCTGTCCATCGC
>CAYWSG010000064.1:0-6730 GCA_964461055.1 uncultured Enterobacteriaceae bacterium | reverse complement strand
ACTTCTCGCCGAGGACCACCGATACGGCGCCAAAGCGCAGCGCGCTGTCCATCGCTTCTCGCCTTCCTGCCATTGCGGGCCGGCAGGATACCGCAGAGAGGAGGCTTGATGCGATGAAGCGGTTACCTTCCTCCGGAAACTTCGATGAACGCGCCGCTCGTGTACGAGGCGCGCTCGGACAGGAGCCACAGGATCGCCTCGGCGACTTCTTCGGGCTGCCCGCCACGGCGCAGCGGCACGCTCGCCTTCACCCGGTCCACGCGTCCCGGCTCGCCGCCGCTCGCGTGGATGTCGGTATAGATGAAGGCGGGGCGAACCGCATTGACCCTCACGCCGTACGGGGCGACTTCCTGGGCGAGCCCGATCGTGAGCGAGTCGAGCGCTCCCTTGGAGGCGGCGTAGTCCACGTACTCGCCCGCCGCGCCGAGGCGGGAGGCCGCGGAGCCGACGTTGACGATCGCGCCGCCCTTGCCGCCGAAGGCGCTCGACATGCGGCGCACGGCCTCCCGGCAGCACAGGAACGCGCCGATGACATTGGTGCGAAAGACGCGCTCGAGGCGCTCGACCGTCATCCCGGCGACGGTCGTCTGGCGTTCCAGGACGCCCGCGTTGTTGACGAGAGCGCTGGGCGTGCCGAGCTCGCGATCGACGATCTCGAAGAGCTGGATGACGTCCTCCTCGCGCGAAACGTCGGCCTGCACGGCAAGCGCCCGTCCGCCGCCGGCGCGGATGTCCTCCACGACGGCGGCGGCCGCGGCGGCATTCATGGCGAAGTTCACGCAGACAGCGTATCCGTGCGCGGCTGCAAGCCGGGCCGTCGCCGCGCCGATCCCGCGGCTCGCGCCGGTGATGATGGCCACCTTATTCACGGGACCTGGTCTTCCAGGCGTCCGCGGGCGTCTCGATCCGGATCACGGCGCCCAGCCCTCGGAGCGCGCGGCTGAAGGCGTGCCGGGCCTCTGCAAGAAGGGCGAGGAGCCGCGCTGCGCGGGCGGCGCGCGCGTCCCGCGTCATTTGCTCGGGCGACTCGATGACGATCGGCCCGACGGAAGGGCCGCCTCCTGCCTGCCGGCGCAGCCGGAAGCTGCTCCGGCCGGAAAGGGCGTCGACGAGAAGCGGGCCGGCTTCCGGCGCTACGTAGGTCAATCCCGGAATCAGGATGTGATCGCGCGCATCCCCGGGACGCGCGACCCACAGGCTTCCCGCCACGCACTGCAGGGCGAGTCCCTTGTAAGCTTCGATCTTCGCCGTGTGTCCCTTGCCAATGACAATCTCGCCCGGCGCGTCCGCTTCCCAGTGAATGATCATGCGTGCTCCCGTCGAAGTTTCTCGCATCGACTCGAACTTTCGCCCGGCCCGAGCGAGCGGACAAACGATGAATCGTCATAGCCGGCATTCCGCAGGCGCATGAATCGCCGGCGCGTGCCTCCGCTCGAGCTTCTCCGCGGCTTCGAAGCCGCGGCGCGGCATCGCTCGTTCACGCGGGCGGCGGCCGAGCTGCACGTCACGCAGTCGGCCGTGAGCCGCCAGGTGCGGCGCCTCGAAGCCGAGCTCGGCGTGCGGCTCTTCGACCGGCGCACGCGCGCGCTTGTGCTCACCGACGTGGGGCATACGTATTACGTCGAGGTCCAGCGGCTGCTGGACGAGCTTCTGGAGATCACGGCCCGCGTGAAGACCCGGCGCGCCGCGACCCTGCTGCGCGTGACGACCACGCCGACCTTCGCTTCGCTCTGGCTCATTCCGCGCCTCTCCGAGTTCCAGCGACGCTTCCCGAACGTGCACGTGCACGTGGTTGCCGAGAACGCCCTGCGGGAGCTCGAGCGCGACGGCTACGACCTTGCGATCCGGTATTCGCCGAGGCGCCTCGCCGGCCCGGGCGCCACGAAGCTCTTCGACGAGCGGCTGGTGCCTCTGTGCGCGCCGCGCCTCGCGCGCCGCGGGTCGCTGCGCCGCCCGGAGGATCTCGACCGGTTCACCCTCATCCACTTCAACGACCTCGAGGGCTACGCACCCTGGCTCTCCTGGGATGTGTGGCTCGCCGGGAACGGCGGCGGCCGGGTGCAGGGCAAGGGCGCGCTCTACTTCTCCCACTACGACCAGGCCATGCGCGCAGCGCTCGCCGGGCAGGGCATCGCGCTCGGACGCGTGCCGGTCGTCGACGATCTCCTGCGGGACGGCCGGCTCGCGGCGCCTTTCGGAGAAGACCTCGCCGTGCCGCTGCAGGACCGGAGCTACTGGCTCCTCCAGGCGCCGGCCGCGCAGCCCGGCAAGGCGGAAGTGCTCGCGTTTCGCGCCTGGCTCGTCGAGAACGCCGCGCAAAGCGACGCGCTCAGTGGCGCTTCCAGAGCGTGATCGGCGGGATGCGGGAGGCGACGAGGGCAGCGAGGGCGGCGACGGCGGCGGTGGCGAGGAAGGCGAGGTGGAACGCCTCGACGATCACGTGCTCGTCGGCGGGGTCCATCGCGCCGGCGCGGACCTCCGCGAGCGTGCCGGGCATGAGCGCGAAGACGACGGCGCCGAAGAGCGCCGCCCCGGCGGCGCCGCCCGTCGAGCGGGCGAGGGCGACGAGGGCGGTGACCGCGCCGAGCCGGGCGCGCCCGGCGACCGTCTGCACGGTCACCTGCGTGGTCGGCATCACCGTGCCGAGGCCGGCGCCGGCGGCGAAGCCGAGCACAGTGATGAGCGTCGGCCCCGGCGGCAGCGTGCCGAGAAGGACGAGCGCCGCCGCGGCGAGCGCCATGCCGCTCACCGGGATCCAGCGTGGCCGGCCGGTGCGCGCGAGCACCCGGCTCGACACGGTGGCGGACGCGACCATCCCGGCAGTGACGGGGAGGAGGAGCAGCCCGGAAGCCTGCGCGCTCATGCGGTGGCCGAGCTGCAGGTAGATCGGCAGGAAGAAGATGAGCGCGAAAAGGCAGATCGCGAAAAGCGCCACGAGCAGCGTGGAGCGCCCGATCGTCGCCTGGCGCAGGAGGTCGAGCGGAATGAAGGGCGCCGCCTGCCGGCGCTCGTGCAGGTAGAGCGCCGCGATCGACGCCGCGCCGATCGTGGCGAGGACGAGGCTCTCCGGCGCGCTCCACGCGAAGCGATTGCCGGCGGAGGTGAGCCAGAAGAGCGTCGACACCGAGGCGACGGCGAAGAGGAGCTGCCCGGCGACGTCGGCGCTCTTGCGGCGCGGCGGATGGCGCTCGCCTTGCGGCAGGCGGAGCAGCCGCCAGGCCGCGAACGCCGCGAGCGGCAGGTTGGCGACGAAGAGCCATCGCCAGCTCACGTGCGAGACGACGACGCCGCCGAGGACCGGTCCGGCGACGCTCGAGGTGGTGAAGACGATGGCGAAGTAGCCCTGGAAGCGCACCCGCTCGCGCGGCGGGACGAGCTCGCCGATGAGCGCCTGGGAGAGCGTCATGAGCCCGCCGCCGCCCAGTCCCTGCAGGATCCGCGCGGCGACGAGCTGGGGCAGCGACTGGGAGGCGGCGCAGGCGGCCGAGCCCAGCGCGAAGACGCCGAGCGCGGCGAGCAGCATTTCGCGCCGCCCGCGCTGGTCGCCGAGCTGCCCGTACACCGGCACGACGGTCGCCGCGGCGAGCAGATACCCCACGGCGATCCACGACGCGTCGCGCAGGCCGCCGAGCGATGCGGCGATGGCCGGGGTCGCCGTGGCGAGCAGCGTCTGGTCCACCGCCGCCATGAACATCGGCAGGAAGACCGCGGAGAAGAGCGCCAGGAACTGGGCGCGCGTGACGGTGCCGCTGCGTGGCCCCGGGGCCTTGCGCGTCCCGGAATCCTCCACCCGCCTAGTGCCCGCGCTTCAGCGCGCGGAGGATCTCCTGGCGCACGTCGGTGATCTCGCGTGCGCGGGACGGCCGGGCTGCGTCGCAATGCGAGTGGCGTGGACAATGGGTGCTGCGAGGGCAGATGATCCGCGCGGGCTTCGCGAGCGCGTCCTCGACCCAGGCGATGTTCAGCACGCGCGCCGCGGCGCGGATCGCGTCGGCCGCTGCCTTCGGAATCTTCGACTCGCCGCCGTGGGCGAGGCATTCCCCGGCGATGCTCGCGACGATCGCCTCCGGGTCGACGCTGTGCGAGCGCAGCGCCGGCACGAGGTCGATGCCGACGGAGAGCACGTGCGGATTGCGCGCCATGTCGTTCGTGCGCCGCGAGTGGCAGCAGTAGAGAAGCGACCGCTCCCCGTCGCGCAGCACCGAGATCTGCGAGCCGCGGTCGGCGCCGCGCTCGGCGCCCAGCATGCGAAAGACCGCCCAGTTGGGGCAGGGATCGGTGGCCTGGGCCATGTTGCCCCAGGGGAGCGGGATGCCGTTTCCGCGGTACACGGCCCGAAGATAACCCGGGGGATAGGCGTCGAAGAAATGCCAGTAGGGGTAGGGCGACACCTTGGTCATGCGCCGCATGACGACGGCGGGCGTGAGCTCCACCTTCTCGCCCGCCTCCACGCGATAGGACTCGCGTGCCAGGAAGCGCCGGAACGGCGCCTTCGGCGCGAGGAGGGCGCCGGCGAAGAAGCTGCACTCGAAATCGCGCCAGGCGTGCAGCACGTCCTGCGCGCTCATCGTGGCGATGGGGCCGGCCGCGGCGCCGCTATCGGGGCTGCCGCCCATTTCTCCGCCCGTCGCGTGCGGCGACTTGAGGCCGTCGCCCTCGTGCAGCACCTTGTGCGCGAGGTGCGAGGCGAGGTCGAACTTGAGGCGCGGCGGGTCGGCGAGAAGCTCGCGGTTGAGATAGACCGTGCGCGGCGGCTCGAAGAACGAGCGCACCATGCTTCGCACCTCCCGGTCCTTGTCCCGCGCGAGCACCGGCGCGCGGTCGAACCACTTGAGGGCGAGGCCGTGCTGGCGGCACAGGCGCAGGAGGTCGTCGGCGCCGAGCGGGAAGCGGCGCTCGCCCACGCTCTCGGCGGCGCGCTCGAGGTCGGGAAAGTCGTTGCGCGACATCTCCTGGTACGAGCGGATGAGGAGGTGCGCGAACTGGCGCCCGGTCGTCCCGGTCTGCGCGAGGAGCTCGGGAATCGCCGCCTGCAGGAGCTCCTTCGAGAAGAGAAAGGCCGGCTCGAGCGGCACGCTCGCCACCGCCCCGGTGCGCGGGGCGAGGGAGCCCGGCTGGATCTCCGGATTGCCGTCGAGGAACCAGCGCGGCTCGCGCTGGAAGACCTTCGAGAGGAGCCCGAGCACCGCGTCGGAGGGCACGCGCTTGCCGCTCTCGATCATGGAGAGGTACGAGATCGACGGCGCGCCGTGCGGATCGAGCTGGATGCAGCGCGCCGAGAGCTCCTCGAGGGTAAGGCCGTTCCGCTTGCGCAGCGCCCGCAGCTTCGTGCCGAGGAAATGGCTCTTGCGGGTATGCAGGGTCATGGTCCGGACAGTCTAGGGGCGCGGGAGCGGGCGGCGCGCGGTCCAGTGAAATTAACAGTGTGAAATTTCGGAAGTGAAAATGTACTCGCGTTTGGTGCTCCAATGCCAGCATGAATTCCGGCGACCGCCAGCTGAGCCCCATGAACATCCTGATCCTCGGCGCCTCGTACGGGTCGTTGCTCGGCACGAAGCTCCTCCTGGGCGGCCATCGCGTCACGCTCGTCTGCACGCCCGCCACCGCCGCGCTCATCCAGCGCGAAGGCACCGTGGTGCGCTTCCCGGTGCGCGGCCGGGAGGGACTCGTGGACGTCGCCTCGCGGGCGCTGCCGGGCGAGCTCGCGGCGGCGGCGCCCGAAGCCGTCGACCCGGACGGCTTCGACCTCGTCGTCCTCGGCATGCAGGAGGCGCAATACGGCGCGAGGGGCGTGCGCGAGCTGGCGAGCCGCGTGGCGCGTGCGCGAAAGCCGTGCCTCGCGATCATGAACATGCCGCCGCTCGCCTACCTGCGGCGCATCCCCGCGCTCGCGGGCGTGCCGCTCGAGGGCTGCTATGCCGACCCGGAGGTCTGGGCCGGCTTCGACCCGGCGCTCGTGACCCTTGCGAGCCCCGACCCGCAGGCCTTCCGTCCGCCGGAGCGGGCGAAGAACGTGCTGCAGGTCGGCCTGCCCACCAACTTCAAGGCTGCGCGCTTCGATGCCGAGGGGCCGACGGCGCTTCTGCGCCGCCTGGAGGACGACATCGAAAGCGCGCGGTTCGAGCTCGACGGCGAGACGCTCGAGCTGCCCGTGAAGCTCAAGGTCCACGACTCCGTCTTCGTGCCGATGGCGAAGTGGCCCATGCTGATCGCGGGCAACTACCGCTGCGTGCGGCGCAACGAGATGATCCCGATCCGCGAGGCCGTGCACGGCAACCTCGCCCGCTCGCGCGAGATCTACGACTGGGTCGCGAGCCTGTGCGGGCGGCTCGGCGCGCAGCCGGACGACCTCGTGCCGTTCGACAAGTACGCGCGCGCGGCGGAAGGCCTGGCGAAGCCCTCGTCGGCGGCGCGCGCGCTTTTCGCCGGCGCCCGCCACATCGAGCGCGTGGACAGCCTGGTGTGCCGCATCGCCCATCATCTCGGGCTGGCATCGCCCGTGCTCGAGGAGATCGTCGCGACGGTGGACGAGCGGCTCGAAAAGAATCGCCTCGCCATCACGGAGCGCGCCGCCGCCTAGCCTGAAGGTCGCCTCGCATCGGCGTCGCATATGCGTCGCCCCCGCGCAGGCGGGGGCCCAGTTTTCTAGCTTTCTCTTTCTGTTGGCGTGCACGAGCCCCCGGAGGGCGGCGCGATCCTTGCTCCCGGCCCCTCATGACGTTCCTGTGGC
>CAYWSG010000063.1:12841-16715 GCA_964461055.1 uncultured Enterobacteriaceae bacterium | reverse complement strand
GGCGACGAAGCGCACGTCCGGCTTGTCGATGCCCATGCCGAAGGCGATGGTGGCGACGATGACGACGCCGGCCTCGCGCTGGAAGCGCTCCTGGTTCTCCGCGCGCGCGGCGGCGTCCATGCCGGCGTGGTAGGGCAGCGCGCGCACGCCCCGCTGCGCGAGCCAGGCGGCGGTCTCTTCCACTTTCCTGCGCGAGAGGCAGTAGACGATGCCCGCCTCGCCGGCATGCTCTTCCTCGATGAACCGCAGGAGCTGCGCCCGGGCGTCCTGCTTGTCGACGATGCTGTAGCGGATGTTCGGCCGGTCGAAGCTCGAGATGAAGACCTTCGCCTCCTCGAGCTGCAGGCGGCGCACGATCTCGGTGCGCGTCTGCGGGTCGGCGGTAGCGGTAAGCGCGATCCGCGGCACGGCGGGAAAGCGCTCGTGCAGGAGCGAGAGCTCGAGGTACTCGGGCCGGAAGTCGTGGCCCCACTGCGAGACGCAATGCGCCTCGTCGATCGCGAAAAGCGCGAGGCGCGAAGCTTCATAAAGGCGGGCGAGGTCCTCCAGCATGGCCGGCATCACCAGCCGCTCGGGCGCGACGTAGAGAAGATCGAGCTCGCCCTCGAGGAGCTGCCGGCGGACCGCCCGCGCCTCGGCGGCCTCGAGCGTGGAGTTGAGGAAGGCGGCCCGCACGCCGAGCTGCTTCAGCGCCGCCACCTGGTCCTGCATGAGGGCGATGAGCGGCGAGACGACCACCGCCGTGCCTTCGCGCAGGAGCGCCGGCAGCTGGTAGCAGAGCGACTTGCCGCCGCCCGTGGGCATGAGCACCAGGGCGTCGCCGCCGGCGGCGAGGTGCGAGACGATCGCCTCCTGCGCGCCGCGGAACTGCGGATGGCCGAAGACGGAGTTGAGAACCTGCAGGGGCGTTTCGTTCATGTGGCCCCGAGTGTAGCGGTTCGTGTCGCTGTCTTCGCGTCCTGCGGCGCGGTAGCATGGTGAGCAACGAAACGGGAGGAGGGCAACGAAACAGGAGACACCCATGAAACCTCGCATCGCCTATCCCCGCGTATCGCCCGGGGCCTTCAACGCCATGCTCGGCCTGCAGAAGTACGTGAACGAGTGCGGCCTGGAGAAGAGCCTGCTCGAGCTTGTGAAGCTGCGCGCCTCGCAGATCAACGGCTGCGGCTATTGCATCGACATGCACTTCAAGGACGCCCGCGCAGAAGGCGAGACGGAGCAGCGTCTCTACCTCCTCGACGCCTGGCGTGAGGCGCCCGTGTACAGCGAGCGCGAGCGGGCGGCGCTGGAGTGGACCGAGGCGGTGACGCTGGTGCGCGAAGGCCATGTCCCGGACGCGGTCTACGATGCCGTGCGCGTGCACTTCAGCGAAGAGGAGCTCGTGAACCTCACGCTGGCGGTGGTGGCGATCAACGGCTGGAACCGCCTGGCGATCGCGCTACGCACCGTGCCGGGGACCTATCGCAGGGAAGGCGCTGGTGTAGCTTCGACTGCATGAAGCGCTGGGAAGACGCGGCCCGGGTGCCGGACTTGCGGGAGGAGCGCCACTTCGGCCGCCCCCTGCGCTGCTTCGCCAAGCGGCCCCGCGGGCTCGTGCAGATGCTCGAGGAGGCCGTCGCCCGCAATGCGGCGGGCGAGGCGCTGGTGTGCGGCGGGACGCGCCTGACATGGGCCGGCCTCAAGGAACGCGTGATCGCGGCCGCCGGGGCGTTCAAGGCGCGGGGGATCGGCAAGGGAGACCGGGTCGGGCTCGTGCTCGGCAATCGCACGGAGTTCCCGGTCGCGTTCCTCGGCGCCGCCTGGCTCGGCGCGATCGCGGTACCCATCAGCATCCGCGAGCAGAAGCCGGGGCTCGAGTACATCCTGGGCCACTGCGGCGCCAAGGTGGTGGTCCATGAGCCGGACCTCGCCGATCGTCTTCCCGAAGAGATCCCGCGGCTCCTGCCCTCTGAGCTCGAGGGCAAGGGTCCGGAGATTCCCGATCCGCTTGCCGAGGACGATACGGCGGCGATCCTGTACACGTCCGGCACCACGGGCCGGCCGAAGGGCGCGATGCTCACGAACCTCGGCATCGTGCACTCGTCGATGGTGTACGAGGCGTGCATGCGGCTTTCTTCGGAGACGCGCGCGGTGGCCGCGGTGCCGCTCAGCCACGTCACCGGCGTCATCGCGCTCGTGACGGCCATGGTGCGCGTGGCGGGCACGCTCGTCATCCTGCCCGCGTTCAAGGCGAGGGATTTCCTCGACCTCGCCGAGCGCGAGCGCATGACCTACACGCTCATCGTCCCGGCGATGTACAAGCTCTGCCTGCTCGAGCCGGATTTCGCCCGGCGCGACCTCTCGGCATGGAAGGTGGGCGGCTATGGCGGCGCGCCGATGCCCACCGCGACGATCACCGAGCTCGCCGAGAAGCTCCCGGGCCTTGCGCTCATGAACGCTTACGGCGCTACGGAGACCACCTCGCCCGCGACGCTGATGCCCCCCGAGGAGCAGGGCCGGCACCTCGACAGCGTCGGCCTGCCCGTGCCGGGCGCCGAGATCAAGGTGGTGGACGAGGAGCTCTGGATCCGCGGACCGATGGTGGTAAAGGGCTACTGGGAGAACCCCGAGGCGACCGCGCGCGAGTTCACCGACGGCTTCTGGCGCTCGGGCGACCTCGGCGCCATCGACGCCGAGGGCTTCGTGCGCGTCCTGGACCGCCGCAAGGACATGATCAACCGCGGCGGCCACAAGGTGTTCACCGCGGAAGTCGAGAGCGCGCTGGCGGAGCACCCGGCCGTGGTCGAGTCCGCCGTCGTCGGCTACGCCTGCCCCGTCCTCGGCGAGCGCGTGCAGGCGTTCGTCGTGCTGCGCGACTCGAGCGTGACCGCGGAGGGACTAAAGGACTTCTGCGCCAAACGACTGTCCGACTACAAGGTGCCCGAGCGCTGGAGCCTGCGCGAGGCGCCGCTCCCCCGCAACGCCAACGGCAAGATCCTGAAGCGGGAGCTCAGAGGCAGCTGAGCTCGTCCTTCTGCGGGCACGCGTATTGCGCGAGGCTTGTAGGAGGTTCAATGATAGGACGCTTCTACATCTCAACCTGCATCCCTCTCGCCTTGAGTGCGGCGCTGGTTTCGCCGGCCGCAGCGGTGGGCCCGGATTCCACGACTTCGCTGCACCCGGAAGAGGCGATTCCTGATCCAGGCGGCGACGTGCCGCAGGGCGGACAGTTCGCGGACTTCAACAAGCGCGTGCAGGAGCGCCTGCGGCAGCTCGGCTTCGACGCCGGGCCGGTGAACGGCTATTTCGGCGAAAAGACGCAGGCGGCGCTGGCGCAGTTCCAGCTCGCGAACAACCTTCCCGTGAGCGGGTCGGTCGACGAGGCGACGCTCGATGCGCTGGGCATCGCGCCGGCTTCCACGAAGACCAACTAGCCGGAGGCGCCGTAGGGCCGGGTGATGATCTCGAGGACGTGGCCGCTCGGGTCGAGGAAGTAGACGCCGCGGCCGCCGTCGTGGCGGTTGATCTCGCCTTTCACCTTGCGGCCCGGGTCGGCCCAGTAGTCGAGGCCGCGCGCCTTGATCCGCCCGAAGATCTGGTCGAACTCCGCCTCGCTCACGAGGAAGGCGTAGTGCTGCGCTTCGGGCGCGTCGTGCCCGAGGAACGCGAGCGTCACCTCGTTCGCCGTCTCGAGTTCCAGGAAGGGGCCGAAGGACTTGGGGCCGGGAAGGCCGAAGATCTCCGCGTAGAAGGCCGCCGCCTCTTCGCGATTGCGGGAGTGGACGATCGTGTGGTTCAGCTTGACTGCCATGGGGCAATGCTAATCCTGCAATGAGAAAGCGATCGTCGTTCCCGCGCATCAAATTCGTCCGTCCCGGCAATTGGCTTCGTCGTT
>CAYWSG010000063.1:0-12741 GCA_964461055.1 uncultured Enterobacteriaceae bacterium | reverse complement strand
CCCGCCTCCGCGGGGGTGACGAGTATCGGGGCGGCTAAGTGCCGATGCGCAGGGGGGCGGAGAGCTTGCGCAGGGCGGCGACGACGGAGAGGGCGACGATGCGGCTGGTCTTCGGGTTGTCGGAGGGGAGGAGCTCGGTCTCGACGGAGAAGCGTGCCGCGTCGGACTCGACGCTGATGCGGTGGCAGTTGCGCGTCACGCCGGGGTCGGCCCAGATCTCGATGGTGGTGCGCTCGGGTCCGATGCCGGCGAGCGAAAGCGTGGCGACGACGTTCACGTTCGCCGGGAATCCGGCGACCGCCTCGCGCGCGGTGCCGCTGAAGACGCAGAGCGGCGCCTTGAGTCCTTCGACCGAGATGCCGTTCTTCACGAGGTGAGGCGCGCCGGCGAGGCCCTGCGGGGGCTTGCGCGTGACCATGTGGACCTTGTCGATCGCGCCTTCGGCGGCGCCGAGCACGGCGTCGAGGCCGAGGAGGCCGCCCGAGGGAAGGATGAGCCGCGCGCCCCTGGCTTTCGCGAGCTCGACGATGTGCGGGCGCTGGAGGAGGGCGCCGGAGCTCAGCACGACGAGCGTGCGCCCGGCTTCGATGGACGGGCGCACGACGCTCTCGAAGGCCGCCGCAGGCACGGCCTCGACGACGACCTCCGCGAGCGAGGGCAGCGCATCGGCCGCGACCACGGGGACGGCGATGCCCTGCGCGTCGAGCCAGGCCCGCGCGCGGTCGGCGCGGGCGGCGGCCACGGCGGCGAGGGCGAGCCCCGGGATGCCGCGGTGGAGCCGCGCGGCGACGGCGCGGCCGATCGCGCCCAGCCCGGCGATCGCGACCTTCAAGGGCGCTACTCGACCTTGATGTTGGCGTCCGCGATGATCTTCGCGAACTTGCGGATCTCCTCGCGGATGTGCGCGTCGAACGCCTCGGGCTTCATGGGCGTGGGCTCCGCGCCGAGGGCGAGAAGCCGCTTCTTCACGTCCTCGAGCCCGAGGATGCGCGCCACTTCGCGATTGATCTTCGCCACCACGGGCTTGGGCGTCCTGGACGAGGTGAGGAGGCCGAACCAGGGGTCGAACGCGTAGCCCTTCACGCCGCCTTCGGCGATCGTCGGCAGGTCGGGCATCACCACCGAGCGCTTGCCGGTGGTCGTGGCGAGCGCCTTCACCTTGCCGCCCTGCGCGGCGGGCAGGACGTTCACGATGGGCGAGAAGTTGTAGAGGACCTGGCCCGTCATCGCGGCCTGCATCGCCTGCGGAATGCCCTTGTAGGCGACGTGCTGCACCTTGAGGCCGGCGAGGCTGGCGAAGTAGGCGCCGGCGAGGTGGTTGGCGCTGCCGATGCCGGGCGACGAATAGTTGTACTTGTCCGGGCTCGCGCGCACCTTGTCGAGGAGCTCCTGGACCGAGTTGATGCCCGAGTCGGGCGAGACGACCAGCATGCTCGGCACCGTGGCGAGGAGCGTCACGCCGGCGAAGTCGCGCTCCGGGCTGTAGGGCAGGCTCTTGTAGAGGGCGGCGCTTACCGCGTGGCCGGCGGACACCACCATGAGCGCGTGGCCGTCGGCCGGCGCGGAGAGGAGCGCCTGCGAAGCCACCACGCCGCCCGCGCCGGGCCGGTTTTCCACCACGACGGGCTGGCCCCAGGCCTCGTGGAGCTTGGCCGCCACGGTGCGCGCAAGGATGTCGGTCGTGCTTCCGGCCGAGAAGCCGACGACGATCTTGATCGGCTGGTTGGGATAGCCCTCCGCCCCTACGGCGGGCAGGCTCACGGCGGTGCAGGCCGCGGTGCCTGCGATGGCAAGCGCTTTCAGCGCACGGATCATGGTGCTCCTCCTCTGGCTTTGCTTCGTTGTGACTTTGGGCTCGGAGAGGGCGCGCGAGCGCGCCCGCCCCCGCGCGGATTAGGCCGCGCCGCCGCCTTGCGCGTCAAACGGCCGGTCGGCTATGTCCACTTTGTGGACAACCCCGGATGGGCAGTTGCTTGGCGCGTCGCGCAACTGCTACGGTGATCGCCCGGGTCCTTCCACGCTATCCACTATATGAACACGCGAAAAGAACGAAGCTCGCCGGCTCGAGCCGGCCTCGCCGCGCAGGCCGCCCGGCTCGGCGCCGCGGTCCTTCTCTGGGCCTGCGCCGGCGCGGGCACGGCGTTCGCCCACCACGGCGGGGAGTATCCCGCGCATCCCATCCGCATGGTTTCGCCTTATCCGCCGGGTGGCCCGGTGGACACCTTCGGGCGGCTCGTCGCCAACAAGGCCTCCGAGGCGCTGAAGCAGACCATCGTGTTCGAGAACCGGCCGGGGGCGAGCGGCCTCATCGCCGGCGAGCACGTGGCGAAATCGGCGGGCGACGGCTACACGCTGCTCGTGTCCGTCCCGAGCCTCTTCACCATCGTCCCCCACATGATCGAGGGCGCCAGCGCGCGCATCGAGGGGCTCGTGCCGGTGGCGCAGTTCGCCGTGGCGCCCCTCGTCCTCGTGGTGCATCCGTCGGTCGAGGCGAAGAACGTCAAGGAGCTCGTCTCGCTGCTGAAGGCGCCCTCCGCCACGCTCGACTACGCCTCGGCCGGCAACGGGACGCTTCCGCACCTGGCGATGGAGCTCCTGCTCGCGTCGGTGAACGGCAAGGCCGTGCACGTGCCGTACAAGGGCAGCGGGCCGGCGGCGGCCGACCTCGTCGGCGGGCAGGTGAAAGCGATGATGGACAACATGTCCTCCTCGCTGCCGCATGCGAGGAGCGGCAAGCTCCGCGCCCTGGCGGTGACCTCCGGAAAGCGCTTCGCGGGCGCGCCCGACATCCCGACGCTCGCCGAGTCGGGCGTCGAGGGCTACGAAGTCAACAACTGGTTCGGCGTCTTCGCGCCGGCCGGCACCCCGGCTGCGGTCGTGGAGAAGCTGAACGGCGTGTTCGCCAAGGCGGCGTTCGCGCCGGATGTCAGCCAGCGGCTGGGGGAGCTCGGCGCGGTTCCGGTGTCGCCGAAGCCGGCGGAGATCAGCGCGTTAATCAAGAGGGAAAGCGAGCAATGGGGCAGGATCATCAGGCGGGCGGGCATCAAGCGGAACTGACCGAGGCGGGCGAGTGGGTGTGCAACGTCTGCGGCTTCGTCTACAGCGAGCGGGAAGGGCGGCCGGAAGACGGCATCGCGCCCGGCACGCCGTGGGATGCCGTGCCCGACGACTGGCTCTGCCCGGACTGCGGCGTGGGCAAGGCCGACTTCACTAGAATGGAATAGCAGCGGGAATGACCGACACGCCAAAGCCCCGTCCCCAGCTCGCGCACGGCGTGCGCGACTACCTCGAGCGCGAGCGGCAGCGCATCCTCGACACGTGCACGAGCTGCGGGAAGTGCTCGGAGGTCTGTCCCATGACGCCCTACAACGAGAAGAAGGGCGGGGCGAGCTCCAAGGAGCTTGCCGCGGGCGTGCTGCGCCTCCTTGCCACCGGGACCACCGACGAGGCCTCGCTCGGCTGGGTCAAGGCGTGCATCCGCAGCGGCTGCTGCGTGCCGGCGTGCCCCGAGAACGTGAACCCGAAGCTGATGCTGCGCATCGGCAAGATGATCGCCACCGGCGGCATGGGCGGGCCGAAGCACATTCCGGTGAAGGAGGACCGGGACTACTATCCCCGCATCCGCGCCTTCGCGCGGCTGCAGCTCTCGGACGAGGAATACAAGGAGTGGATGGAATGAACCCAGCCGGGAAGATCGACGGGCGGGCCCCCACGAAGGTCACGTTCTGGTACGGATGCAACGTGCTTCGCCACGGCGACATCATCCACACCTGCATCGACGTGCTGCGCGCGCTCGGCTACGACCCGCTGCCGGCCGGCGGCCCCGACTTCTGCTGCGGCTCCACCAAGGACTCGAACGTCACCGCCGCCGACGGCATGCAGCAGCGCACCGTCGAGCGCCTGGGCAAGCGCGGCGCCTCGCGCGTGGTCGCCTGGTGCCCGTCGTGCCACCTGCAGTCGGTCGAGTTCATGGACAAGGCCTACAAGCCGCAGTACGACATGCAGTACTTCATGGAGCTCCTCCACGAGAACCGCGAGCGCCTGCGGCCGCTGCTCAAGAACGAAGTGCCGATGCGCGTCTTCATCCACCGGCACGTCGGCTTCCAGGACCTCGTGCCGGTGAACGACCTGGCGCCCGAGATCCTGAAGCTCATCCCCGGCCTCGAGGTCGTCGAGGACAACTACCGCGCCCCCGGCTACATGTGCGCGCACCTCGCCACGGTTCCGGTGGCCATGAAGCGGCTCTTCACCGAGACCGAGGCGCGCATGAAGCGCGGCAAGGCCGACGCCCTCGTCACCCTGTATCACCAGTGCCAGCGCGAGCTCGTCGGCCTCGAGGCCGAGGGCGTCACGCAGGTCTACAACTACATGCAGCTCGTCGCCCGCTCCATGGGCCTTCCCTACGAAGACGAGTACAAGGCCTGGAAGAAGGCCGGCGCTGGCGCCGTGCAGCTGATCGACACGAGCCGGCTGGAGAAGGTGGGCGCCGAGTTCTTCGAGCGGGCCGTGGTGCCCGAGCTCGTGAAGAAGACGGCACGCTGAGGCAAGCATGAGCGATCCGAAAGAGAGCCGCGGCAAGGGCGGCGTCCCCGTGCTGGGCGCCTATTCGCCTTGCCACACCGTGGACCTCGGCCCGGTGAAGATGGTCTACATCTCGGGCCTCACCTCGGGCGGCGAGGCGCCACGCGACACGAAGGTGCAGGCCGAGATCGTCTTTCGCAAGATGGCCGAGATCCTCGAGGCCGAGGGCGGCCGCCTTGAGCACCTCGTCAAGATCACCACGTTCCTCGTCGACATCCGCGAATACGCGCTCTACAACGAGGTGCGTAACCGCATCTTCGCCGCCGTGGCGAGGCCGCCGGCGAGCGCCACCATCGGCGGCGCGGAGCTCGTGCGCCCCGAGGCGCGCATCGAGATCGAGGGCGTGGCGGCGATTCCCCAGGCTCGCTGAGGGCCCGTTGGCGAAGCGGGGCTCCGGCGCAGCCGCGGCCCGCCCTGGCGGCAGGGAGGGTACCCGGAGCATTCGCAAGGCCGTCGGCGTGCTGCGCGCGCTCGCCACGGGCGGCACCGAAGGCCTGCGGCTCAACGAGCTTCTCGCGCGCTGCAGCGTGCCGCGGCCGACGCTGCACCGCATCCTCGGCGCCCTCGTGGACGAGCGGCTCGTCACGCGCATTCCGGGCTCCGAGCGCTATGCGCTCGGCTCGCTCGCCTACGAGCTCGGCCTTTCCGCGTTGCCCGGCTTCGGGCTGCGCGAGATCTGCGCCCCCTTCGTGGAGAAGCTCGCCGAGCACACCGGCGACACCGCGTTCCTCACGCTTCGGCGCGGCCTCGACGGCGTGTGCATCGACCGCCGCTCGGGCTCGTTCCCGATCAAGACGCTCACCATCGACATCGGCGTGCGGCGTCCGCTCGGCGTGGGCCTCGGCAGCATCGCCATCCTCGGCGCGCTGGCGCAGGACGAGCGCGAGGCCATCATGCGCGCCAATGCGCCTCGCTACCGCGCGATCGGCGCGCATACCGCCGACCGCGTCCGGGCGCTCGCGAGCCGGGTCAACAGCGCGGGCTTTGGTGCGACCGCGGGCGACTTCATCGACGGCGTGGGCGGCTTCGCGGTGGTGATCCGCCATCCGGTCGGCGGGCGCCCGTTCGCCGCGCTCAGCGTCGCCTCGCTCGTGAGCCGCATGCCGCCCGCGCGGGGCAAGGAGATCCTGCCGCTTCTTCGCAGCTTCACCCGGAAGGTCGAGACGGCGATCGCGGCGACCCGGGACTGGGAAGAGCAGACCTTCTCGCGCTAGTTTGCTTCTACTTTTGCTTTCGGGGCTGCTGGGGCTGGCAGCCGGGCTCGGGGTCGCCGCCGGGGTCCATGAAGGGTAGAAGCGCCAGGACCGGGTTGATGACGGCGAGGCCGACAGCGGCGGCGGCGCGGCCGATGAGCGGGCCGGCGTGCGGCTCGACCTCGGGATCGAGGAAGGTGCCGACGATGTCGATCGGGGTCCTCAGCGTGAAGAGGCTGGTGTCGCGCGGCTCGGCGCGCGCTGTGAGGTTGAGGCGCTCCTTGCCGAGGTCGATGGCCCCCTCGATGCTGAGCACCGTGTCGGTGGCATCGATCACGAAGGGCGAGGCGTGCGCCGTGCCGTCCTTCACCTTGAGGTCGACGACCGCGCAGCGAAGCGGCAGCGGCTTCTTCGGCTTGCCGAGGAGCGTCGCGGCTTCCGCGGCGTCGAGGCCGAGGAGCTCGACGAGGAGCCCGCTCGCCGTGCCGCGCTCGGCGACGAACAGGATCCGGCCGTCGGCGTTGCCGAGGAGCGCCGCCGGCGTCTTGCCGCGGCCGGCGAGCTCGACGCGGCCGTTCAGCCGTCCGAGCGTCGCTTCCTCGCTCTTCTTGAGCGAGGGCACGACGCGCGAAAGGTCGAGGTTGCGGACCTCGATGTAGGCGCTGCCGGTCTCGGGCGCGCTCGCGGCGTCGAGCGCGAGCTGCCCCTGCACGGTGCCGTTGGCGAAGGCGATCCGCAGCCGCTCCACCGAAAGCCGCTTGTCCTTCATGACCGCGCGCACCGCGAGGGCGTCGAAGGGCACGGGCTGGGCGTTGCGCACCTCCTTCACCTCGAGGACGATCTCGGCATCGAGCTCGCCGAGCTCATCGGTCGGCCAGGGGTCGCGCGGGATCAGGTATTTCTTCTGGAGCTCTTCCTTGACTTCGCGCTCCACGCCGGTCTCCTTCACGTCGAAGCGCTCGGAGGCGAGGCTTGCGCGCAGAAAAGGCCGCTCGCCGGTGGTATCGAGCGAGGCCGAGCCCTGCACGTCCGATTTCCCGAGCTTCACCTTCAGGTCCTCGACGCTCCACACGCCGCCTTCGTGCCGGAAGCTCGCGCGCACGTCGTACGGAGCGCTCGAGGGCAGGTCGGTCTGCGTGATGCGCTTCCACGCGGCGATGCTCGGCCCCGTCGCCTCGACGTTGCCCCGGATGGACTGCAGCGCATCCGCGGCGGCGCGCAGGGACACCTTGCCGGCGGTGCGCGTCCTGGCGAGCTCGAGCTCGAACGAGAGATCTACGGGCCGCTCTCCGGAGAGCGGCACGGCCGGCGCACGGGCCGACGCGGTGAGCGTCTGTCCGCGCACGCGCCCCTCGGCCTTCGCTTCGAACGGACGGCCGTCGCGGCCGAGGTCGCCGCTCGCAAGAAGGCCCACGTTCGTGTCCTCTTCCGAGTCGAGGTAGGAGACGCCGAACCGGCCCACCGACACCGACCGGATGGCCATGGGCTCCCGTCGGGAGCCTCCACCGGCGCTCGCCTGCTCCTCCTGCTTTGCGTCCCTTTGCAGGGCGTCGAGCGCCCAGCTCGTGCGGTCGCCCTGTTTCTCGAGCCAGGCGCCGCCGTCGTCGACGGCGGCGGTCCCGGCCACGCGTCCCTCCAGGAGCGGCCCCGGCTCGAGCGTCGCCCGAACGCCCCGCGCGTCGAGGAGCCAGGGATTCTTCGCCCAGTCGGGATTGGCGATGCGAAGCGCCTCGAGCTCAACCTGCGGCGGCCAGGCGGCGAGGACACGCAGCCCTTCGAGGTCGACCTCGCGCCCGAGGCGCTCGGCGGCGAGGCCCTCGATGCGCCGCTCCGCCCATTCGGACCTCAGGAGCAGGAAGGCGCCGACGAGCACGAGCGCCAGGACGCCGGCCAGGATGGCGAATCCCATCAGCGTACGGCTCGCGACCTTCCGCAGGGTTGCCATGGCGCCGGCTCGAAGTGAGGTGCCCGGCTCCAAGCACCCGGCGTACCGGCGTCATCGAAACCGTGAGGGCGGTCGAGCCGCCGCGACGGCTAGGGCCGGAGCGCCTTGTAGAGAAACGGCAGGCTGACGTCCATCCGGTAGTCGATATCCGAATGGGTATCGTCGAATTCCTCGTAGGCATGCCGGATGCCGGCGGCAGCGAGGCGGGCGGACAGGATGCGGGTGCCGTAGTGGATGTGGTACTGGTCGCGCCAGCCGCAGTCGATGTAGATCCCGCGCAGCGATTTCAGCGCCGCCTTGTGCCGCTCCACCATGTTGACCGGATCGTGCTTCTGCCAGGCGCGCCAGCGCTCGCGGATCGCCTCGCCGGTCTCGAGGTTGAACGGCACGCGAAAGCCGAGCGGTGCGCGCGGATCGGGATCGTAGGTGGCCGCCATGCACACGTTCATGAGCGCATGGACCTCGGCGCCGCTCAGCTTCCCCTTGCGGAAGACGGCATCGAGGAACCGCCGGATGCGGCCGTCGTCCTTGCCCTGCGCCAGGCCCTTGCGGCGCGACTCCCGGAGCGCGTCGTAGCGCCCGGGGACGCGCCTCGGCTCGCGGTACTTCGCCAGCTCGTCGAGCGTGTTCGGCCAGTCTTTCCAGTACACAAAGTCGAAGTAGGCGTCGCCCGAATGATTGGCGACGGCGCCCCAGTAGCGCGCGTATTTCATGCCGTGCACGATGGCGCCGTAGCCGCCGGAGGACTTGCCGAAGCAGCCCCGGTGCTCGCGCGAGGCGAGCGTGCGGAACTCGCGGTCGACGAACGGTATGAGCTCGCGCGTCACGTAGTCCGCGTAGTTTCCGATGGCCGGGGAGTTGACGTACTGGTTCCCGCCGAGCGCGGTGAAGCAGTCGGGAAAGACGATGATCGCCGGCCCCATCGCCTCCTCGTGGACGAGGCGCGCGGCGCGCTCGGGCAGGTTCTCGCTGAAGTTCTTCCAGGCGAGATGCGAGAGGCCGGAGCCGGTGTAGCCCGCGAAGTCGTAAAGCACGGGGAAGCGGCGCTTGCCGCTTCCATCGTACTGGGGCGGCAGCCACACGCCGAGCTTTCGCACGTGCGGGTCGCCGAGCGGGTTGTCCCTGAGGATCTTCGAATCGTGCTCGAGCACGACGACGGTGCCGGGGTGACCCCGGAAGCGCTTGAGTGCCACCTTCGATCAGTCGAGGACGAGGCGCTTGCCGTCGAGGCGTCCGTGGTACTGGCGGCCGGCGGCGGTGAAGTCGATGTCCCGCCCGGTCACCTTGCCCTCGAGGCGCACCGTCTTGCCGCCGGTCTTCAGCGTGCCGGAGAGCTTCTGGTACTTCTGCTTGAGCGTCACCTCGCCCTTCGGCGTCTTGTAGGTGCCGGCCACCTTGGCGGGCACGATCCAGAGGAGCGCGGTGCACCAGGACTCGTTGCAGCCGTCCCTCTCGCTCAGCGTCTCGGTGGCGTCGGCCTCCCAGTCGCCCATCGAGAACGTGTTCGACACGACCCGGGTGCCGGGCTCGAGCGAAAGGAGCTTCGGGCGCAGCTTCAGGTTGATGTCGGGCAGCAGGAACATGGTGATGACGGTCGCCTCCGAGAGGTCGGTCTCGAAGAGGTCGGCCTTGCGGAACTCGACCCGCGTCGCCACGCCCGCCTTCTGGGCGTTGCGCTTGGAGAGCTCCACCATGTCGGGGTTGTACTCGATGCCGAGGGCCCGCGCGCCGCGCATGGCCGCGGTGATGACGGTACGTCCGTCGCCCGAGCCGAGATCGATGACGAAGTCCTGCGGCGTCACCTTGGCCATGTCGAGCATCGTGTCGACGACGACCTGGGGCGTCGGCACCCAGACCACATCTTTGCCCTCCTGGCCGACGGAGGGCTCATAGACTCGCTCCTTCTGCGCCTGGGCGCACGCGAGGGCGCTGAAGGCGATGAGAAACAGGGCTGCTGCGTGCCGGATGGCGGGTAATGCTGGCATTCACGTCTCCAGGGTAGGTGCGGGGGACGCCATTATGACGACCAACCGGCGATCGGGGTGCGTTCCGGGGCGGGCTGGTTCAATCCTTCGGATGGTTGTCCCCGGCCGCACTACAGGAGTGCATGAGCGCAGCGCAGGGCCTCAGGGCGCGGCGGAGGGCGTGCTTCGCAGGTAGACGAGCTCCCAGATGTGCCCGTCGGGGTCCTCGAAGCCGTGCTGGTACATGAAGCGAAGGTCCTGCGCCTCGCGCACGGCCTTGCCGCCCGCGGCGAGCGCCCGCTCCACGAGCTGGTCGACCTCGAGCTGGCTCCGGCAGGAGATGCAGACGAGGACCTCGGTGCTCTTCCGCGCGTCGCACACCGTGCGGCCGGGAAGAAACGTGCCGAAGAACGCCTGGTCGAGGAGCATCACGTAAGCCCTCTCGCCGACCACCACGCAGGCCGACTTGTCGTCGGTGTACTGCGGCTGGAACGCGAAGCCGAGCTCGGCGTAGAAGCGCATGGAGCGCTTCAGGTCGCGGACCGGGAGGTTGACGAAGAGCTGGCGGGGAGCGTCCATGCGGGGAGGGGCATCGGAGACCCTATTTTTCCTTATGATGCATTCCATGGAAACCGCTCTCATCATCGGCGCCGGGAAGGGGCTGAGCGCGGCGCTCGCCCGGCTGCTCGCCAGGGAAGGCCATCGCGTGGCGCTCGCCGCGCGCAACGCCGGGAAGCTGGAGCCGCTCGCGCGGGAGATCGGCGGGCTTGCGCTCGCCTGCGACGCGACCGACGGCGCGCAGGTCGAGAACGCCTTCGCCACCCTGGAACGCGAGTGGGGCGCACCCGCGCCGGACCTCGTCGTCTACAACGCGAGCTTCCGCACGCGCGGCCCGCTCGTCGACCTTCAGCCGAAGGACGTGGAGAAGGCGCTCCAGGTGTGCGCGTTCGCCGGCTTCCTCGTCGGGCAGGCGGCGGCGAGGCGCATGCTCCAGCGCGGCGCCGGCGCCATCTTCTTTACCGGCGCTTCCGCGAGCGTGAAGGGATATCCCCAGTCGGCGCCGTTCGCGATGGGCAAGTTCGCCCTGCGCGGCCTCGCCCAGAGCATGGCCCGCGAGCTTGCGCCGAAGAACATCCACGTCGCGCACTTCGTCATCGACGGCGCCATCCGGCCCCCCGGGCCGCGCGCGCCGGCGCAGGCGGCCGAGGACGCGCAGCTCCTGCCGGAGGAGATCGCCAAGAGCTATCTTCACGTCTACCGGCAGCACCGCAGCGCGTGGGCCTGGGAGCTCGAGCTCAGGCCCTGGGTGGAAAAATTCTGATCGAAGCGCCGGACAAGGAAGAGCGGCTGCGCGAGGACCGCCGGCTGCTCGGCCGCCTGCTGGGCGACGTGATCGCGGAGCAGGTCGGCGCCGACACGCGGAGCCGCATCGAGCGCATCCGGCAGACCGCCGTGCGCTTCCGGCGCGCGGAGCTCGATCCCGCGGCCGCGGACGAGGCGGCGGCGGTGAAGGCCGAGCTCGAGGCGCAGCTCGACGCGCTGCCCATCGCGGAGACGCTGCACGTCGTGCGGGCGTTCAGCTATTTCTCCCACCTCCTCAACATCGCCGAGGACGCGCAGCAGAACCGGCGCCGGCGCGCGCATGCGCGGGCGGGATCGCCGCGCCGGCCGGGCAGCATCGGCCACGCCCTGGCGCAGCTCCCGCCGGAAACCACGCCGCAGGCCCTCATCGCCTGGTTCGCGCGCGCCCGCGTGAGCCCCGTGCTCACTGCGCATCCCACCGAGGTGCAGCGCCAGAGCATCCTCGACTGCGAGCGCGAGATCGCGCGCCTGGTGGCCCGGCCGGAAGGGCCCGCGCGCGAGCGCGCGCTCCACGCGGAGGTCACGCGCCTCTGGCTCACCGCGATGCTTCGGCTCGAGAAGCTTTCGGTCGCCGACGAGATCGTCAACGCCCTCGCCTATTTCCGCCTCACCTTCCTCGACGAGGTGCCGAGGGTCTACGCCGACATCGAGGAGGCGCTTCGCAGCCGCTTCGGGCTCGACGAAGAGCCGTGGCTGCCGCCCTTCCTGACGATCGGCACCTGGATCGGGGGCGACCGCGACGGCAATCCCAACGTGGGCGCCGCGGCACTCGAGGCCGCGACAACGCAGCAGGCCCGGCTCGCGCTCGAGCACTACCTCGCCGAGGCGCACGTGCTCGGCCGCGAGATGAGCCTCTCGGCGCGGCTGCGCCGGCCGCCGGCGGAGATCCTGCAGGCCGCGGAAGCGTCGGGAGACGATTCGCCCCACCGGCAGGACGAGCCCTACCGGCGCATCGTGTCGGGCATCTATGCGCGCCTTGCCGAAACCGCGAGAGCGCTCGCGGGGCACGAGGCCGTGCCGGCGCCCGTGGCGCGGCGGCCCGCCTATGCCAATGCCGGGGAGCTTGCCGAAGACCTCGCACGCCTTGCGCGCGGGCTCGAGGCCCAGGGCGCAGGCCGGCTCGCCGCGGGGCGCCTGCGCGCGCTTCGGCGCAAGGTGAGCGTGTTCGGCTTTCACCTCGCGCCGATCGACCTGCGGCAGAGCTCCGACCAGCACGCCGCGGTGGTCGAAGAGCTCCTGCGCGTGGCAGGGGTCTGCGAGTCCTATGCTTCGCTGGAAGAAGAGCATCGGGTGGAGCTCCTCGTGGGCGAGCTCTCCGGCCCGAGGCCGTTGCACGTGCCGCACGCGAGTTACTCGCCGCTCGCCCTGAGCGAGCTAAACGTCCTGAAGACGGCGGCGGGCGCGCAGGCGCGGCTCGGGCGCGCGGCGGTGGCCAACTACATCATCTCGCACGCGGAGTCGGTCTCCGATCTCCTCGAAGTCGGCGTGCTGCTGCGCGAAGCGGGACTCCTTCGCGGCGGCGCGCCCGCCGTGGACATCATTCCGCTCTTCGAGACGATCGACGACCTGGAGCGCTGCGGCGCGATCGTGGACGCGGCGCTCGCCGAGCCGCTCTACCGGGGCTGGGTGCGCCGGCGAGGGGACGAGCAGGAGGTCATGCTCGGCTACTCCGACAGCAACAAGGACGGCGGCTACC
>CAYWSG010000062.1:0-17157 GCA_964461055.1 uncultured Enterobacteriaceae bacterium | reverse complement strand
CGCAGAAGACGGGCATCACCATGCTCGGCCGCGCGAGCGGCCGGCACTACCTCGCGTTCACGGGGCGCGAGCGCATCGTCAGGACGCTGCCGCAGCCGACGGCGCTTGCCTGATCCGCTCGCCCGAAGGGAAGAACAACGAGGCCGCCAACAGCCCTACGGCGAAGGCAGCTAGAACGAGAAAGACGTTTCTAAAGCCGCCCGCCGAACCGTGGAGCACCGCAATCATGGGTACGACGATCGCTGCCACGCCGAGTGAGACGACGTAGCGAACCGAAAGCACTCGCGCGCGATACTCGTCGGCGACATAGCGGCCGACGATGGCGTCGTTAAGCGGAATCTGACCGAAGATCGCCATCATCATGAGCAGCGCGATCGCGAGCATCGCCCAGCCATCAAGAGCGGCAGCCAGGCCGAGAAGAGGAATCTGTGCGAGCGCAACCCCGATCATGAGCCTCTTCATCTCGAAACGGTCGATAAGCCTTCCCATCAGCACCTGTGAGAAAGCGGCAATCGAGTAGACGAAGGCAACCAGCGCGCCAATGCCGAGGTTGGTCTGCGTAAGCGCGCGCAGGCGCTCGTCGAAGACCTTCGGCATCGCAACCGTTGTCGAATTGAAGATGATGCCCCCGCAGGCGGTGGCCACGAGCAGGATGGCAAAGATCTGCGTCATGGTCCGGGAATCGACATGAAGGCCGATCGCCTTAGACTTTTTCGGGATAGGACCTGGATCGGATACCAGCAGCAGGAAGGCGATGCCCGCCGCAATCGACGCGAGACCGGGAATGAAAAAGGCTGCCCGCCAACCCCAGAGATCCATGAGTGCACCGGAGACTATCGCCGCGGTAGCGAGGCCGAGATTGCCCCACAAACCATTCCATCCCAGCGCGCTTCCCATTTTCCCGGGAGCGGCCACCAGCATGGCGATGCCGGTCGGGTGATAGATAGCCGCGAACATGCCAGTTAGCGTAAGCCCGGCGGCGATCTGCCACGGCGACTGCGCGAACCCGGTGAGGAAGAGCGAGCCGCCGATGCCGAAGAAGAACACCGCCATCATCTTGTAGCGGCTCCAGCGGTCGGCGAGCCAGCCGGCCGGCAGCGCGAAGGCGCCGAAGGCGATGAAGCCGCCGACCGCGAGCGGCAGGAGCTCCGCGTACGGCCGGTCCCACTCGCGCCCCAGCGCAATGACGACGGTGGGGAAGACGAGCATCACCAGATGATCGAGGAGGTGCCCGAGATTGATGAACGCGACGAGGGGATTGGTTTTCATCGGCGCGATCCTACCCTCGCGCCTTGCGTCCGTCTTGCGACTACCGGACAATTCCTGTCGCAAATGCGACACCCCCGAAATTCCCGCTCCCTCCACAAGCCGCGCTCCACCAGCGCCGCCGACTACCAGAACGTGCCGCGGCCGGTGGCCGCCATGGCGCGCGACCTGCCGCCGGCGTTCGAAATCGCCTGGCACAGCCATCCGCGCTTCCAGCTCGTCTACGCGGCGCGCGGGGTGATGACGGTGGAGACGCGTGACGCGACCTGGGTCGTGCCCCCGCAGCGCGCGGTGTGGATGCCGCCGCACACGCCGCATCGCCTGCGCACCGGGGACGAGGTGCAGCTTCGCACGCTCTATATCCGGCCCGATGCCGCCGCCCGGATGCCCGCCACCTGCGAGGTGCTCGACGTCACGCCGCTCCTGCGCGAGCTCATCGTCCGGGCGACCGAGCTGCCGCTCGAGTACGACACGCGCGGGCCGGCGGGCCGCGTCATGCGGCTGCTCCTCGACGAGCTGCAGTCGCTCGAGCGGCTTCCCTACAGCCTGCCCATGCCGAAGAGCGGCCCGCTCGCAACCCTCTGCGAGCGGCTGCTCAGGAATCCCAGCGACACCGCCACCCTCGGGGCCGTGGCGGAAAGCGAAGGCCTCAGTGCGCGCACGCTCGCGCGCCACTTCCGCCGGCATACCGGCATGAGCTTCGCGGAGTGGCGGCGCCGCGCGCGGCTTCTCCGGGCGCTCGGCTGGATCGCCGAGGGCCGCCCGATCGTCGAGGTGGCGCTCGAGCTCGGCTACGATAGCCCCTCCGCCTTCAGCGCCATGTTCCGCCGGGAGCTCGGGGCGCCGCCCTCGCGGTTCCGGTTCCCGCCTTCGCACTAGCCATTTCGAGTGTTCTTGGAGCGTTTCCTTTGCAAAGCACCATGACCGGAATCGTTCTCGCCGGAGGCCAGGGCCGGCGCATGGGCGGGGTCGACAAGGGCCTGCAGCCGCTGCGCGGGCGGCCGATGGTCGAGTGGGTGCTCGAGCGCCTCGCGCCGCAGGTCGACGAGATCGTCGTCAACGCGAACCAGAACGCCGGGCGGTACGCCGCCTATGGCCATCGCGTGATCGGCGACGAGGTCTCCGGCTTCGCCGGCCCGCTCGCCGGGCTCCACGCGGGAATGAAGATCGCCTCGCACCCGCTCGTGCTCACGGTGCCCTGCGATTCGCCCTTTCTTCCGCTCGATCTCGCCGCCCGGCTGAAGGATGCGCTCGGCGGGCGCCACGACATCGCCGTCGCGAAGACCGGCGATCGCACGCATCCGGTCTTCGCCCTCGCGAGAAGGAGCCTGCTTCCCGGACTGGAAAGCTTCCTGCAGGGCGGCGGGCGCAAGATCGACGCCTGGTACGCTCCACTGCGGTTCGTCGAAGTATCCTTCGACGACGAGGCCGACGCCTTCCGCAACATCAACACGCTGGAGGAACTGAAGCGCGAATGACCCGCATCGCCGACGCCGTCAGCTGCCTGGACGGCTACGATCCCAATGCGCTGCATGTAGAAAAGGCGCGCGAAGCAATCCGCGGCTGCCTGCCGCCGCTGACCGAGGCCGAGACCGTGAGGACGCGCGAAGCGCTCGGGCGCGTGCTCGCGCAGGACATCGTGCCCTCGATCAACGTGCCGGCGCACGACAACTCCGCCATGGACGGCTACGCGGTGCGCTTCTCCGATCTTCGCGAAGGCGAGGCCACGATCCTCACGGAGGTCGGCGCGGCGCTCGCCGGCCGGCCCTTCCAGGGCACGCTCGGCGCCGGTCAGTGCGTGCGCATCATGACGGGCGCCGTCATGCCGGCGGGCGCCGATACGGTGGTGATCCAGGAAGTCGCCAGGGCCGAAGGCACGCGCATCACCGTGCCGCCGGGCCAGAAGGCGAAGCAGAACGTGCGCTACGCGGGGGAGGATCTGCGCGTGGGCGTCCCCGTGCTCGCGACCGGCAAGCGGCTTCGGCCGGCGGACATCGGGCTCATCGCCTCGCTCGGCATCGGCGAAGTGCGGGTCCGGCGGCGCCTGCGCGTCGCCTTCTTTTCGACCGGCGACGAGCTTGCCTCCATCGGCGCCGCGCTCAAGGAGGGCGAGGTCTACGACTCCAACCGCTACACGCTGCACGGCATGCTCGAGCGCCTCGGCGTCGAGATTTTCGACCTCGGCGTGGTGCGCGACGACCCGTCGCTCCTCGAGGCGGCGTTCACGGATGCCGCGGCGAAGGCCGACGTGGTGATCACCACCGGCGGCGTCTCCGTCGGCGAGGCCGACTTCGTCAAGAACCTCATGGCGAAGCTCGGCGAGGTGCTCTTCTGGAAGATCGCCATGCGCCCCGGGCGTCCCATGGCCTTCGGCCGGATCGGCAGCGCCTGGCTCTTCGGCCTGCCGGGCAACCCGGTCGCGGTGATGGTCACCTTCTACCAGTTCGTGCGCGGCGCGCTCCTGCACCTCTCGGGCGAGACGGGCGACCTGGAGCTGCCGCTCCTCGAGGTGAAGTGCAGCGAAGCGCTGCGGAAGGTGCCGGGACGCACGGAGTACCAGCGCGGGATCCTCTTCCGCGACGGCGGCGAGTGGAAGGTGCGCACGACCGGCCAGCAGGGCTCGGGGGTGCTGCGCTCCATGTCGGAAGCGAACTGCTTCATCGTCCTCGAGCACGAGCGCGCTCGCGTGCAGGCCGGCGAGCCGGTGCAGGTGCAGCTCTTCGAGGGCCTCGCCTAGCTCTGCCCGGCCTCTAGAGCGCCATCACCCGGACGAGCTCGAGGAGCTCGGCGTTCGCGGGCCGCGTGCGGCCGGCCACTTCCTCGAGCGGCGTCGCGGAGATGACGTTGCACAAAAGGCCGACGACCACGCCGGTCTCGCCGCGCGCGAGGCGCTCCACCGCGTTGGCGCCAAGGCGCGTGGCGAGCACGCGGTCGGCGGCGCTCGGCGTGCCGCCGCGCACCACGTGGCCGAGGCGCGTCACGCGCAGCTCGAAGCCCACCGAGCCGCACTCCTTCTCGTAGGCCATCAGCTCCTTGACGCCGCAGCGCGCGCCTTCGGCGATGACGACGAGCGCGTGCGTCTTGCCGCGCCGGTAGGCCGCGCGCAGCCGCTCGGCCACCTCCGCCGGCGTGATGTCGCTCTCCGGGATGGCGATGACCTCGGCCCCGCCGGCGAGGCCGGCCGTGAGCGCGATGTAGCCGCAGTCGCGGCCCATGGTCTCGACGGCGAAAGCGCGCTGGTGGGAGGAAGCGGTGGTGCGAAGGCGGTCGATGGCTTCGAGCGTGATGTTGACGGCGGTGTCCGAGCCGATGCTGACGTCGGTGCCGTAGAGATCGTTGTCGATGGTCGAGGCGACGCCCACCACCTTGAACCCCTCGCGGGCGAGAGAGGCGGCGCCCGACTGCGAGCCGTTGCCGCCGATGACCACGAGGGCGTCGATGCCGCGCCCTGCCAGGTGCGCGAGGGCCTTGGCGCGGCCCTCGGCGCTCACGAACTCCGGCGCCCGCGCGCTTCCGAGCACGGTGCCGCCCTGCTGCACGATGCCGCCGACGTCGCGTGCCTGCAGCGGCGACAGGGTGTCGGCGAGAAGACCCGCATAGCCGTTTCGCACGCCGAAGACCTCCCAGCCCTTGGCAAGCGCGCCGCGCGCGATGGCGCGCACGGCCGCGTTCATGCCGGGGGCGTCGCCGCCGCTCGTCAGGATGGCAATGCGCATGATGTCCTCATCGGGGTGTCCTCATCGGATCAGGAAGGCAGCCGAGAACCGGAATGGATCGCAGGCATTCTAAACAGCCATGCCGAAGTCCCTGCAGCAGCTGCGCGAGGAAGCCAGGCACTGCCAGGACTGTCCGCTGTGGGCGAACGCCACGCAGACGGTCTTCGGCGAGGGCGACGAGCACGCGCGCATCATGCTGGTGGGCGAGCAGCCGGGCGACGAAGAGGATCGCAAGGGCCGGCCCTTCGTCGGCCCGGCCGGGCGGCTGCTCGACCGCGCGCTGGAAGCGGCCGGCGTGCCGCGGGAGTCGCTGTACGTCACCAACGCGGTGAAGCACTTCAAGTGGCAGCTGCGCGGCAAGCGCCGGCTCCACAAGACGCCCGCGCAGCGCGAGATCGACGCCTGCCATCAGTGGCTCGAGGGCGAGATCGCGGCGCTGCGGCCGAGCGTGATCGTGGCGATGGGCGCCACCGCCGGCCGCGCGCTCTTCGGGCCGCAATTCCGCGTGAGCGCCATGCGCGGCCGGCCGATCGACTCGCCGCTCGCCCCGCTCGCCTTCGCGACGCTTCACCCGTCCGCGCTCCTGCGCCTGCGCGATGCCGGGGAGAAGCAGCGCGCGTTCGACGAATTCGTGAAGGACCTCTCCCTCATCCGGCAGGCCACAGCATCGCCGCGCCGCGCACCCCGCTAGCGTCGCCGTGCGCGGCCTTGCGCAGCGGCGTCTCCGCCCGGTCGGAATAGACGTACTTCGGCATGAGGCGCGGCACGTTCGCGTAGATCCGGTCCATGTTCGACACGCCGCCGCCCACGACGATCACGTCCGGGTCGAGGAAGTTGACGACGAGCGAGAAGGCGCGCGCGAGGCGATCCTCGTATTCCTCCAGCGCGAGCTCCTCGTTCGATTTCGCGTCCTTGAGCCTCTGCAGCGCCGGGCCGGCGCAGAACTGCTCGATGCAGCCGTGGCGTCCGCAGTTGCAGGGCGGCCCGGGATGCTCGTCGGCGCGCATCCAGGGCAGCGGCGTGTGGCCCCATTCGCCGGAGATGGCGTTGCGGCCCGTGAGTACGCGCCCGTCCACGACGATGCCCCCGCCCACCCCGGTGCCGAGGATGGCGCCGAACACCACGCCCGCCCCTGCGCCCGCGCCGTCGGTCGCCTCGGAGAGCACGAAGCACTTCGCGTCGTTGGCGAAGCGCACCTCGCGCGAGAGCTTCGCCTCGAGATCGCGCTTGAGCGCGCGACCGTTGAACGGCGTGTTGTAGGCGTTGAAGACGCGCCCGCTCGCGGAGATGCCGCCGGGCATGCACATGCCGACGCTCGTGCGTTCGCCCGCCTCGTGCTCCACCGAGAGAATCTCGGCCGCGAGGATCTCGAGCGCGGTGTCGTAGCCCGAGTGCGGCGTCGGCACGCGCCGGCGCACGACTTCCCGGCTTTTCGCGTCGAGCACCGCGAGTTCGATCTTGCTGCCGCCGAGGTCAACGCCCATTCGCAACGTCATCGTCCTGTCCCGCGCTCCCTGCAAAGTGCAGACCGATGGAGAATCGTCGAGGCCGCTCCCCGTTTCGATTGCTCCGCGTAGTCGTTACACCGACACAAAATATCGGACCCCGCCGACAGACGCCACCGCGCCTGCCGCCGAGAATCGCGGCTCGCCGGAGGCGCCCGATGCGCCGCCGGGATTCCAGACAACGCGGTTCCAGAAACACGGAGGGGAAGCCCATGCTCGACATCCAGCCCGGTTACGTGAAGCTCGTCCTCGGCGCAGGCGCGCTCGACGCCAAGGCGGCGCTCGGCAAGTTCGCCGAGGTCTGCCGCCATGAGAGCGTGAGCCGCGGCCTCATCCTGGTCAAGTCGCCGCACGCCGCCATCGAGGCCGTGACCGACGGCCTCGCGCGCGCCGCGCGTCATCTCGTCCCCGGCTTCAGGCTTGCCGTGGTGGCCCGCGGCGCGGGCTCCGCGGAGCTCGCCCGCCGAGCCGTCGCCGCCTGGCCGCGCGGGCGCGGCGTGGCGAGCGGGTTCTCGAGCGAGCTGCGCGCCGCCTGCTGGCTGATCGGCTAGCCCGAGATCGGCTCCTGTCCCATTTTCTGCGGCTCGCCCTTCTTCTGCGCGGCGGCGATGCCGTGGGCGAGCCACGCGCGCACCGCGGCCGCGTCGCGCAGCCGCCAGCGCGCCAGGCTCGGCCCGGCACCGATCTTCACCGAGAGGCCGCCGCGCCGGTTGACGACCTCGAAGCCGTGCTCGTCGGTGACGTCGTCGCCGAGGAAGATCGGCACGCGGCCGCGAAAGGGCGGCTCGGTGAGGAACGCCTCGATCGCGTGGCCCTTGTTGCGCCCGGCGGGCTTGAGCTCCGCGAGGAGCTTTCCGCTCTGGACTTCGACGCTCGGCCCGAGCCGGACGGCGAGCCTGCGCATCGTCGCATGCACGACGCCGCCGAGCGCGGGCGCGAGCCGGTAGTGCACCGCCAGGCTTGCGCCCTTGTCCTCGAAGAGCAGCCCCTCGTGCCGCGCCGCGAACGCCTCCAGCTGCGCCGCTGCCTGGCGGAGCTCCGCCTCCGGAACGGGGTGACGGCGCTCGCGGCCGCGCGCGTCGCGCCGCTCGGTGCCGTGCTGTCCGGCCGCGGGCAGGCGAAGCGGCGCGAAGATGGCGTCGATGCCGGCGATCGAGCGGCCGCTGATGAGCGCGAGCGCGCCGCGGCTCAGCGCATAGAGCGAGGTGAGGAGCTGCGTGTCGGACGGGCGCGCGCGCACCGCCGAGGGAACCGCCGCAATGTCGAGCAGCGTCCCGTCGATGTCGAGGAACCAGGCATAGCCGGCGTCGAAAGGCGGGACGCGGTGCATGAAGCGATTCTGGCTCAGGCGACGCCGGAGCGCCGCCGCGCGGCGCGCGCGCGGGACATGACGCGCCTGCGGTGGCGCATGCGCGCGGCATCGACCAGCATGCGTCCTGCCCAGCGGTAGACGTTGAACTCCTGCACGAGCAGCCGCATGCTCCGCATGCGCGTGCGCTGCTCCTCGGGCGACATGGTGAGCGCCAGGTGCATGGCCGCGGCGCACTGCTCGATGTCGTACGGGTTCACGATCAGCGCCTCCACCAGCTCGCGCGCCGCGCCGGTGAACTGCGAGAGCACGAGCACGCCCTGCTCGTCGTCGCGCGCCGCCACGTACTCCTTGGCGACGAGGTTCATGCCGTCGTGCAGGCTCGAGACGTAGCAGAGCTCGGAGGCCCGGTAGAGCTCGTAGACCTGCGCGGCGTCGTGGTGCTCGATGCGAAGCACGATCGGCTCGTAGCCCGGGCGGCCGAAGCGCCCGTTGATCCGCTCCGCGGTGGCGCGCACGCGCCCCTCCAGGCTCTGGTACTCGTCGATCGAGGAGCGCGAGGGCGCCGCCACCTGCACGAACGCGAAGCGCCCCACCCACTGGGGCTCGAGCTCGAGCAGGCGCTCGATCGCCATGAAGCGCTCGAGGATGCCCTTGGTGTAGTCGAGGCGGTCGACGCCCACGCCGAGCTTCACGTCCGGCCGCAGCCCCAGGCGCTCGCGCACGCGCCGGCGGCACTCGGCGACGGGCCGCTGCACGGCGAGAGGGGCCGGGGGCCACTCGATGGAGATCGGATAGCGGCGCACCTCGGTCGCCTCGCCGCCGTAGGAGATGGAAAAGGTCTCGCGGTCCACTCGCGCTTCCAGGAAGCGGTCCACCGTGTCGAAAAAGTTGTTGCAATGGTATTGCGTATGGAAGCCGAGAATCGACGCCCCGAGCAGGCCTTCCAGCACCTCCTCGCGCCAGGGAAGAATGCCGAACGCCTCGGGGTTCGGCCAGGGGATGTGCCAGAACGTGATGATGGTGGCGTCGGGCAGCTTCTCCCGCACCATGCGGGGCAGCAGCGCGAAATGGTAGTCCTGCACGAGGACGATCGGATCGCGCGTCCTCGCCTCGTCGACCACGATATTCGCGAAGCGCTGGTTCACCGTGCGATAGTGCTCCCAGTCGTCGGCGCGGAAGACGGGCCGCGTATGGGCAATGTGGCAGAGCGGCCACAGGCCCTCGTTGGCGAAGCCGAAGTAGTAGCCCTGCTCCTCCTGGCTCGAGAGCCACACGCGCCGGATGCGATAGGCCGGACGCTCGGGCGGCACCATGACGTGGTCGTGCTGGTCGACCGTGTCACGGTCGGCCGAGCCTGCGCCGTGGGCGATCCAGGTGCCCGAGCAGGCGCGCACGATCGGCTCGAGCGCGGTGACCAGGCCGCTCGCCGGACGCTGGATCTCGATGACGTTGTCCTTGCGCCGCGTGTGGATGTACGGCTCGCGGTTGGAGACGATGAGCACCTCGTCGCCCTTCAGGTCCTGGCGAAGGATGCGCCGCAGGGCCTCGGGGCCCCAGGCGGTCTGGCTCTCGTCGCGCGACTGGCGCTCCCCTTCGAGATCGCGCACGAGCGCCTGCAGGTCGCGCGCGATCGGCCGCAGCTCCGGCGCCGTGCGCTGCAGGCCCCTGCGCAAGTCGTCCGGCGAGCGCAGCAGCGTCTGCCCGCGCACGAGCACGCGCAGGCCCGCCACCCAGCCGCGCCAGCTGATCTCGGCGATCACCACGGTGATGAGGGCGACCACGGTCGCAATGGCGGCGAAGAGGTAGAAGACGTACTTGCGCGTGTCGGCGCTCCGGCGCTGCACGACGCTCATGTCGTGCACGACCACGAGCTGCCCGGGCGCGGCGCCTTCCACGCCGACGGGGTTGTAGGAGACGTGCAACGGCCCCTCGGAGAGCTGCAGCACGACATTGCGCACCTCGTCGGGCGGCGGGCCGCAGCGCACGGCGTCCGGAAAGGCCTGCGTCGCGTGGAGGAGGTTTCCCCGGGCGTCGCAGTAGCCGAGGGCGAAGATGCGCTCGGCCTGCAGGATGCGGTCGAAGTAGCGCGCCACGCGAATCCGAGCGCCGGGCGCGCGCATGAGCTCCGCGAGCGGCTCCTGCGCGGTCTTCGCGATCAGCTCGCCGCGCGCATCGAGGTCCCGGACGAACCACTGGAACGTGAGCCGGTCGACGAGCGGCTGCACGGCCCAGGCGATGGCTGCCAGCGCGAGCGCGAGGGGAACGACGAAGCGAAGCGAGATCGGCATGACCGCATCCGGAGCAGACAGCAAAAACCAGGCCGTCCGCGGCGAGCGACGCGCCGGCGGGCACTCCGAGCTACGTCAACGTCCCCGGGGAACCGGCAGCGCGTGTAGTCATTCCGCGACAGGCGGCAGCGCCTCGAGGTCCGCGGCCTCGATCCTCTGGAACTGCTGCGAGATCTTGCGGCTGGAGATCTGCACGTCTTCGGCGTCCTGGTGCGCCTGGCGGATGTGGTCGGCGAGCTTGCGCATGCGCTCGTCGAAGCGCCGGAAATCCTGTCCCAGGCGCCCGAGCGCCTCCTTGATGACGTGGATCTGCTTTCGCGTCTCCACGTCCTTCAGCACCGCGCGCGCGGTGTTGAGTACTGCCATCAGCGTGGTGGGCGAGACGATCCACACGCGCTTCGCGTTCGCGTACTCCACCACCTCCGGGTGATAGGCATGGATCTCGGCGAAGACCGCCTCGGCGGGCACGAACATCACCGCGCCGTCGGAGGTTTCGCCTTCGACGATGTACTTGCCGGCGATGGCGTCGACGTGCTTCTTCACGTCGGCACGGAAGGCCTTCTGCGCGAGGGCCCGCTCGGCTTCGCTCGCCTGGGGATCGAGCATCAGCTTGTAGTTCTCGAGCGGGAACTTGGAGTCGACGCAGACGAGCCCGGTCGGCTCGGGCAGGCGCAGCACGCAATCGGCGCGCACCCCCGTGGAGAGCGTGTGCTGCATGGCGAAGGCCGACGGCGGCAGCACGTTCCTCACGAGCGCCTCGAGCTGCACCTCGCCGAAGGCGCCGCGCGAGCGCTTGTCGCCGAGAAGCTCCTGCAGCGTGACGACGCTCCCCGTGAGCGTCTCGATCTTCTTCTGCGCCTCGTCGATCGTCGCGAGCCGCTGCATCACGCTCACGAACGTCTCGTTCGTCTTGCGAAAGCCCTCGTCCAGGCGCTCGTTGACGCGCCCGGAGATCTGCTCGAGCTTCGCCGAGTTGTCCTCGCGGATGCGATCGAGGCGCTGCTCCACCGCCGCGCGCAGCGTCTCGAACTGCTGGTTCTGCACCCCCGCGATCGAGCCCATCTGCGCGGAGATCGTCTGGCTGAAGGCGGAGAGGCTGCGTGCCAGCTCTTCCCGGGCCTCCCTCGCGTGGTTCCTTTCCTTGAGGACGAGTAGCGCGAGGAACCCGGCCGCCGCGGCCGCGAAGACGAGCGTCAGGACGAGCAGGATCTCGATCATGCCGGGACGATTCTAGCTTCGGAACGCTGCGGCCCCTGCCCGCGCGGCGATGCGCTACGCGGTGTCGCGCAGCGTGAGGGCGGGCGAGGCGCGCAGGACCTTGCGCGAGGAGAGCCAGGCGTTGAGCGACAGGAGCGCGAGCCCGGCGAGCGGGCCCGCGAGCCAGAGACCCGCGCTCGGCGGCAAATCGAGCTCGAACACGCGCCGGGCGATGAGCTGGCCGATGACGGCGGCGCCGAGCGTCGCGAGCAGGCCCGCGATCGCGCCCATGGCGAGGAACTCGGCGCGCTGGCTGCCGGCGACCTGCGCGCGCGAGGCGCCGTAGACCCGCATGACTGCCGCCTCGCGCCGGCGCTCGTCCTCGGTGGCGACGAGCGCCGAGTAGAGCACGAGGAGCCCTGCGCCGAGCGCGAAGAGGAAGACGAGCTGCACTGCGCTGATCAACTGGTCGGCCACGGCCTGCGCCTGGCGGACGGCGGCCCCCACATCGACGAGCGTCACGTTCGGAAAGCGCGCAACCAGCTCGTTCATCGACGCCTCCTGCGCCGGCTCGACGCGGAAGGCCGAGATGTAGCTCGCGGGGAAAGGCGCGAGCAGCCCGGGAGGCGTGATGATGAAGAAATTGACCTTCATCGAATCCCAGCGAAGCGCGCGCAGGGAAGTGATGCGCGCCGTGAACGTCTCGCCGCCGACGTTGAACTCGAGCGTGTCGCCGAGCGACCAGCCGAGCCGCTTGGCGATGCCTTCCTCGACCGAGATCTCGCGCCCGTCCGGCGGGAACCAGCGGCCCGCGCTCACCCGGTTGTGCTCCGGCGGCTCGACCATGAAGGAAAGGTTGAACTCGCGCTCGATCAGCCGCTTCGCGCGCTCCTCCGTGTAGTCGTCGGCGCCGACCGGCCGGTCGTTGTGGGCGATCACGCGGCCGCGGACCATGGGATAGAACTCGGCCGCGATGGCGTTGTCGCCGAGAAACTGCTGCACGGGGCCGAGCTGATCGGCCTGCACGCCGATGATGAAGCGGTTCGGGGCGTCCGGTGGGGCGCTCCGCCGCCAGGCGTCCACGAGATCGTTGCGCGTGAACGTGAGAAGCAGCACCGCCGTGAGCCCGAGCGCGAGGCTCGCCGTCTGCACGGCATTGCCCGCCGCATGGCGCCGAAGATTGGCGAGCCCGTAGCGAAGCGACGTGCCGCGGATGCGGCGCGTCACCCTGGCGTGCGTGAGGAGCCGCAGCGCGCCCCACGCCACGAGGAAAAAGACGAGCACGGCGACGGCGAAGCCGCCGACGACGTAGACGCCGAGACGAAGGTCTCCGGCCTGCCAGACGAGCAGCCCGGCGAGCGCGAGGAGGCCGGCGGCATAGGCCGCGACGGTCGAGCGCTGCGGCACGCCCGACTCGCGGCGCAGCACGCGCACGGCGGGCACATCGCGAAGCTGCAGGAGCGGCGGCAGGGCGAAGCCGAGGAGCAGCACGAGCCCGACCAGGAATCCCTGCACCGCCGGAAGCGGGCTTGGCGGCGGCAGCGTCGCCTGGATCAGCCCGGCGAGCGCGGCCGCGATGGCTGTGTGGGCGAGGTAGCCCGCCGCCACGCCGAGCGCGCAGGCGGCGACGCCGAGGACGAGGAACTCGAGGCCGTAGAGCCGCACGAGCAGCGCTTGCGTCGCGCCCAGGCAGCGCATGACGGCGCAGCCGTCCAGGTGGCGCTCGACGAAGCGCCGCGTGCCGAGCGCGATCGCGACGCCGGCGAGGATCGCCGCGAGAAGCGCCGTGAGGCCGAGGAAGCTCTCGGCGCGCTCGATCGTCTCGCGCACGCGCGGACGCCCGGTCTCGAGCGTCTCGATGCGCTGGCCGCGCTCGAGCTGCCCGGCCGCCGCCGCCTCGAGCGCGGCGATCGCCTCGGGCGCGCCCGCCGCATAGAGGTAGTACCAGACGCGGCTTCCCGTCTGCACGAGGCCGGTGGCCGGCACGTCGGCCGCGTTCATGATGAGGCGCGGCGCGACGTTGAAGAAGCTCGCGCTGCGCTCGGGCTCGAGCGTGAGCACCGCATCGACCTCGAGCTCGGCGCGGCCGAGCTGCAGGCGCGCGCCCACGGGCGCGGCGAGCGCCGAGACGAGCCGCTCCTCGATCCAGACCTTGCCGCGCGCGGGGCCCGGCGGCGCCGGGGCGTCCGCGGCGCCGGGCGCGGGCGCGATGCGAAGGCGCCCGCGCAACGGATAGTTCTCGGTTACCGCCTTCACTCCGGCGAGCTGCGACTCATCGCCCGCCATGGCCATGCTCACGAAAGTGATGGCGGAGGCGCGGCGCACGTTTTCCTGCTCGAAGAGCGCCTGCAGCGAAGGCTGGAACGGATGGTCCGAGACGACGACGAGGTCGGCACCCAGCAGCTGGTGCGCGTCGCGAAGCAGCGCCTGGCTGACGCGGTCGGCAAAGAAGGCGACGCTGGTGACGCTCGCCACCGCCACGACGAGCGCCGCGGCGAGGAGCCGCAGCTCGCCGGCGCGCCAGTCGCGCGCCAGCATCCGCAGGGCCTGCCTCACCCGGATCCTTCGCCCGCCACGATGCGGCCGCCGGCGAGGCGCACGATTCGTCCGCAGCGCGCGGCGAGCGCCTCGTCGTGCGTGACGATGACGAGCGTGGTGCCGTACTCGCGGTTCATCTCGAAGAGAAGCCGGATGACGCCGGCGCCCGAGTCGGCATCGAGGCTGCCGGTCGGCTCGTCGGCAAGCAGCAGCCGCGGGCGAACGACGAACGCCCGCGCGAGCGCGACGCGCTGCTGCTCGCCGCCCGAGAGGTGCTTCGGATAGTGGTGCAGGCGCTCGCCGAGGCCGACGCGCGCGAGCACCTCCCGCGCGGCGCCTGCCGCGTCGGCGCGGCCCGCGAGCTCGAGCGGCAGCATGACGTTCTCGAGCGCGGTCCAGCCCGGCAGCAGCTGGAACGACTGGAACACGAATCCCATGGTGCGCCCGCGCAGCTCCGCGCGCGCGTCCTCGTCGAGGGCGAAGAGGTCCGCCCCTTCGAGTTGAACTTTTCCCGCGGTAGGCCTGTCAAGCCCGGCGAGGATGGCGAGCAGCGTCGACTTGCCCGAGCCCGAGGCGCCGACGATCGCCACGGACTCGCCGGAGGTGATTTCGAGCTCGATGTCGCGCAGAATGACGAGGTCCGAGTCGCCGCTCTTCACGGTCTTGCCGATGCCCCGCGCCCTCAGAACGCTCGCCGCCGCATTCCTGGTCTTCGTCTCGGCCGCGCTGCCGGCGGCGGGGTGGGCGGCGGAGAAATCCATCCTGGTGTTCGGCGACAGTCTTTCGGCGGCTTACGGGATCGCGCAGTCGCGGGGCTGGGTGGCGCTGCTCGGCGAGCGGCTCAAGCGCGAGGGCAGCGATTATAGCGTCGTGAACGCCAGCATCTCGGGCGAGACCACGGCGGGCGGCCTCGCGCGCATCGACGCGGCGCTCGAGAAGCACGAACCCGAGGTGGTGGTGCTCGCGCTCGGCGGCAACGACGGGCTGCGCGGGCTCCCCGTCGCGCAGATGCAGAAGAACCTCTCCGCGATGGTGGAGCGCGCCCGGCGCTCGGGTGCGCGGGTGCTGCTCGTGGGCGTCCGAATCCCGCCCAACTACGGGCCCGTGTACACCGAGGCCTTCGAGGGCGCGTTCCGCGAGGTAGCGAAGCGCCACGGCACGGCGCTCCTTCCCTTCATGCTCGACGGCGTGGCGGACAAGGCCGATCTTTTCCAGCCCGATCGCATCCATCCCACCCAGGAAGCGCAGCCGCTCATCGAGCGCAACGTCTGGAAGGCCCTGAAGCCGCTTCTCAAATAATCGAGATCCGGGCGGGACCCTCGACGAGGCGCCCGACGACGCGCGCCTCGGCGAAGCCCTCCTTGCGGAACGCGTCCATCACGGCTTCCTGCGCCTCCGGCGCGCAGGCGACCAGCAGGCCGCCGCTCGTCTGCGGATCCGTCAGGAGCTTGCGCTGCCATTCCGGCAGGCCGGCGGGCAGCTCGACCTCGTGCCCGTAGCCCTTCCAGTTGCGATCCGACGCGCCGGTGGCGACGCCTTGCTTGACCCACTCGAGCGCTTCGGGGATGACAGGAATGGCGTCGAGCTCGAGCCTGGCGCCGAGGCTCGCGCCGCGGCAGATTTCGAGAAGGTGCCCGGCGAGGCCGAAGCCGGTGACGTCGGTAAGCGCATGCACGCCATCGAGCGCGGAAAGCGCCTGACCCGGCGTATTGAGGCGCGTCGTCCAGTCGACCATGGCGGCATAGCCCCGCTCGGAGAGCTTGCCCTTCTTGAGCGCCGCCGAAAGAATGCCGACGCCGAGCGGCTTGCCGAGCACAAGGACGTCGCCCGCCTGGCCGGCGGCGTTGCGCTTGACGCGCCTGGGGTGCACGAGCCCGAGGGCGACGAGCCCGTAGATGGGCTCCACCGTGTCGATCGAGTGGCCGCCCGCGACCGGGATGCCGGCGGCCGCGCACACCGACTCGCCGCCCTGCAGGATCCGCCCGATCACCGCGAGCGGCAGCTTGTCGAGCGGCATGCCGACGATGGCGAGCGCGAGGATGGGCTTGCCGCCCATCGCGTAGACGTCGGAGATCGCATTGGTCGCCGCGATCCGGCCGAAGTCGAACGGGTCGTCGACGATCGGCGTGAAGAAATCGGTGGTCGCAATGAGGGCCTGCTCGTCGTTCAGGCGGTAGACCGCCGCGTCGTCGGCCGTCTCGGTGCCCACCAGCAGATCGGACAGGCCGGGGATCGCGCCTTTCATCCCGCTTGCGGCGAGGATCTCCGAGAGCACCGCGGGCGCGATCTTGCAGCCGCAGCCGCCGCCGTGGCTGAACTCGGTGAGACGGATCTTCTCCAGCTTGTCGGGTGCGTTCATGGGGCGATTCTACAGGGCGCAGGTGCGAAAGCCGCAGAACACGTCGTAGCGGTGCGGCTCATAGAAATTGCGGAAAGTGCGCCGGACGAGGCGCCGCGGCGTGGTGAAGCTTGCGCCGCGGAGCACCTTGTGCGTGCCGAACCAGGGCTGCGAGTAGTCCTTGTAGGGGTCCGCGGCGAAGCCCGGATACGGGAGGAAGTCGCTGGCGGTCCACTCCCAGACGGCGCCCCACTCGAGCGCGGGATGGGCGGCCGCGCATTCCCACTCCGCCTCGGTCGGCAGGCGCCGGCCGGCCCAGCGGCAATACGCGTTGGCCTCGTGCCAGTCGACGTGGCGCACGGGCTGCGCCTCGTCGAGGGCGCGCCATTGGCCGAAGCGGCGCTCGGCCCAGCGGCCGCCGATGTAGCGCCAGTAGCGCGGCGGCGGCGCGCCGTCCTCGACGAAGGCGAGATACTCGCCATTCGTCACCGGACGGGCGGCGATGCGAAACGGCTGCAGCACCACTTCGTGTGCCCACTTCTCGTTGTCGAACACGAAGGCGTCGCGACCGCGAACCGCGCCGAGCACGAACGGACCGCCCGGGAACGACAGGTCCTCGCCCGGGCCCTCGCTTCGCCCCTGCAGCTCGCCCCCGCCGAACGGATCGGGATAGCCGAGCGTCTGGCAGGAGTAGTGGAACGCCTCGGCGTGCATGTCCTCGTGGAACGTCGCGAGGCGCACGAAGTAGCGCAGCCGCTCGTCCTCCGGCTCGCGCTCGAGCCGATCGAGCACGCGCTCGAGGACCGCCGCCACGTAGGCGCGCGTCTCCGCGAGGGAAGGCAGCGGCAGGTCCCAGCGCGTCGCGTGCGGCACGGCGGAGGAGTCGTAGAGCCGGTCGGCCTGCGGCAGGAGCGAGTCCGTGAGCGTGCCATCGGGACGCGCGCGCAGGCACCAGCGCTCCTGGAACCAGCCGACGTGGCCGAGCTCCCAGAGCGGC
>CAYWSG010000061.1:0-17219 GCA_964461055.1 uncultured Enterobacteriaceae bacterium | reverse complement strand
CTAGGCCTCGGCCTCGCGGAGCAGGCGCCAGTACTGGACCTTCATGGTCACCGCCGCGCCGAGCACGATGAAGACGAAAGTGAGAATGGAGCCGACGGCGAGGGTCGAGAATCCGGTGACGCCCTGCCCGATCGTGCAGCCAAGCGCGGTGATGCCGCCGAAGCCCATGAGCGTGCCGCCGATCATGTGCATCGCGGTGTCCTCGGCGTCGCGGAAGCCCTCCCAGCGGAACGTGCCCGTCGCGAGCGCGTAGGCGGCCGAGCCGGCGATGACGCCGAGCGCCGAGGCGATGCCGTAGGTGACGATACGCGAGGAGTCGGTCCAGAACATCAGGTACTCGATCGTGAAGGCGAGCGGCGCGACGAAGGAGAACGACTCCATGCGTCCGGTGTTGGTGGCGACGAAGGCCTCCTGCAGGGTCTCGGGGTCCTCCGGCAGGTAGCCCAGGTGGCCGCTCACGTACCAGCCGCCCACCACGACGAGGCCCGTGACCACGCCGCCCAGCGTGTAGTCGAAGCTCGAGCGGAAGTCCCTGCTCGCGTAGACGAAGACGAGGAGCGCGCCGCCGATCGCGGCGGACAGGATGGCAACCCAGGTGCTCTTCGTCAGGCCGAAATAGGTGGCGAAGAGCGATGGAAGGTCCTGGTTGGACGGCAGCGCGATGCTCACCGGGTCGAGCACCGCCACCCGGAAGGCGCCGAAGATCCCGCGCAGCGTCATGTAGGCGGCGATGCCGAGGAACACGTAGACGACGAGCGACTTGAGGTTGCCGCCGCCCACGCGGATGAGCGTCTTCGACCCGCAGCCCGAGCCGAGCGTCATGCCGACGCCGAAGAGGAATCCGCCCACCACGTGGGAAAGCCACAGGAGGTTGGGCGCCTGGTAGATGGACTTTGAGAGATCCACCGCGCCGGCGAGCTGCAGCCCGGCGGCGCCGAGGACGGCGACCGCGATGGCGAGCAGCCACATGCGCATGCGGTTGAGGTCGCCCATGTTCACCCAGTCGGACACCGCACCCATGGTGCAGAAGTTGGTGCGATTGCCCACCGCGCCGAAGATGAAGGCGAGGAGGAAGGCGCCCCACGTGACGTAGGGAATCAGATCGGCCGGCGTCGTCTCGTTCACGGGCTGCTAGGCTGTCTGTCGCCGCCGGCCCCGCGGCCGGCCGGCCTCCCGTCCGGCTGAAGGGATGTTGCCGCAGTAGAGCTGGTAGAGCGCCGAGAGGAGCGCCGGCGCTTCCGGGCCGTCCAGCGAATAGAGGACGGTCTGCGCGTCGCGGCGCGAAGCGACGAGCCCGCGCTGGCGCAGCAGCGCGAGGTGCTGCGAGAGCGCCGACTGGCTCACCTCCACCGCGCGCTCGAGCTCGCCGACCGATTTCTCGCCCTCGGCAAGCTGGCAGAGCACGATCATGCGCACCGGGTTCGCCATCGCCTTCAGCAGCGCCGCGGCCCGCAGCGCGCGAGACTGCAGCTCGCCCAGGTCCATCTCGGCTACGGCCTCGGCCCGGCTCACGGTCGGCGCCTCGAGGTCAGCGCTGGTAGGGTCAGGCGGCACAGCCGGCAAAGCCGTCGGCCGCCATCTTCGCCTCGTACTTCGGCGCGACCTCGGCGCCCGGCGTCAGCGTGCCCTTGACGGCCGCCCAGTCGGCGGGCTTCAGGATCACCATCCAGCCCGCCCCATACGGGTCTTCGTTCGCGAGCGAGGGCTTGGCGACGAGCGCATCGTTCACCGCCTCGACGGTGCCGGCCACGGCCGACTTCGCGGGACCGACCCATTTGCCGGACTCCACGGTGGCACAGGACTTCCCCGCATCCACCGATCGCCCCACCTTCTTGGGAGTGAAGGCGACGAGCTGCCCCGCCATGGCGGTGGCGACGGTCGTCATCCCGAGCTTCACGTTCCCACCCTCGACTTCCTGGTACCAGATGTGGTTCTCGACGTCGTAGAGAAGCTCGTCGGGCATGTGGCAACCGCGGACGCTAGGCATGGCGGCAGGCGCAACGGAGGAAACTAGGCATGGCTGGAACCCTCGCGATTTTCGGCTGGGGATTCTAGGCGGAGGGGCCGGGAGGAGCAACAGAACTCGCCCAGCCCTTCCACTTCCATCTTGCCGTAGACGAAGAGCGCGAGGTGGCGCACGAGCATCGTCATCATGCGCTCGGGCCTTTCGCAACTTTCCCTGCTCCCCTCTCGCTCCGAGAGGGACAGAAGATTGAAATGATAGGCAATCTCACGGCAAGTCTCGCGGCAGGCGTTGAAGCTTGGCACGCCCTTCGCGCCCTGGCGGTGCAGGGCGAGCAGGCGAAAGCCCTCGCTCGTCTCGGTGGTCGGCGTTTCGCCCCGGGCAATGACCCAGGCCTCGAGGACTTCCTCCGCGAGCTGCAGGAGCTCCTCCCGACCGGGGTTGCCGTCGAGCACCGCCTCGATCAGCGCGAGCGGCGTCACGCGCCGACCGTCCCCGTCACGGGCCTGGGCTTCCGCCCGAGCTTCCACCTCAGACAATGCCTTTCTCCTTCAGCGCCTCGAGGCCGTCGGAGACGTTCTCGTGGATGCCGAGCTTGCGCGGCGAAATGCCGAGCGCCACGCCGAGGAGCTGCGTGAAATAGAGCATCCTCACCTTCGTCTTCTTTCCGAGCACCTTCTCGGCGCGCACCTGGTGCATCTCGAGCCCCGAGTGGCAGGTCGGGCACTCGGTGGCGATGACGTCGGCGCCGGCGGCCTCGGCCGCCTCCAGGATGTTGAGCACGAGCTTCGTCGAGGTATCGCTGTCGGAGAGCGTGTGCGCGCCGCCGCAGCAGGCGGTCTTCAGGGGGAAGTCCACGTTCTCGGCCCCGGCGGCGGCGAGAAGCTCGTCCATGAAGCGCGGCTTCAGCGTGGACTCGCTGCCGGGCCCCTGATCCTTCTCCGGGAAGATGTGGCGCGGCCGCGTATACATGCAGCCGTAGTAATTGGCGATCTTCAGGCCCTTGAGCGATTTCTTCACGCGGGCCCTGAGCGCCTCCTCGCCCACGCCGTCCTTGATCCAGTCGAGGGCGTGGATGGTCTCGAGCTGGCCGGCCTGGTACGCCTCGTGGCCCGCCTTCTCCGAGATGCGCGCGACCGTCTCGCGCGAGGCCTCGTCGTGGGCGAGGTCGTACTCCGCCTTCTTGAGGTTGTGGTAGCAGCCGTTGCACGGCGCCATGACCACCGAGTGCTTCATCTCGTTGGCGGCGATCGACATGACGCGCGACGAGAGGTAGGTCTGCACCTTCGGGTCGACGTTCTTCACTTCCATCGCCCCGCAGCAGTTCCAGTCGTTCACCTCCTCGAGCTTGAGGCCGAGCGCCTTGCCGAGGGCCTTGGTGGAGGTGTTGTAGGCGTGCCCGGTGCCCTCGAGGGCGCAGCCCGGGTAGTACGCGACGCGCTTGTATTCGGGTTTCATCAGTGCTTCTCCACGCCCAGGGCCCTGCGTTGGCGAGCCTGCTGCTCGCCGATGTACTCATTCAAAGCCCGAGACGCTTTGCGCCACTTGCGGGTCCGGGGCGTGAAAACCGTCTGCCAGGCCATGGCGAGGCCCTGCCTGATGGGCAGCCGGCGCGCCACGCGCTTCACCATCTCGACGAGCCAGTCCTGCCCGAGCGGCTGGCCGGTGCGCGCGAAGAACCTGCGGATCGTGCGCCCCTCCTCGATCTTGCCCGTCCTCACGACCTGCTCGGTGAACACCTCGTCGAACACCATGGAGCTCGACTTGGGCGTGTGTCCCTTCAGCTCGAGCCAGTGCGCGGTCGCCTTCATCACGCCCTCGGGCACCACGTCGCGCGGGCATGCGTACGTGCACTTGTTGCACGAGACGCACTGCCAGATGATGTCCTTGTCCCGCAGCAGCTCCGACTCCATCCCCATGCGGATGAGGTAGATCCAGTAGCGCGGGTTGAAGTCGGGATTCACCGCGTTCACGGTGCAGGAGTTGGTGCACGAGCCGCACTGCCAGCAGCGGTGGATGTGCTCCCCGCCGGGCAGCGCCGCGATCTCGTCCTCGAGGGCCTCGTTGTAGTCGGTGACGACACGCGGCTCGATGAAGGTGCTCCAGTGGCCCGAGACGTCGACGCCGTCGATGACGAGCTTGTCGTGCGTCTTCAGGTTCTCCGGCCGGATCAGTGCTTTCTCGTGGATCGCCATGGGTTTTCGGCTCAGGTGAGGAGCTTCGGGTCTTCGACGATGACCGCGCGCCCGTCCGCGGCCTTCAGCTTCGTCCTTCCGTTGCCGCTCACGCCGTCGAGGCCGAGGATGCGGCGCGCGTGCAGCATCGGGTCCTCCGGCGTGGCGAAGTCGGTGCGCAGGTACTGTCCGCCGCGCTCGCCGATGTAGTCGGCGTAAACCTGCGCGAGCACCACGTCGACATAGAAGAGGACGTCCCGATACACGCCGTTCTGCGCAAGGTACTGGGCAAGCTCTTCGCGCAGCCCGAGGAAGGTAGCGTAGCCGTCGGGCACGTCGAGCGTGACGTGGTCGATGTCGCCGAACCAGATCTCGCGGATCACTCCCGTGTTCGCGCGCGCGTCCCACACCCACCGCGTCATGAGCGGATAGCGCTCGGGGTCCACGCCGTGCAGGATCTCGGCGGCCAGGTCGCGCACCCAGCGGTGCTCCCGGTCCTCCGGAAACGCGCCGCAGAACGCCGCCATCCGCGCGTCCGTCGTGGAGGTGTCGCCGGCGCCTTCGAGCAGGCCGGACACCTGCTTCTTCATGTAGTCGAATTTCTCGGGAGATGCGTAAGCGCCGATGCGCCGCCGGACGGTCGCCATGTGGGCGCAGGCGATGCGGAACGGGCGAAGCTCGGGCCCGCCCTCGAAGGCCTCGCGCACGATCCGGCTCTTGAGCTTCAGCCCCTCCACGTACGCCTCGACGCCGCCCTGCTCCTCGGCGCGGGCGACCAGGCTTTCGAGCGCGAGCTTCAGCTTCGGTCCCGAAAGCTCGAGGCGCGGGCGATCGAGTTGCGCGACCGGCATGCTCAGGCCGCGACCGCGGCCTTGCGATGGACGATGGCGAACGCCGCCATGGCGGCGGCCTTGCCCTGGGCGATCGAGTCGTCGATCGTCTCGGGGCCGGTGGCGGCGCCGGCGACGAGCACGCCCGGGCGCGTGGTCTCGCCGAGCGAGGCGTACGCATGCCCCTTGGCGATGTGCCCGTGCTCCTGCAGGCCCACGCCGAAGACGCCGGCGATGGCCTTGTTCTCGACGTTCGGGTCCATGCCGATCGCGTGCACCACCATGTCGAACGGAATCGTGATCGGCCGCTTCACCAGCGTGTCCTCGCCCTTGACGATCAGCTTCTGGCCGTCGGAGGTCACTTCGGCGATGCGTGCCTTGATGTACTTGACCTTGAACTCCTCCTGGCTCTTCCAGTAGTAGTTCGTCTCGTAGAGCCCGAAGGTGCGGATGTCCATGTAGTAGATGTACACGTGGCAGTCGGGCAGCTCCTCGCGGATCTCCATGGCGATGTTGCACGACACCGTGCAGCAGATCTTGGAGCACCACTCGCGCCCGATCTGGCGGTCGCGCGAGCCCACGCAGAGGAGGATCGCCACGCGCTTGGGCTTCCTGCCGTCGGAGGGGCAGCGGATGCCCTGCCCGGAAGAGATCATCTGCTCGACCTGCGTGGTGGTGACGACGTCCGGATAGGTGCCGAAGCCCCACTCGGGCTTGTTCACCGAGTCGAAGTGGGTGAAGCCGGTGGCGAGGATGGCGGCGCCGGCCTCGACCACGCTGCCGTCGGTGAGGCGCGCGCTGAAGTTGCCCGGCTCGCCCTCGAACTTCTCCACCCGGCAGCCCGTCTTCACCGAGACCAGGGAATCCTGCTCGACGCGCTGCACCATGCCGCCGATGGCATCTCTTGCCCATTCGCCCGAGGGCACGAGCTTCGCGTAGCCGGAGAGGATCGGCGCGCCGCCGAGCCTCGCCTCCTTCTCGACCAGGATGCTGCGCTGGCCGACGGCGGCGAGCGCCTGCGCGGCGGCGAGCCCGGCGGGGCCGCCGCCGACGATCAATACGGGTTTCATGCTGTTTTCCTCAGCGCTGAATCTGCTTCATCGGGATGAACCCGGGGCCCGACGTGAGACGCTTGCGGGGATCGTACAGGTTTTCCTGCTTTCCGGCCTTGATCTCGTCGAGGTAGGCGACGAACTCGGCCTTCTTCGCCTGCCAGTCGATGCCGAGCTTCTCCATGAGCGTCTCGATGGGCGAGGCGTGCCAGTGCGACTGGACGATCTTGTAGGGATGCGCGCCGCACACGAGCGCGGCGAACTGGCAGTCGGCGAGGATCGGCAGCTCGTAGGCCTTGCCGGCCGCTTTCCCGATCCACTGGTTCTTGTCGAGCGTGGTGATGCAGCCCGTGTCGTGGCCGATCATGATGTCGGCGCGCGCCTCCTCGACCGCCACCTTCACCTTGCGGTCGATGGCGAACGAGCGGGTGAACTCGCGCTCGGAGATGATGTGGCGGAAGCCGAAGCCGCAGCAGTCGTACCAGGTGGAGTAGTCGATGACCTGGGCGCCGAGGGCCTGCATGAGGCCGGTGGAGTTGGCGAGGCGGTTGCCGCCCAGGATGCTGTCGTCGTAGATCGCGTCCTGCGGCACCATCTTGTAGACGTGGCAGGCGGGATGGATCACCGAGCGGATGCCGCTGCAGTCGATCTCGCGCATGCCGGCGATGCGGCTGCGCATGACGTGCAGCCACTCCGAGTAGTGCACGACCTCCTCCGGGATGAGGAGCTTGCCGTCCACCAGGCGGCCGAGCTTCGCGAGGATCTTCTTCACGCTCTCGCGCAGCTTGGCCGAATGCAGGAGGTAGGAGCGCACTTCCTTGTAGTTGCCGAAGGACGTGCCGCAATGCACGAGCGGGTAGTAGTACGCCTCGGGCAAGCCCTGCGCCTTGGCGGCGACGTAGGCCTGGTGGAAGTTGCGCAGGAACACGGCCGCGAGGCTCTCGATGTTGCCGATGCCGGAGCCGTGGTAGTTCCAGGCGGTGCACGAGGTCTGGTCGGTCTCGTCCAGGTACTCGATGCCCATCCGGTTCATGAGCCACAGGAGCGAGGCCGGGTAGCCGGGAATGTTGCCGCACTGCCCGCAGGACTTGTGGTGCCACAGGCGGTTGGTCGGGATCTTCTTGTCCCAGCCGTAGAGCGTCTTCACCATGATGGGCTGGTGCAGCTCGTCGTCGATGCGGTGCACGACGATCTCGCCGTCCTTCTCGAGCTGCCACATCACGTCGCGCACGTCCTCGACGCGGTCCTTCTGCGTGAGCATCGAGCGCTTGTCGATCCGCTGCTCCACCCACGAGGTGGCGATCCGCGCCTCCGTGTCGGAGAGATTCGAGTCGCGCCATTCGGCGCCGTGCCCGGTGAATCGCTCAGCCATGGGTCATTCCTCCTTTTCGTCTTCCGAAGAGTCTTCCGCCGAGTCTTCCTGATCGGCGAGGTAGTCCTTCCAGTCCTCGCGCTTCTCGTCCATGATGTCCGTGATGACGTCGAACAGGTTCTCGTCGATGCCCTCGAGCTGCTGCAGCACCCCGGTCATCTCCCAGATGGTGTAGAGCTCCACCGAGGTCTTCAGGTTGACCTCCCAGGCCGTCGCGGTGGTGTTCAGGGTCGGCATCGGGATCGCCTGGCGCAGGAGCTTGAGCGGCGCGTCCACCTTGGAGATGTTGGGGCCCCAGTCGGCGAAGTGATCCTTGTTGATCATGTCCGGCGAGAGCTGGTTGCCGGTGGAGATGAGCTTCAGCATCACGCGGCTGAAGGGGCGCAGCACGTTCTTCGCCGAGGGCATCTGGTGCTTGATGGCCGTCTCGCGCATGAGCATGACGAGGCCGCCCGGCGAGTTTCCGAACGGGCAGCGCGCGGCGCAGGTGTAGCACTGGGCGCAGGCCCAGATCTTCTCCTGCATGGCGTCGTAGATGCCCTCGAGGTTCTCGGTCCAGAGCAGCTGCACGATCTCGCGCGGGCTGAAGTCGTAGTAGTGCGCGGCCGGGCAGGTGGCGGTGCAGATGCCGCAGTTCAGGCAGCCGTTCAGCTCGTGGTCGAAGCGCAGGTCCGACTGCAGGTCGGCGAAGATCTCCTCGAGCTTCTCGCGCGGGAGCGGCGGCGCCTCGCCGACCGGGTCGCCGATGTGCTTCTGCACTCGCGTCACTGCGGAGGAAGTCATCGCGGGGAGCCGACGCCTAGTAGGTCATGACCTTGGCGTCGCCTTCCATCACCTCCTCGATGAGGTAGGCGCCGCCGACGACGCCGGCGCACTCGGGGATGAGGTCGCCCTGCGTCATGTCGAAGAGATCGAGGTTGGGCGAGCAGCAGTAGAACTTGACGCCCGCCTCGTGCGCTTCCTTGATGAAGTCGTACACCGACTTGGGCGAGCCCTCCTTGACGAAGAGCTTCTCGGCGACGCCCTTCTTCATCAGCCGGCCCGCGGTGGCGGTGCAGATGACGTCCACCTCGTAGTCCATCGCGGCGGCGACCGACGCCTGGAAGATCGGCGCCCCGAGCTCCTCGCCGTTGCGCGGGTCGGTGTTCGCCATGACGATGACGAGCTTCTTGGCCATGGGCCTATATCCCTCCTCGGAATATGCTCAGGCTATATTAGGAAAATCTAAAGTGCAAGCCGCAAAAAGCGGCATCAGGCAGGCAGCTTCATCCAGCCGGTGAGCTTGACGATGCCGGCCATGAGGGGCACGAGCGCATCCTCGAGGGCGCGCTGTTCGCGCCGCAGTGCAGCAAGGCCCCGCTCGATGTCGGCCGGCGGCGGCACCTCCTCGAACTCCATGATCAGGTCTTCCACCATCGCCACCTTCAATCCCGGATGGCCGGCAAAGCCGAGCGCCCGCTCGCCCACCTGCCAGAGCGCCGGGCGGCCTTCCTCGTCGACCGCGAGGATCGCGGCATCGGCCGGCGGGACGGCGCGATCGCGCATGTAGATCGCGAGCGGATACGTTTCGGGAAGGTATCCCCCCAGCGCCTTCTCGTCGGTTCTTCTCGCCTTCCCGACCGAGAAGGTCAACGGGGCGGATTCCGAAGCCCCGCCCGCCGCGATGGCGAGGATCTGCGCGCCCAACCCGACGCCCACGATGGGCAGGTCCTGCTCGAGGCACGCCTTCGCGAGCGCCACTTCCTCGGCGAGCGTCGGCACGTCGCGTGCGCCGGCGCTGCCCCACGGCCCGCCGCCGAGGATGAAGACGCCCTCGCCCAGCGCGTCGGGCGCCGGAAAGGGCGCCTTGCCGGCGAACGGGCGCGCGTAGCGAAAGCGCACGCCGCGGCCCTCGAGATGGTCCTCGATGTGGCCGAGGTACTCGGCTGAGGTGTGCTGCAGGACGTGCACGACCTCCGCCGGCCCGCCCGCCGACGGGTCACACCCCCCGCGCTGCTCCGGAGCGGCGATCGGAATGATCTTGCGCATCAGAATGGGGGCAAACCCAAAAATGGGGTCAGAACAAATTACGCGAAACCCGCGGCGGGTTTTCCGTTAATTGCTCTGACCCCTTTTTCGGTTTTTCATGCCGAGCTGCTTGCGGATGGTGCGCAGGTCGTTGCCGTTCGGCTGGAAGGGGTAGCTCGCGATGTTGGAGGGCGGCGAGTCGCCGTAGGGGCGGTCGCAGGCGGAGATGTCGTCGGCGAACTTGCCCGGACAGCCGGACGTGCGGAACGCCACGCCTTTCCCGACGATTTCATTCAACTCGGATTCGGAAAGACCAAAGTCCACCACTCGCCCCTCGCCATCGAACTTCATCTGCTCGACGCGCACGCCCTTGTAATCGATGAGATAGCGGGCGAGCTGCACGCGGCGCCACGGCTCCCGCGGGGTCGCCGGCAGGTGGTCCATCAGCGAGCCCTTCTCGGGGAAGAAGCAGAAGAGATGGCTGTGGCCGCCGAGGTCGACGAGCTTCTGCACCAGCGCGAGCACGTCGTGCTCCGTCTCGCCCATGCCGACGATGATGTGCGCGCCGAACTTCTGCGGGCCGAAGATCTCGCGCGCGTCGAGGAGGATCTCCCAGTACTTCGCCCAGGTATGCGGCGACTGCACGCCCTTGCCGCGCGTGCGCTCGAAGATCTCGGGCGTCGCGGCGTCGAGCGCCACGGTGAAGATGTCCGCGCCGAGGTCCTTGAGCCGCTTCACGTCCTCGCGCGCCATGGTGGTCGGGTTGGAGAGGATCGAGACCGGGATCGCGCCCGGGTCGATGCGGTCGGTCCATTTCTTGAGCACCGTGACGGTGTCCTCGTCCGAGCGCGGGTGGGTGATCATGGAGATGCACATGCGATGGAACGGGCTCCTCTCGCCGTCCTTCGCCACGATGTCGATGGTCTGCTCGAGCGGCACGGCAGGCCAGTCGACGCGGATGAAGTTGCGGTCGGCGTAGTCGCGCTCGGCCTCCCGGTGGCGCGCGAGGCCGCAGTAGGCGCAGTTGGCGCGGCAGCCCTCGGGATACGTGAGGAGCAGGTTCAGGCACCGCGTGCACTCGCAGCGGTGCATCTTGCCTTGCATGATGCCGAGCGTGAGCGCCGCCGCGGTGGACATCTGCACGTACTCCGGCGAGCGCATGTTCGGCGTCATGATGTTGTAGTTGGGCCGGTACACGCCCTGCGGCGGCACGTCGGCCGCCTTGACGCGCGCGCCGTTCTTGAACTCGATCGGAATCACGCCCGGGGCGCGAGGCTCCATGGCGGGGGTCGAATGCTCGAAGCAGCTCATGACGTTCCTTGCTCCCTCAGGTCCAGTACTCGGGATAGGCGATCCAGCCGCGGCGCAGCGCAAGCGGGGTCGGATTCGACTGCAGAAGCTCGGCGCGCCGGCGAACGGCCCGATCGAGCGAGGGCTTGAACAGCTCTTCCAGGGCTTCCTGATATTGCAGGGCGGCCCCCGAGGATCCTTCCGGATGGAACACGGCCTGCCAAGCGCTCTCGCCCGCCAGGCGGCCCGAGTGCACGGCGGCGGCGATGCCCGCTCCCGTGACCGGATTCGCAAGCCCCGCCGCGTCGCCCGCCAGCAGCACGAGCGTCTCGTCCAGCCGGCCAACCGGCTGCACCATGCCGCCCACCGGGATGGCGCCGCCGGTCGTGGAGAGGATCTGCGGCCCGACGCGCCCTTCGTCCACCAGCCGGGCGTGCAGGCGCGAGACGATGGCCTTGAGCCTCGCTTTCTCCGCGGGGATCACGCCGGCGCCGAGATTCGCGACCTCGCGCTTGGGAAAGAGCCAGCCGTAGCCGCCCGGGATGCCGGCGGAGAGAAAGATGTCGGTCGCCGCATGCGGCGCGAGGAGCGGGACGGTGACCTGGCGCGTCTCGACCACCTGCGTATTCACCCGGCGGATGGCCCGGCCGGCCAGCGAGCGCGGCCCGTCGGCGCCGATCATGACGCGGCAGCGGAAAGCCTCGCCGGTCGAAAGCTCGACCTCTCCCGCGCGAGAGACGCGCTTGACGACGGCGCCGAAGCGGCAATCGGCGCCGGCCCGCAGCGCTTCGGCGACGAGCGCGGCATCGAAGGCGGCGCGATCGAGCATGTGCCCCGGAAAGTCGGGCTTGAGGTCCGGGCTTTCGTCTTCCACGAACGTCGCCATTGCCTCGATCGGCTGGCGCACGGTGCAACCGAGCCCTTTCACCTGCGTGCCGAGCATGGCCGGCACGAACTCCGCGCACTGCACCGGCACGCCCGGCTCGCGCTTGCGATCGAGGGCGATCACCCGGCAGCCGCGCCGGGCCGCTTCGGCGGCCGCGCTTGCGCCCGCGGGTCCGAGACCGAGGACGACGACGTCGGCCGACCGCGCTTCGCTCACGACACCGGATGCAGCTTGATGCTGCGGCCGCGAAGCTCGACGCTCGGCGCGTGGAGCTCGATGGTGTTTCCCGTCTTGATGGAGCAGCAGGCGTGCTCCTGCGCGGCGGGCCGGCCGATCGCCTGCGCGACGGCGAGCGTGCCGTCGGCCGGAAACGCGATGCCGTCGAGCCCGGCCATGACGGCATAGGCGTCGGTGATGCGCCGGTGCATGCCCGGCGGCCGCGCGCAGCCGAGCAGGAGGGGCTTGTCGCCCATCTTCTCCCGGGCTGCAAGGAAGATCCTGCCCACATCGGAGGTCTGCGGCGTCGCAAACGTGCCCGGCCTCGCATAGAACGGCATGACGACCACGAGCACGAGCGAGTGCACGCGGTGGCGGCTGACGATGTCGAGCGCGTTCGCCTCGCCGAGCAGGCGGCCGTAGTGCAGGCCGATCACGATGTGCGGCACGACCTCCATCGTCGTCGAGCAGAGCGCCTCGAGCGTCGCTTCGAAGTCCTCCACCGGGCGCTCGAGGTGGTACACCTCGCGGATCGTGGCCTGCGCGCCGATCACGTCCATCATCACGGTGTCCACGCCGGCCGAGGCCATCGCTCGCGCGCGGGGGGCATCGAGGAGGGCCGAGTGGACGGCGACCTTGAGGTGCGGGAACTCGCGCTTCAGGCGCTCGACGACCGGGAGGTAGCGCTCGTACTTGATTTCGTTGCGGCGGTTGGAGCCGCCCGAGAGCAGGAAGCCCTGCAGGTCCTGCGTGGCGACGAGCTCGCGCACCTTGTGCTCGAGCATCTCGGGGCTCGTCGCCGGCAGCATGGGCTCGAGGATCTTCGCCTGGCAATGATCGCAGTCGAGGGCGCAGGCGCCGGCCGTCACGGAAAAGGCAGGGAAGCTGTTCTTGCCGCAGCCGTCGAGGTCGCAGCTCGAGTAGGCCTTGAAGGTCGGCGTCGAGAAGCGGATCGGGCGTCCCGTCACGCGCGGCGCGTGCCGCTCGAGCTCGCCGACGAGCGCCGCATCGAGCCCGGCGTCCTCCAGCGTCTCGATGTCGGCAAGCCTGTCAGACCAGCGCATGGTGCCTCTCCATGAGGGCCTCGACCTCGGCGCGCACCGGCCCGGGATTGGGCCGGTCGGCGAGCGTCGAGAGCCATTCGTGCTGGAAGTCCTCGTCGTCGACGAGGTCGCAGGTGAGCGGCGTGAGGATCTCGCGCGCCGAGGGCGGCAGGCGGCGCGGAATTTCCCGTTTCGTCAGGACACCCCAGAGACCGGTCCAGTACCGCGCCACGGTCCAGGGGTTGTAGCCCCCGCCGCCCAGCACGACCGCCGCCGGCGCCGTGGCGGCAAGCCGCTCCGCGGCAGACCAGAGCGCTACGTTCGAAAGCGCCATGCGGGAGAGCGGATCGCCGGCGAGCGCGTCGGCGCCGCAGGTGATGACCACCGCCTGCGGGCCGAGCCGCCCGGCGAGCGGGAGAACGACGGATCGAAGAAGGGCTTCCAGCTCGGCGTCGTTGAAGCCCGGTGGCACCGGAAGGTTGCAGGCGCGTCCGTCGCCGGTATCGGACGCGGCGCCGGTGCCCGGCCAGCGACCCGCCTCGTGGATCGATACCGTATGCACGCGCTCGTCGGCCGCGAAGGCATCCTGCACGCCGTCGCCGTGGTGGGCGTCGAGGTCGACGTACAGCACGCGCTCGAGGCCCGCCTCGAGGAGCGCCAGGATCGCGAACGCCGGGTCGTTGAAGTAGCAGAAGCCGCTCGCCCGGTCGGGGCGGCCATGGTGCGTGCCGCCCGCCGGGTGGTAGGCGATGCGTCCTTCGAGGGCAAGCCGCGCGGCGAGAATCGAGCCGCCGACGCTCGTCGCGGCGCGCTCGAAAAGCCCCGGGAAGAGCGGGTTCTCCAGCGTGCCCAGGCGGTAGCGGCTGCGCACCTGCGCCTCCACGTGTCCCTTCGCGGAAGCCTCCCGGACCGCCGCGACGTAGTGCCCTGCATGGAAAGCGGTGAGCTCGCGCTCGCTCGCGCGGGGGCTCTCGCGGTACTCCTCGGGCGAAAGCCAGCCGAGCGCCCGGCAGAGATCCATCACCGGCCCGACCCGCGCGATGGCGAGCGGATGATTGCCCCCGTAGCCCGCCTGCCGATACACCTCGTGGCCGACGAAGACGGCGGGCAGCTTCCTCCTCACGGGCCCCGCCGGCCGCTACTTGCGCTTCATGAAGAAGGTGAACTCCCGGTTCGCCTCGCTGTGCGACAGGAGCTCGTTGCCCGTCTGCTTGGAGAACGCCTGGAAGTCCTTGACCGCGCCCGGGTCGGTGGCGACGATCTTCAGCACCTGGCCCGCCTGCATCTCGTTCAGCGCCTTCTTGGCCCGCAGGATGGGAAGCGGGCAGTTGAGGCCGCGGGCGTCGAGTTCCTTGTCGAAGTTCATGGGCACGTCCTTGAATGCGTCCTTGCTTGTGGGAAGTCCGCCGGCGATGATACGCCCGGCGGCCCGGGGTTCCGCCCAAGTGTTCCACAGGCGTCCGGATCGGCTGCGTCGGGCCAGGTCAACTCAACGGAGGAGGTGGAATCATGATCGTCGCATTCTCGCGCGCGCTCGCGGTGGCGGGCCTTGCCCTCGGCGTCGCATCCTGCGCGCAGCTGCAGTCGTCGGAGGATTCGCAGGCGGCAGGGCGCCAGAAGGTGGTCATCCAGGTGAGCGACCCCGACCCGGCGAAGTGGAACCTCGCGCTCAACAACGCGCGCAACATCCAGGCGGACCTCGGCAAGGACAAGGTCGAGGTCGAGATCGTCGCCTACGGGCCCGGGCTCGCCATGCTCAAGGCCGACTCGAAGGTCGCGCCGCGCCTTGCGCAGGCGCTCGACGGCGGCATCGGGCTCATGGCCTGCGAGAACACGATGCGCAACACGAAGACGAAGAAGGACGACATGTACCACGGCATCCGCTACGTCGACGCCGGGGTCGTGCACATCATGCGGCGCCAGCGCCAGGGCTGGTCGTACGTGCGGCCGTAGCCGCTAGCGCAGCCCGAGGGCCTCCCGGGCGATGTCGTCGAGCAACGCGTCGACCTCCGGGAGGCTTCGCTGATAGGTCACGTGGATCCGGCCGGGCTCCTGCACCGTCTCGTACACGATGATGCTGTAGGGGCAGAAGGCGATGTTGGCCGGGTCGGCCTCCATGGTGCGGCGCGAGAGCGCCGCGCTGCAGAAAACGAACGCCTGCGCGTCGCGGTAAAGCTTGCGTGACGAGCCCACGTCCTTGCCGGTGCGCTCGAGCATCCGGTTGATGAACGACTCGTAGTCGACCACGAGGCCCTTGCCGGCGATGGCGAGCTTCAGGTCGTCGCGCACGTCCTCGAACCGCGCCTTCGCCGAGTGGCGCACCACCGCATCGTTCTTCGCCATCATGCTCTCCCGATCGGGTGAGATCCGACCCAGGAGATAGTCTAATATCGCGGCCCGTGAAGATCTGCATCGTCTCCGACAGCCACGACCGCGCCGAGCCGCTCGCGCTCGCCGTGCGCGAGGCCAAGGCGGCGGGCGCCACGGCGGTGATCCATTGCGGAGACCTCATCGGGACGCAGACCCTGCGCGCCACGCTCGCGGAAGGGCTCCCCGTGCACGTCATCCACGGCAACAATCTGGGCGACCCCGTCTCGCTCGCGCGCTGGGCGCGCGAGCGTCCGGAGCAGCTCCAGTACCACGGCCCGGACGCCCGCCTGGAGCTTGCGGGGCGACGCGTCTTCGCCGTCCATTACCCGGAATACGGCTACGCCATGGCGTGCACGGGCGACTGGGACCTCGTGTGCTGCGGGCATTCCCACGAGGCGGGCATCCAGCACGTGCCGAATGTCAAGGGCGGCCGCACCTGGCTCGTCAATCCGGGCACGGTGGCCGGGCTCGCCGCGCCGGCCACCTGGGCCCTCGGCGACCTCGAGGCGATGCGCTTCGACCTGCATACAGTGCGTCTATAGCGGCATAGCCTTTTTTGTCGGGCGCGGCGCCCGTCGCCCCGTAAAATTGCCCGCCGAAGGAGGTTTCATGCTCGCAGCCAATCCATTCGCCACGCTCTCCGGCGCGCTTTCGCCCGGCTTCATGCAGGGCTATGTCATCCTCATGGTCGTCCTGGTCGCCGCCGGGACGCTGTTCGACGTCGTCCACAAGGGAAGCGCCCGCTATTTCTTCGAGAACTGGCGCCGCTCGAGGAGCCGCAAGGACGCCCGCGAGCTGGGCGGCGGCGAGCTCGCCTCGATCGCCGTCAAGACCGCCGTGGTGGACGTGCTCGCTTCCGGCGAGTTCTGCAACATGCGCCGGCGCATCGCCCACCTGCTCGGCATGTACGGCTTCATCCTCTACGTCGTCAGCACGGCTTTTCTCGTCTTCGACCCCGAGCCGGCAGGCCTGATGGTCTCGCTGTGGTGGATCGGCGCCGCGATGATCTGCGTGGGCGGCTACTGGTTCTGGTTCTTCATCCGCGTGGACGTGGCCGCCGAGGGCCACTCGCCGTTCCGGATCGTGAAGGCGGACCTCTTCATCCTGTCGCTTCTCGCAAGCGCCACGCTCGGCCTCGTCTGGGCGCTCGCGGGCGGCGGCGCGGGCGTGCTCTTCGGCCTTTACCTCCTCGCCACCACGGTGCTCTTCGCCGGCGTGCCGTGGTCGAAGTTCGCCCACATGTTCTTCAAGCCCGCGGCCGCCTTCGAGAAAAGGGTCTCCGAGGCGAATGGCACGGCCGAGAACCTGCCGACGCTCACCCGGGACGATCCGGAGCAGCAGAAGAGGCACTCCATGGAGCTGCTGCGCGAAGCGCCCATGAACATGGGGCTCGGCATCAAGCGCGAAGCGCCCCGTCACTACTAGCGCCACCAACAGCAACAGGGACCCGACCCATGCCTACCTTCGTGTACATGACGAGGTGCGACGGATGCGGACACTGCGTCGACATCTGCCCCTCCGACATCATGCACATCGACCCGACGTATCGCCGGGCCTACAACATCGAGCCCAACATGTGCTGGGAGTGCTACTCCTGCGTGAAGGCCTGCCCCCAGCATGCGATCGACGTGCGCGGGTACGCCGACTTCGCGCCGCTCGGCCACAGCGTCCGCGTCCACCGCGACGAAGAGCGGGGCACGATCGCCTGGCGGATCAAGTTCCGGAACGGCACGGAAAAGAACTTCCTGTCGCCCATCACGACCAAGCCCTGGGGCACCGCGATCCCCAAGCTCGCCGACGTTCCGGCGCCGAGCAAGGAAATGCGCGACAGCCAGCTCCTGTACAACGAGCCGAAATACCTCCGCATGGATGACGGCGGCCTGCGCACGCTCAAGGACGCAGGCCTCAAGTTCAAGAAAGGCGTGTACTACTGATGGCTTACAAGACGATCATCGAAGACGGCATCGACATCCTGGTCGTCGGTGCGGGGCTCGGCGGCACCGGCGCCGCCTGGGA
>CAYWSG010000060.1:0-17508 GCA_964461055.1 uncultured Enterobacteriaceae bacterium | reverse complement strand
GTCTCGGGAACCACGGTCCTCGTCGAAGCGGACCCCGAGCGCATCGATGCGTTCTGCGAGCGCTCGGCTGGGCTCGGCCGCCGAGGCTCGGGCGCCCGCCTGCGCGATCGGCTGCGGCATCTCTTCCGGGGCATCGAGCTCGCCGGGCGGCGCGTCCTCGACATTGGCGGCCGCGACGGCATGCACGGCTTCTACGCCGCGCTCATGGGTGCGCGCGAGGTGGTATGCCTCGAGCCGGACGCCGCCGACGCCGCCTCCGCCGCTTCGCGCGGCTTTGCATGGCTGAAGGCGGCCGAGCCGACCGTCCCGGTGCGGCTCGACCCGCGCGCGATCCGGCAGTTCCGCGACGAGGAGCCTTTCGACGTGGTGCTCCTGATGGGCACCATCGCCCGCGTGGACCCGCCGGCCGCCCGGCGCGTGCTGGTCGATCCCGTGGCGCGCGCGACGTATCGGGCAGTATTCGCCCACCTCGCTATGCTCACGCGCTCGGGCGCGAAAGTCCTGGTCGCCGACCGCGTGCGGGGCGGGGTCGCGCCGCACACCTGGGCGACGCTTTTCGAGGAAGTCGGCTTCGGCAACGCGTCGCTTCGCTGGGTGCCGCTCCAAGCGCCCGGCGGCCTCGCGCGCCGCCTTCTCGCCAGTCCCGCCGCGGCCTACGTCCTCGGCGGTCCTTATCGCCTCGAGCTCGAGCGCACGCCGCTCGGCCCGACACGCTCGGCGGGCATCCCTGCCGCGTAACCCTGCAACACAAAGGGAGGTTTTCGCATGAGTTCCGCTGTCGTCCTGGAAGGCGCGAACGAGCCGGTCGTCGGCCGCGCCGCGCCCGCCCCGCTCGTCGACCCCATCGTCCGGGCGCCCTCGCGCCCGCGCATCCATGCGCTCGCGATCCACCGCGGCGAGGACGCCTGGGCGAAGCTCTCCGATCCCGCCTTCCTCGTCGAGTGGGAGCGCCTCGGGACCGCGTGTCCCTGGAGCACGCCCTGCCAGTCAAGTCATTTCGTCCGCACCTGGTTCGAGCACTACCGCTCCCGATACTGGCCGATCGTCGTTACGCTTCGCACGGACGACGGCATGCTGGTCGGGCTGCTCGCTCTGGCGGTGTGCCTGCGCACGCAGCGCGTCGCGGTGGCGGGTGCGCACCAGGCGGAGTACCAGGCCTGGCTCGCAACGCCCGAGTGCCAGCGCGAGTTCATCGTGCGCGCGCTCGCCGCGCTGGACGAGCTCCTTCCCGGATACGAGCTCACGTTCAAGTACCTGCCGCACGGCCTGCCGGTCGAGCCGCTGCTCGGCTCGCCGCTCTTTCGCTCGCGCGCGCGCCTTCTCGCGCATCGCCGCCCGCTCATGCGCCTCGATGCGGACGAGCTGAAGCGCTCGCTGCGGAAGAAAAGCAACAAGAGCCGCTGGTCGCGGCTGCAGCGGCTGGGCAAGCTCGAGTTCTCGAGGATCACCGATCCCGGCGCGTTCGAGGCGGCTTTCGACGAGATCATCGCGTCCTACGACGAGCGCCAGCGCGGCGCGCACGCCGTCGCGCCCTTCGCCGCCGACCCGCTCAAGAAAGCCTTCCACCTCGGGCTCATGCGCGCCGCGCCGGGCCTCCTGCACGTCACCGTGACGACGCTCGCCGGAAAGGTGATCGCCGCGCACGTCGGCCTTGCCGGCCGCGACGAGGTGACCCTCGCCATCGTCTGCCACGACGAGGCCCTCGCGGAGCACTCGCCCGGGAAGCTTCACCTGCTGAAGCTCGGCGAGCGCCTCCTCCAGGAAGGCGTCGGCGCGCTCGACCTCACGCCGGGAGGCGATCCATGGAAGGAGCGCTTCGCCAACGCGCACGACGAGGTCCATGTGCTGACGCTGCATCGCTCGGCCGCCGTGCGGCAGGTGCGTTCGCTCGAGGCGGGCGCCCGGACGGCGGTGAAGCGCATGCTGGAGTCGGCCGGCGTCCCGCCCGGAGAGGTGCGCCGGCGCCTCGGCGAGCTGCGCCGTCGCTTCGCCCCCGCCACCGCGTGAGGCTCCCCGCGGCACTTTGACCTTGACCGGCGGCGCGGGGGTGAGAAAGATTCCCGCGCATGCGAGTGCTGCAGCACTGGCGCCACCGCGCCGCGCTCTTCTGGTATCGCGCCGACACCGACGCGTGGATCTTCGCGTCCATCGTCGGCACGATCCTCGCCGCGTTCGGCGTCGCGCTCGCCTTCCTCGTCGCCGAGCGCGAGGCGCGCCGCGAGCGCCTCGTCGCCGCGCACCGGGAGAATCTCCAGTGCCTCGCGCGGAACATCTACTTCGAGGCGCGCGGCGAGCCGCTCGCCGGCCAGTACGCGGTCGCCGAGGTGACGATGAACCGCAAGGCCGCCGCCCTCTACCCGCGCACGGTCTGCGAGGTCGTGTACGAGAAGGCCGCCTTCTCGTGGACCCTGCTCGGCCGCCTGCCCGAGCCGATGGGCAAGGAATGGCAGCTCGCGCAGCAGGTGGCGGAGTCTGTCTATTACGGCCGCAACGCGCCCGTCGCGAAAGGCGCGCTCTTCTATCACGCCACGTACGTGCGGCCCGCCTGGGCTGCCTCGCGCGAGCGCATCGGCCGCATCGGCCGGCATGTTTTTTACCGCTGATCAAGAAAAAAACTCGAGCGCGCAAGCGCAGGAGTGAAACAAAAGCGCTTCGCCGGAGCGTGTGCGAACTTCCCTGTGGCCGACCCGCGCGGCTCCGCTAGAGTGCGCTGGCAACGACGCCAGTCAGGAGGGGGGAAGCATCGTGTGGTCCATCACGCAGGCCGGGCGTACGGCCTGGGAAACGCAGGACGCCTCGATTCCGAGCGACTACCGCCAGCTTCTCTGGATCATCGACGTGCAGGGGGATGCGCGGGGCATCGAGACGCTCCTGCGGCGCCATCCCGAGCGGCTGCTGCGCGACTGGCTGCGCGAGCTCGAGCAGCTCGGCTTCCTGCGCTCGGATGCGCGCTCGGCGATCGATCGCACCATCCCGCTCAATCTCTCGGCGCTCGCCAAGGCCGCCGGCGAGAGCGCGGCGCAGGCGCTCACCGCTTCCGGCGCCTACCTCTCGCAGAATCGCAGGCGGCCGGCGAACGGCGCCAAGCCGCGCGGGGACACGGTCATCCTCGTGGTCGAGGACGACCCCGACCAGCTCGCGCTGGCCGACCTGCGCGTCAGCATGGCGGGCTATCAGGTGCGCACGGCACAGTCGGTGCGCACGCTGACGGCGTCGCTCCTCGAGCACGGCGCCCCCGACCTGCTTCTCCTCGATGTGATGCTGCCCGACGGCGACGGCTTCGACGTCCTCGCGAAGCTTCGCCGCCACGCCGACTTCGCGAGCCTGCCGATCGTCCTGCTCACCGCCAAGCAGGAGCCCGACGAGATCGCGCACGGCCTCGAGCTCGGCGCCGACGGCTACGTGACCAAGCCCTACTCGAAGAACGTCCTCGTCGGCGTCATCTCCGGCGTGCTGGAGTAGCCCGCTTCCGGCGTCGCCGGACCATGGCTTGATTTAAGTTTTTTCTATGCTATGGTGGGTCGCAGTCCGTTGAGTTTTTTGGGAAAACGACCCGTGCAGGCGTCTTGCAGCCGCTGCTTTCCGGACCGCCTCACCACGCCGGGAACGCTCGCCTTTCATCCCGCCGCCCGGTAGCCGGGCGCCCGCCTCGCGCGGGACTCGAGGCTCACCGGGGCGCCATCGCAGCAGGGCCGCCCGCGCGTCGCCGCGCATGGCCGACGCAGTGCATGGCCGGAAGTCGCCGCGCAGTCGATCGGTCGGCCCATCGAGGGGTTTCAACAGGAGGGTTCCATGTCCGTCGTTCGCCATGCCTTGAGCGAGCTACTCCGCCGCATGGGCGACACCGTCGCCGACCAGCTGCGCCGCGCGTCGCTCGGGCTGCTTACGGCGAACGCGGGCGCCGCCCAGCATGCGATCGCCCTGGACGAGGACGTCGACGCCATGGAGCTGCAGGTCAACGAGGCCTGCGCGCGCCTGCTCGGCGAGCGCGAGGCGGGCGCGGCGCGCCTGCGCTTCGTCGCCGCGACGATGAAGGCCGTGACGGAATTCGAGCGCATCGGCGACCAGGCCGAAAGCATCGCGCGCGCGGGGCTGCGCGGCGGGATCGCGCCGCAGCTCCTCGACGCCGGCCTGCGCGCGATGGCGAGCCTCGCCCAGGAGATGGTGGCCGATGCGGTGCAGGCGGTCGCCCGCGGCGACGCCGCGCTCGCCCGCAAGGTCGTCGCGGCGCGGGCGTCGCTCGAGCTCCTGCAGCAGGAGACGGCGCGTCGCCTGGTCGGCGAAGCGGCGGCGGACCCGGACCTGCTCGCGGACGTGCAGCGCCTCGGCCACGTCGCGCGCGCTTTCGCGCGCATCGGGCGTCACGCCACCAAGGCGGCCGAGATGGTGCCGTACATGGCGGACGCGCCGCGCCTGCCCGATGCCTTTGCCACCCGCGAGCAGGAGCCGGCATGGCCGATCTGAACGACATGGCGCTCTTCGCGCAGGTCGTGGAGGCGCGCGGCTTCTCGGCCGCCGCGCGGCGCTCGAACGCGTCTCCCTCGCGCCTCAGCAAGGCGGTGAAGCGCCTCGAGCAGGCGCTCGGCGCGCGGCTCCTCAACCGCAACACGCGGGGGCTGCGGCTGACCGAGACGGGCGAGAGCTTCTACCGGCACTGCCGCGCCATGCTCGAAGAGGCGGAGAAGGCGATGGAAGCGGTGCGCGAGGAGCACGGCGCGCCGCAGGGCGTCCTGCGCGTCTCGGCGCCCACGGCGTTCGGCATGCTGCACCTCTCCAGGGTGCTTCCGGACCTGCTCGCCGAGCATCCGGCGCTGCGCGTGCACCTGACCCTCGACGACACGGTGCCGGACCTGGTGGCCGGAGGCCACGACGTCCTCATCGTCTGCGCGGCGCAGCCGCCGGAGCGATCGGTGGCGCGCCCCATCGCCTCGGTGCCGCGCGGGCTCTTCGCCGCGCCCTCCTACCTCGCGTCGAGGGGCGTGCCCCAGGCGCCCGCCGACCTCGCGCGCTACAGCTGCCTGCACGGCGACTTCGCCGGCCCGGCGCTCTGGCGCCTTCAAAGTGGCGCGGGCGAGACGGTGGTCAGCGTGCGCGGCCCGCTCCGCGCCGACAGCGAAGTGGCCATCTGGCACGCGGCGCGGGCGGGAATCGGCATCGCGCAGCTGCCGCTCTTCCTTGCCGAGGAGGACCTGACGAACGGGCGCCTGGTCGCGGTGCTCCCCACCTGGCGGCCCCCGGAGGAGCGGCTTTTCGCGCTGCGGCTCCCCGGGCCGCACGTGCCAGCCCGGGTGCGCGTGCTCATCGACTTCCTGGTCGCCCGCTTCGGCGACCGCCGGCAGGCGCCCCGTGCGCGCGCGGTCGCTAGGGCGAGCCCGTCGCGAGCGACGGCTTGAGCGGAGGCGAAAGCGGCGCGCGGGCGGACTGCTCGCTGTTGGCCGGGTACATGCGCCCGCGGTAGTCGATCGCCTCGCTGAACTCGACCTCGAGAGCGCGCCAGTCCTTGCCGAGCGCTTGCAGCGCGCGCTTGAGGAGCTCCGGATCCATGGCGCGGCGCGCCGTGCAGATCTGCGTGAGCGCGAAGTGATCGATGCCCGTCTCACGGGAGAGGCCGATGCGGGTGCGGTGCGCCTGCGCGAGCGCGTCGTTCAGCGAGCGCGCCGCCGCGCGACGCAGTTCCAGGCCGAGCTTCGACAGCGCGTGCAGGCGCCGGTGGGAAAGAATCCGCTCGAGGGGAACCTTTGCGCCGTAGCGCAGCCAGTCGTCGTTGCGGTGCATAGCGTCTCCTTCCGAGTGCATGGCTACCCGGACCAATATGGGACCGGGCGCGCGCCGGGAGAAGGCACGCCGGGGAACAGCGCCTTTTCCGCCGCGGCAACGATCGCGCCGCGCGCGGATGCTATGGTGGTCCGGCCATGTCCTCGCTCTTTCACCATCGCCTGCAGTCGCTCAAGGATCTGCTGCTCGGCATGGGCGGGACCGTGGAGAGCCAGCTTCGCATGGCGACGCTCGCGCTGACCGAGGGCACGCCCGGGTTCGCCGAGCAGGCGATCGCGGCTGACCGCGACGTGGACGCGCTCGAGAACACCATCGACGAGGCGTGCGTCGAGCTGCTCGCGCTCTACCAGCCGGCGGCCGTGGACCTGCGCTTCATCGCCGTGGCGATGAAGGTCGTGACGGAGCTCGAGCGCATCGGCGACCAGGCGGCGAACATCGCGCGGGCCGCGCAGGCCGGCCCGCTCGGGGCGGCGCTCGTCGGATGCGGGCTGCCGGCCATGGCGAACGCCGCGCGCACGATGGTGGCCGAGAGCCTGGACGCGCTCGCCCGCAACGACGCGGCCCTCGCGCGCAAGGTGATCGCGGACGACGACGCCCTCGACGAGCTCGAGCAGGCGCTCGCCCGGCGCCTCATGGAGCATGCGGACATGGAGCACGTGCCGCTCGAGCCGGTGTTTCGCCTCGCGAATGCCGCCCGCTGCCTCGAGCGCATCGGCGATCACGCGACGAACGTCGCGGAGCTCACGCTCTATTCGACCGAGGCGCTCCTAGTGCGGCATCCCACCGTCACGGCATGAGCCTCACCCGCGTCCCGCCACCGGACCTGCCCGCCGGCCTGGAGCGGCGCCTGGGCGACGCGATCTCGCGCGCGCTCGTGTGCTGCACGCCGGAGGTGCCCCTCGGCAAGGTCGTCGCGACGCTGCACGAGCAGCGCGTAGGCTGCATGCCGGTCGTCGACAAATGGGGCGCGCCCGTCGGCATCTTCACCAGCACCGATGCGCTCGAGTGCCTCTCTCCGCCGCAGGTGGCGCTCGACACCGAGATCGGCCGCGTGATGACGCGCCGGCCGGTGACGCTGGACGCCTCGGCGACGCTCGCCGAAGCCGCGGCCGCGATGGCCGAGCGCGGCTTCCGGCACGTCCTCGTCACGCGCGAGAAGCGCCTGATCGGCGTCTTCTCGCAGCGCGATGCGCTCTATTGGCTCCTCGATTGCGCCTTTTCCGCCACGCGGTTCATGGCGTCGAGGGCGAGCGTGGAGTGCGCGTAGGCAGCCCCGGCGCGCATTTCCGAAGCGACCCAGATCGCTTCCATCAGCTCTTCCCGGGTCGCCCCCTGGCGTAGCGCCGCCTCCGTGTGGCCGCGGATGCAGTAGGGACACTGCGTCACGTGCGCGACCGCGACGGCGATGAGCTGCTTGGTCTTCCCCGGCAGCGCGCCGTCGGCGAACACCTTCTCGCTGAAGGCGCGAAAGGCGGCCAGGATCTCGGGCGCGAGCTCCTGGCGCTGGCGGTGGAATTCCTTGGTCGATGCAGGATAGAGGGCGTCGTCCATTCGATCCTCGTGATGGAAGCCCGGGCCGGCTAGGCGCGGATGAAATCGATGACGATCCCGCCAGGCTCGCGCTGGCGATATTCGATCGCGACCGCGTCGCCGTAGCGCATGCGCAGCTGATCGAGAAGCGGCAGCGGATCGTGGTCGTTCACGAAGCGCATGCACTCGCCGGGGGCCAGCGCGTCGAGCGCGCCGAAGATGGCCGCGTGGCGGAACCGCTTCGAGATGCCGCGCGCGTCGAACACATAGATGCGGTCGTCGCGCAGATGAAGGTGCGCTGTAGTGCCTGGGGAGCTGGACATGCTGGGGTGCCTCCGGCTGGGAGAGAACGGGAAGAATGCTCCGAAAGGAGCAGGCTTTCGCATGGTCGGCCGGGACGCGCGGCGAGGTCAAACGAAAGTTGTTCGAGCTTGGATCCACCAATCCAAATACCTCGCGAGGACCATGTGCTTTCCGGGATCACATACTTCCGGGGTCACAGGCTTTCGCGCCCTCACTAGATACCCGCCCACCGTCCGGGGTATGTCGCCCAGCCCGAACGGCACTGCGGCACGGCAGCTCAACGCACATTCATCGGGCGCACGCTGATCCGCGAGGAGGTGGACACGCATGGCTCGAGGTTTCAGAAAGCCGCGCGGGGAACGTGCGCGGACAGCCGATGGCGCCGAACGCCGGCGCAACAGCCCGGGGTGCACGGCGATCCCGGGAGCCTGCAGCTACCCGTCCTGCAGGTGCCACGTTCCGCTGGCAGGATCACCTTCCTCTCCGTCGAGCCCACCAGCAGCCGAACGGCAAGGCGCATAGGGTCTTTACCCCATGCCGCATCCCCGGCGGAAGCGCGACAGTCCGCCCGGGAGGAAAGCCATGCACATCCTTGTCGTGGAAGACGTCCGGCTGGCGCGCGAGATCCTGACCGCCGTCGCCTATTCGGCGGTGAAGGACGCCGTCGTGCGAGCGGCGGAGAGCCTCGCCGAAGGCCTCGCCGTCGGCCGCTCCATGCTCCGGGTGGACATGCTGCTCCTCGACCTCGGGCTGCCGGGGTGCACCGGAACGCAGGCGCTTCTCAGCTTCAAGGACGCCTTCCCCACCGCGAAGACGATCGTCGTCTCCGCCAACGACGCCTCCGAAACCGCCGAAGCCGCGCTGCAGGCCGGCGCCGACGCCTTCGTGGCGAAGAACCGCATCCCCGGCGACCTCTTCAGCGCGATCCGCGCCGTGGAAGAGGGACGGCCGTTCGCTCCGCTTGCGGCGCCTCCGGCGTCCTAGCCCCGCGCCCCCCGCCAATCCCCTATTTGGCGGCCGAGCCCCCTATTAATATGGCGACCATGGGCAAGGAAAGCGAGCTGGAGAAGGCGGAACAGCACCGGGAAGCAGCCGAGCACGAGCGCGTTCAGCGCGAGCTCGAGCGGGTCGCTGGCGAGGTCGACCGGAAGAACGCCGAGCGGCTTCGAGGAATCGCCGAGCGGACGCGCCAGCAGTTCGAGGACCTGCGCAAAGCCGCGGAAAGCGCAAGGGCCAACGCCGAGCTCTCACGCGTCGCCGCGGAGCAGGCACGGCAGGCCGCGGAGGAAGCCCGTGCCTCGGCAAGCCAGGCGGCAAGCTCGGCGAGCGATGCCGAGGCGTCCGCCCGGCAGGCGCGGAGGTCCGCGGACAAGGCGACCGGACCAAGATAGCGTCCTCGCGCCGCCCCGCGACGTGTTCAGGAAGGCCGGATGTTCTGGTTGACGCGGAAAAGGTTGTCCGGATCGTACGTCGCCTTCACCTTCGCCAGGCGGTCGTAGTTCGGACCATACGCGGCGCGGACCCGGTCGGACTCGTCCGCCGTCAGGAAGTTGACGTAGACGCTTCCGAGCGCAAAGGGCTGGCTTGCCTCGAAGAATTCGCGGGCCCAGCGCACGCACCGCGCGTCGTCCTCGGGGCGTTCCCAGCGGCCGTGCACGTTCATGGCGAACTGGGTCTCGCGATGGGCATACGCGGTGGCATCCGGGGCGACCCGGGAAGCCGCTCCGCCGATGCCGCCGAAGAAGATCTCGCACTGCGGCGAAGGCAGCTCGGTGATGGCGTCCATCGTGGCGTCGAAGAGGCCGTCGGCCAGGGTCGAGAAGTTGTGCGACTTCCAGTAGTTGCGCGCGCCCGGGGCGAGGAGCGGGTCGAACGTCTTCTGCCAGCCGGCATAAGGCTGCTCGGCAATGTGCTCGCCAAGCGGCGTGCCGAAGCCGCGCAGCGGCTCGACGAGCGGCAACCCTCGCGCGGGCTCGCCGGCGTAGAGCAGCGCCAGCGCGACGATCGGCTTTCCATGGGCCGATTCGGGAAGGAACGGCAGCGGCGGAGCGAGCCGCACCACGGCCCACACGGCGAGCTCGTCGGGCGCCTTGGCCGTGAACTCCCGGAAGCGCTGCAGCACCTGCTTCGCCTGCTCGAACGGATAGACGACGAGCCCCGCCAGCACCTGCGGTCCGACGCGGTGCAGGCGAAAGCCGAAGCGCGTGACCACGCCGAAGTTGCCGCCGCCGCCGCGCAGCGCCCAGAAGAGGTCCGGGTGCTCGTCCTCGCTCGCACGCAGGGTCTTGCCGGCGGCGGTGACCACCTCCGCCCACTCCAGGTTGTCCACGGTCATGCCGTAGCGCCGGCTCAGCCACCCGAATCCGCCGCCGAGCGTGAGCCCGGCGACGCCGGTGGTCGAGTTGATCCCCAGGGGCGTCGCCAGTCCGTGCGCCTGGGTTGCGCCGTCCACGTCGCCGAGCGTCGCGCCGGCCTCGACGCTCGCGCGGCGCCCGTCCGCGTCCACGCTGACCGCCTTCATTGCCGAGAAGTCGATGACGACGCCGTCGTCGCACAGCGCATTCCCCGCGATGTGGTGCCCGCCGCCCCGCACCGCGAGCGGCATGCCGCTCGCGCGGGCAAACTCGACGGCGCGCACGACGTCGGTCACGGCGCCGCAGCGCACGATCGCCGCCGGGCGCTTGTCGATCATCGCGTTCCAGATCCTGCGTGCGCTCTCGTAGGCGGCGTCCTGCGGCAGGACAAGCTCTCCCCGCAACCCTTCCCTGAGCGTCTCGACGCCTTTGGCGGCGCCTTTGGCCGACGTTTCTGCCATGGGATCCTCCGTTGCGTTGAACGCTGCGTCGTCAACTGCGGCGAGCGGAGTCTGCGCCGCCGGCTTTCGCGACGATATGCGCAACTCGGCATATGCCGCGCTACGTCGCAGCGCGCGAGCGCGCCTGCACTTTGCTGTGACCGCGCAAACTCCCGGATGTACTTGTCGTCGCCAGGAGACAGTCGGCAGAAGTTTTCCGCGGAGTTTTCTTCGGCGCGCGAGACTGGATCGCAGTGCACGCGACGCTATAATTCTTCGGTCCCAAAATAAGCCTCGAGCGCTTGCGGCGCGAAGAGGCGGCAAGAGCAAGACGGTTTGGCCCGGCAACTGAGCGCACACAACAAGAACAAGGACGACGCCGGCCATAGCGATCCCGTTGGCCTGGCAGGCACCGTCTCCGGCAGCTTCGAGATCAAGAGCGCGAACCTGCCGCTCGTCGCGCTGCTCCTCAAGTCCGCCGACCTTCCCGCCCTCGAGCGCGACCTTGCCGAGCGCTTCGGCGGCATTCCCGACTTCTTCGACGGCGACGCCATGGTGATCGACCTGTCGCGGCTCGAGCCGCTCGACGCGCCGGTCGACTTCCCGGCGCTCGTCGCCCTGCTCAAGCGCCATCAATTGATGCCCGTCGCCGTGCGCGAAGGCCGGAGCGTGCACCTCGAGGCCGCCGCCGCCGCCGGGCTCTTTCCGGCGCCAGAGGCGCGCATACGGCTGACGGCGACCCCAACGACCAGGCCCCCGGCGAAGGCCGAGGCGCCCGCGGTCGCCGCTCCGCTGCCGGCGCTCGTCGTCGACCGGCCGCTGCGCTCCGGGCAGCAGGTCTACGCCCGCGGCCGCGACCTCGTCGTCACCGCGACGGTCAACGCGGGCGCGGAGGTGATCGCGGACGGCAACGTCCACGTCTACGCGTCGCTGCGCGGCCGCGCCATGGCCGGCGCCCGCGGCGAAGCCGGCGCGAGGCTCTTCGCCCTCGCGCTCGAGCCCGAGCTCATTTCCATCGCCGGCGTGTATCGCACCGGCGAAGAGCCCCTCCCCGAGACGGTCCGCGGCAAGCCGACGCAGGTGCGGCTCGTCGCGGGCCCCGACGGCGAGCGGCTTGTCTTCGAACCCCTCAAAGGCTGACACCGGGAGATCCACTTGGGTAGCAACGACATCTACAACGCACCCCGAGAAGCAACCCCCAATGCCGACAACGAGCGCCGCCTGGCGAGGATCGTCGTGGTGACTTCCGGCAAGGGCGGCGTGGGCAAGACCACGACGAGCGCGAGCTTCGCCGCGGGCCTCGCGCTGCGCGGCAAGAAGGTCGCCGTCATCGACTTCGACGTGGGCCTTCGCAACCTCGACCTCGTCATGGGCTGCGAGCGCCGCGTGGTGTACGACTTCGTCAACGTCATCCAGGGCGAAGCGAACCTGCACCAGGCGCTCATCAAGGACAAGCAGGTCGAGGGCCTGTCGATCCTCGCCGCCTCCCAGACGCGCGACAAGGAGGCGCTGACGAAGGAGGGCGTCGAGAAGGTGCTCGTCGACCTCTCGGCCATGGGCTTTGACTACATCGTCTGCGACTCGCCCGCGGGCATCGAGACCGGGGCAGTCCTCGCCATGCACTTCGCCGACGAGGCCCTCGTGGTCACCAATCCCGAGGTCTCGTCCGTGCGCGACTCCGACCGCATCCTCGGCATGCTCGGCAGCAAGACCAGGCGCGCCATCGAGGGCGGCACGCCGGTGAAGGAGCACCTCCTCGTCACGCGCTACGACCCCAATCGCGTCGACCAGGGCCAGATGCTCTCGATCAAGGACATCGAGGACATCCTGCGCATCCCGATCATCGGCGTGATCCCGGAGTCGCAGGCGGTGCTGCAGGCCTCGAACCAGGGCACGCCCGCCATCCACATGCAGGGCTCGGACGTGGCCGAGGCGTACCGGGACGTCGTCGACCGGTTTCTCGGCGAGGAGCGGCCCTTGCGTTTCACCCAGGCGGCGAAGCAGGGCTTCTTCAAGCGTCTCTTCGCGACCGCGAAGTAGAGGGCGCCATGGCTTCGTTCCTCTCATTCCTCCTCGGCGAGAAAAAGAAGAGCGCGGCGGTCGCCAAGGAGCGGCTGCAGATCATCCTGGCGCACGAGCGCAGCGGCCGGCGCCGCGAGCCCGACTACCTGCCCGCGCTGCAGAAGGACCTGATCGCCGTCATCTCCAGGTACATCCCCATCGACCCGGACGACATCAAGGTGAACTTCGAGCGGCAGGAGAACCTGGACGTCCTGGAAGTGAAGATCGAGCTGCCGGAGAGCGCCGCGATGGCGCGCTGAGCTTCCGGGTCGCGTTCCACCTTGGGCCATCCGCCGATGGGAGCATCCATCGTACGCGCGGCTTCACGGGCGGTGAGTAAGCTACTTGCGCCGTCGAGGAGGTCTCGCGATGACGCCAGAAAACACGCTTGCACGCCACAGCATTCTCCATGAGCTAGGACGCGGCGCGACAGGCACGACCTATGCAGCGCGCGATCGCACGACGGGCATGGTCGTAGCGCTGAAGCGCCTCGATTCCCCGTCAGTGAAGTCCGACGCGCGCTTGGCTGGGCGCCTCCTGAAGCAGGCGCATTCGGCCCGGCGCCTGAGACACCGCAACATCGCCGCGATTCACGACGTCGGTGAAGCGGCCGGCACGGTCTACGTCGCGACGGAGCTGCTCGAGGGCGAAAGCCTGCGCAGCATCCTCGACCGCGGGCCGATCCCGATCGCGCGCGCCCTGCGGCTCGCCCGCGACATCGGAGCCGGGCTCGCGCACGCCCATCTCGAAGGCGTGGTGCACGAGGACATCAGGCCGTCGAACATCCTCGTCCTGCCCTCGGGGCTCGCGAAAATCACCGATTTCGGCATCGGACGGCTCGGCGGCACAGGCTATCCGGCGCCCGAGCAGCTGCGAGGCGACCCGGTCGACCATCGGTGCGACATCTTTTCGCTCGGGGCCGTGCTCTACGAGATGCTCACCCGGCGCAGGCCCTTCGAAGGCGACTCGCCGGGCGAACTCCTGAAGAGCATGCTTCGCGGCGCACTGCGGCCGCCGAGCGAGCTCAACCCGAGCGTTCCCCCCGCGCTCGACGCCATTGTGCTGAGCATGCTCGCCACGCAACCGGAGGCCCGCATGGCCGGCATCCCGGTCCTGCTGCGCGAATTGCAGCGCCTCCAGGAAGCGCTCGGGCTGGGGTCGGGCGAGAAGAGCGACGAACCAGCCGCACCTGTCCCGCCCGTCGAGCCACGGCAACAAGCGCCCGCGCCTCGGCCGCGTCCACCCGGGCCTCGCCCGCGAACGCCCGAGCCTCATCCTCGAACGAGCGAGATCGGACCGCAAACGGATCCACCGCGCAGCAGGCCCGGCTTCGGCATTCCGGCGGACCTGCTGGCGGCCGGCGAATTCCGGCATCGCAACCGAATGACCGATGGCGCGCCGTATGTCGACCGAAGGGCGATGGCCGGACGCAAGCCTCAGCGCTCCTCCGGATCGCGCTCCGCAATGTTCGCTGCGATCGCCCTGGTGCTCGTCGTTGCCGGCGTCGGCTTCACCGCCTTCGACAGGTTCACCGCCTTCGACAGATTCACGGCCTTCGACAAGCTCACCGCTTTCATGGGCAACTCGCCTGGCCGCGGCGAACGAGCCGTCGCCGCGAGCAGTGTGCCGCCGGCGGTCGCGGCGCCGGCCATCGCGCCGCCCGCATCGCCCCCAACGCCTCCACCACCACCGCAAATCGCCGAGACGGCCGAGGAAACGGCAACGCCGCCCGCTGTGGAGCCCGCGCCGCCGAAACCGCGCGAGGCGGAACCCGACCTCCTGGCACAACGCGAACCGCCGATCACACGACCCGAGGAGTCGGCGGCAGAACCCGAGGAGCCGGCCGCAGAACCCGAGCATCCCGTTTCACGGTCCGAAAAGCCGATCGCACGATCCGAGAGGCCGGAGCCACGCGGCACGGCGCAGCTCATCGTCGCGGTCTCGCCCAAAGGCGAGCTCTACGTCGATGGCGAGCACCGGGGCACGACGCCGCCCACCACGACGTTCGATCTCGAGCCGGGAATGCATCGGATCGAAGTCCGCTACGGCTCGCGCAAGCCGTATCTCACCTACATGACGATCCAGCCCGGCGACGTGCGGCGCATCCGTCACGACTTCAACGCAAAGCCGATCCGTCCACCGAGATAGAAGGCCGCGCGCCGAGCCGGAGAAGGTCCCCCGGCCCTTGGGGGGAGAGGGCCGGGGGAGAGACCGCAAAGGGCATTCAGGAAAGGCTGCGGTCAGGCGATAGGCTAGTCACCCTCCGCGGGCTTGTGGCGGACTTGCTTCGAATTTCCGACAAGACGATAAGCGGCTCAACGCACTTCCACCTCTTCCACAGCGCCTGGCTGCGTCGGAAGAAGAAGCTAGCGAAACTCAGGGGCGGCAGAGTTCACGGTTGTATTAACCTCGCCCTCCTCGGCCGCCTTGGCCGGGCCCTCCCATTCCGGGCCTGTTCCGTCGCGCACTGAAAAGAAAAAATCCGTCCTGTTTCGGAATCCCAATACGGAGCCAAGCGGGCATCTCAATATGCTTCCCGCCACTGGCTCCGAAGCCGGCATACGGCGTGAAGCATCACCTGGTTGCAGTTGAGTGAACGACACCGCTAGCGCGCGAAAGCTGCGAGTCCTGATGCTGGAGGACCTCGAGGACGAGGCCCTCCTGGTGGCGCGCGAGCTGAAAGCCACCTTTTCCGACGTCGACCTGCATCGGGTCGACAGCCGGGCGGACTTCGAGGCAGCCCTTGACCGGGACTGGGATGTCGTTCTCTCCGACTACAACATTCCCGGCTTCGGCGGCATGGAGGCGTTGCAGCTCGCGAAGACGGCGAAGCCCGATCTTCCATTCATCCTCGTGACGGGAACGATCGGCGAAGAGGCCGCGGTCCTCGCCCTCAAGGAAGGCGTGGACGATTACGTCCTCAAGTCCAATACGACCCGCCTCGGGCCGGCGATCCAGAGGCAGCTGCGGGAGGTCGAGGAGCGCAACGCCCGCCGGCGCTCCGAGATGGCCCTGGCGGAAAGCGAGGAGCGGTTCCGGCAGCTGGCGGAGAACCTCGACGCCATCTTCTACCTGACCGACCTCGACAATTCCGAGGTTTTCTACCTGAGCCCTGCCTACGAGAAGATCTTCGGCCGGCCGGTCAAGGAGGTCTACGCCTCCCCTCGCTCCTGGCGAGCGGCCATACACCCCGACGACAAGAAAGAGGTCACCTCCTGCTGGGCCGAAGGGGCTTCCGGCCCGGTCACGCGGCGCTACCGGATCATCAGGCCGGACGGCGCCATACGCTGGATCCGGGTGCGCGCGTTTCCGGTGCTGGACCGCTCCGGAAAGCCGTATCGCATCGCCGGCATCATCGAAGACGAGACCGACCGGAAGGCCGCCGAAGACCGGATCGCCCGCCTGAATCGCGTCTACGCGGTGCTGAGCGAGATCTCCGCCGTCATGCTGCGCCTTCCGTCCCGGTCCGAGCTCGTGGAGGAAGCCTGCCGCATAGCCGTCGAAGCGGGCCGCATCCGCATGGCCTGGCTCGGCCTGTATGACCACCAGGCGCTCGCCATCCGCGCCGTCGCCTCGCATGGGCACGACGCGGGCTTCGTGGACCTGCTGCCGCTCTCCCTGGACGACGCCGATTACCCGCGGGGACTCGTGCGGACCGCGATCGGCCAGAAGCGGCCCGTGATCGTCAACGACATTTCCGAGGAGCCCCGATTCCGGTTGAAGCAGGAAGCACTGGCGCGCGGCTACAGGTCCGCCGCGGTGCTGCCCCTCCTCGTCGGAGACGACATCATCGGCGTGTTCGGGCTTTTCGCCGGCGAGCCGCACTTCTTCGACGACGAGGAGATGCGGCTCCTGAACGCGCTGGCGGGAGACATCTCGTTTGCGCTCGACCATATCGCGAAATCGGAGCGGCTCGAGTACCTGGCGTACTACGACGCCTTGACGGGACTCTCGAACCGCACTTTCTTCCTCGAAAGGCTCGGGCAGGCGCTGCCGTCGGCACTCGAAAGCCGCCGGAAGCTCGCCCTGATCGTGAGCGACCTGGAGCGCTTCAGGGCCGTGAACGATTCCCTCGGCCGGCAGGCGGGCGATTTTCTTCTGGCCCGCTTTGCGGAAAGGCTCAAGGAGTGCGTCCTCGACAGCCACCAGGTCGCGCGCCTCGGGGCCGACCAGTTCGCGATCGTGGTCCCGGACGTGAAAAGCGAGCTGGAAGCCGCGCATGTCCTGCATCGCATCGCCGAAGGATGCTTCGGCAACCCCTTCCACATCGGCGGCACGGAACTTCGCATCTCCGCGAAGGCCGGCATCGCGCTCTTCCCCAGCGATGGGGCGAACGCGGAAGCGCTACTGCGGAACGCGGAGGCGGCGCTGAAGCGGGCGAAAAGGCGCGGCGAGCGGCACGTCTTCTTCGAAGAGGGAATGACGAGGCGGGTCGCGGAGAACCTCGCCCTGGAGAACGACCTGCGCCGCGCGATCGAGCGCGAGGAATTCGTCCTGCACTATCAACCGCGCATCGATACCGCGACGCGACAAATCGTCGGATTGGAGGCACTGATACGGTGGCAGCGCGGCGACGAGCTGGTGCCGCCGGGACGCTTCATTCCCCTGCTGGAGGAAACCGGGCTGATCCTCGAGGCCGGCGCCTGGGCGCTGCGTCAGGCGATCCGCCAGCACAAGGCCTGGACCGAACAGAACCTCGCCCCGCCCCGCATAGCCGTCAACGTCTCGGCGATCCAGCTCCGGCAGCGGAACTTCGTGTCGAGACTCAAGCGCCTTCTCGACGAGGGCGCAAAGCCGCACGGCATCGACCTGGAAGTCACCGAAAGCCGCCTGATGGACGACGTGACCGGAAACATCGCCAAGCTGAAGGAACTGCAGGACTCCGGCGTCAGAATCGCCATCGACGACTTCGGCACCGGCTATTCGTCGCTCGCCTATCTGGCCAGGCTCCCGGTCAACTCCCTGAAGATCGACCGCTCCTTCGTCATCACCATGCTCTCCGACGCCAACGTGATGACCCTGGTCCGGATGATCGTTTCCCTGGC
>CAYWSG010000059.1:0-18419 GCA_964461055.1 uncultured Enterobacteriaceae bacterium | reverse complement strand
TGTCCCCAAATATGAGCCGGAACGCATGGCTACCGGCCGCTGGCGATGCGGGCTTCTTCGATGATGCGCTCGTTGGCGGCGCGCAGCTCCGGGTCGCCTGCCGCCCAGGAATTGGAGCGGGCGGCGAGCGTCGCAGCCTGCGAGTACTGACCCTGCTTCAGGCGCACGCGCGCAAGCTCATGCCAGAGGCGCGGATTGCGCGGCTCGATGCGGAGCGCCCGCTCGAGTGTCGCCGCGGCGTTGGCGAGCCTGCCGGCCTCGCTGTCGCGGCGGGCGTTGCGCATGAGCCCGGCCACCGCGACGTTCTCCCGCGGTCCCGGCCTTGCGGAGGGCTCCGTCGGCGCGGGCGCCTCCGGCGTCTCGTAAGGCGGCGGGCTTGGCAGCTCGGCAGGCGCAGGCGGAGCTTCCTGCCTTTCCGTGTCCGGCGGCGCCGTGGTGCACGCCGCCGCCAAAAGCGCGCTTGCCGCGACGGCCACGGCGGCGCGGAAGCGAGTCGTCAGGAACGCGCGGGAAAGCGTCATCGGCCGAACAGGCGCTCGAGCCAGCTCCTGGCAGGGGCGGTCACCTCGCGGACCGTCTCGCGGATTGCCTCCATTGTCTCGTCCCCGGCGCAGGCGGCGCGCTCGAGCGGCGCCGAGCCCTTGATGAAGGGTACCTCGATGGCGTCCGGGCAGCCCGCGCCGCGCAGGCTGGTAAGGGGGTCGATCGCCACGAGCTCCACGCTTTCCGGCTGGGGCAGCACGAGGGGCTCGGGGCCGATCGCGGCCATCATGTCGCCCCAGACCGGGATCGCCGCCGACGAGCCCGAGAGCCGCGCGGCGCGGTTGTCGTCGTAGCCGATCCAGACGACGCCCAGCCGCTCGCCGTCGAAGCCAGCAAACCAGGCATCGCGCTGCTCGTCGGTCGTGCCGGTCTTGCCCGCCATGCCGAGCTCGGGGGAAATCCAGTGCTGCAGCGACTGCGCGGTGCCCCGGCGCACGACATCCTGCAGCGCCCAGGCGAGGAGATACATGGGCTCCGGCGAGAATGCCTGCTCGACCGCGAGGGGATAGCGGCGCAGCGGGTGGCCGTCCTGCGTGGTCACTTCGCGGATGGCGCGAAGCGGCGTGCGGAACCCGCCCGAGGCGATCGTCTGGTACATCTGCGCGACCTCGAGCGGGCTGAGATCGACGGCGCCGAGAAGGCTCGACGGAAAGGGCTGCACCGGCCGATCCACCCCGAGCAGGCGCACGGTCTCCAGCACGCGGTCGACGCCGAGGTCGGTCCCCAGGCGCGCGGCTGCGGCGTTGTACGAATGCGCGAGCGCCGCCCGAAGCGGCACCATCCCGTGGAACGTCTTGTCGTAGTTCGCCGGCCGCCAGTCCTTGGCGCCGCGGCTCTTCCACACGAACGGCCCGTCGTCCACGGGCGTGACGAGCGTGTAGCGTGAAGGGTCGAGAAGGGCGGTCAGGTAGATGGCCGGCTTGAGGAGCGAGCCCACCGGGCGCGCCGCGTCGAGCGCCCGGTTGAAGCCCCGGTAGCGCGGATCGCGCCCGCCGACGAGCGCCTGCACCTCGCCCGTCTGCGCGTCGGTGACGACCACGGCGCCCTCGAGCCCGGGCTCGCCGAAGCGCTTGCTGCGGTCGAACTGCTCCAGCCGCCGCGCAAGCGCGCGCTCGGCCGCCTCCTGCACGTTCGGGTCGAGCGTGGTGAAGATCCGCAGGCCCTCCGTGCGCAAGTCCGCCTCGTCGTAGTCGCGCCGCAGCTGCCGGTGGACGAGCTCCACGAAGGCGGGGTAGGGCGAGGTGCCCATGGAAGGCTTCGCCGACACGCCGAGCCCGGCAATGCGCGCGCGCGAGTACTGCTCCATGGTGATGAACCCCTTGTCCTTCGTCTCGCGCAGCACGAGGTTGCGCCGCTCGAGCGCCCGCTTCGGGTGGCGGTGCGGGTCGTAGTAGGCCGGCCCCTTGATCATGCCGACCAGCAGGGCGCTGTCGGAAATGCTGAGCCGGTCGACCGGCTTGCCGAAGTAGAACTGCGCCGCGAGGCCGATGCCGTGGATCGCCCGGTCGCGGTCCTGGCCGAAGTAGATCTCGTTCAGGTACGTCTCGAGGATCTCGTTCTTGTCGTAGTGGAGCTCCAGGAGCACGGCCATGATGAGCTCGGTGAACTTGCGCTGGAGCGTCCGCTCCGGCGTCAGGAAGAAGTTCTTGACGAGCTGCTGCGTGAGGGTGCTCCCGCCCTGCAGCCGGCCGGTGACGGAGCTCCACGCCGCGCGGGCGAGGCCGCGCAGGTCGAAGCCGTGGTGCGAGAAGAAGCGCTGGTCCTCGACCGCGAGGAGCGCCTTCACGAAGTGCTCGGGCACCTCGTTCAGCCGCACGAGGATCCGGTCCTCGTTGTTGGCCGGGTAGATGCCGCCGATCAGGCGCGGGTCGAGCCGCGCGATGGGGAGCTCGGCGCCGGAGGCGTCGCTGAGCGACGACACCCGGCCGTCCATGAACGCGACGCGCACGCGCTTTTCCGGCTGCGCGCCGTCCCAGAAGACGAAGGGACGCACGGCGATCTCGAGGCCGTCGGCCCTGCGCACGTACCAGCCCGACTCGCCGGGCCGCGGGATGTCCCGGTAGCCGAGCTCGCGCAGCTCCTGCTCGAGCGCGGCCTGGCGCAGGCGAAGGCCGACGTGCAGCTCGAGCGGCCTCGCGTAGATCCGCGCGGGGAGCGAAAAGCGTCGCCCCTCGAATTCGTCGCGGACGCGGATGTCGAGGTAGAGCGTGTAGCCAGCCGCCGCCAGCGCGGCGAGCAGGAAAAGGAAGGTGAGGAGCCTGCGAAGGAGCCCCTTGCGGTGCAGCACCCCGCGATTTTACGCCGCGGAATATGGCAAAGCGCGGATGGTCGGCTAGGATGCCTCAATGGTCCGTCTCCTGATCGCCGATGACGACGCCGACCTGCGCGAATCGCTCTCGCTCGTCTTCGAGCAGGCCGGCTTCGACGTGGAGGCGGTGGCCGACGGCGACCAGGCGGTCCTCGCCTTCGAGCGCCGCCCGGCCGCGGTGCTGATCACCGACCTCTTCATGCCCATGCGCGACGGCCTGGAGACGATCGGATATTTCCGCGCGCGGTATCCGAGCCTGCCGATCGTCGCCATCTCGGGCGGCGGCTATACGGGGCAGAAGACCGACCACCTTACCGTGGCGCGCGCGGCAGGCGCCGACGACGCGTTCCGCAAGCCCTTCGACGTCGGCGCATTGGTGGATGCGGTGCGCCGGCTGGCCGCCCGCGCGGCCTCGCACCCCTGACGCGTCCGTGACCCTGCGGGGGCACCTCCTGTGGCTCGTGGTGATCGCCATGGTGCCGGCGCTCCTTTTCTCTGCCGCGCTCATTTACCTGAGCGCGCAGGAGCGCGAGGAGGCGCTGAAGGCGGACATCGAGGGCGCGGCCCGGTTGCTCGCCCGCGAAGTCGAGGCGGAGCTGCAGCGAACCACCGTGGCGCTGGAGGTGCTCGCGGTGTCGAACGCGCTGGTGACCGACGACCTGGAGCAGTTCCACGGGCTCTGCAGGCGGGCGCTCGACACGCATCCCGACTGGGCCAACATCGTAGTGGCCGGCGCCGACGCGCAGCACCTGCTCAACCTGATGGTGCCCTACGGATCGCCGCTGCCGCCGCTCTCGCGGCCCGAGCTCTTCCACGAAACGGCAGAGCGCCGCGCGCCGGTCATCTCGAACGCCATCGTCGGCGTGCTGACGCACCGGCTGCTGACGGTCGTCACGCTGCCCGTCGTGCGCGACGACAAGGTGGTGTACATCCTTGCGGTGGCGCAGGAGGCGCGCAACTGGGAGACGCTCCTACGCGCGCGGCTGCCGGCCGGGATGCATGCGACGCTCGTCGACCGTAACGGTACCGTCATCGCGCGCACGCTGGAGAACGAGCGCTTCGCCGGAAAGGCTGCCCCCAGCGTCCTTCTCAAGGAAGTCGCGCGCAACCCCGAGCGGGGGGGCGTGGCGGGCGAGGCGCTCGACGGTTCCATCGCGCACGGCGCCTATCGGCAGGTCGGGCTGTCGGGCTGGACGGTCACCGCCTTCGCGCCCCTCGAGATGCTCCAGGAACCCCCGCGGCGCCGCTACCTGCAGCTCGGCGTCGGCTTCTTCGTCCTCATCGCCGGCAGCCTCGCCGTCGCGTGGCTTCTCGCGCGGCGCATCGCAGGCTCGATCCGCCGCCTCGCGACCTCCGTGCGCGCGGTGGGCCGGGGCCACCGGCCACTGCGGTTCGACGGGCGCATCCGCGAGGTGCGCGAGGCGGGCAAGGCGCTGCAGGACGCGGCCGCGCTCCTCGCCGAGCGGCTCGAGCGCGAGAAGGCCGCGCGCGCAGGGCTCGAGGCGGCCGACCGGGCGAAGGACCAGTACCTCGCGATGCTCGCGCACGAGCTGCGCAACCCGCTCGCGCCCATCAGCGCGTCGCTCTACATCCTCGCCGAGGAGCCGCTGTCGAGCGACGCCGCGCGACGCGCCCGCGCGGTCATCGCCCGCCAGACCGGGCACCTCAGCCGCCTCGTCGACGATCTCCTCGACGTGACGCGCCTTGCGAGCGGCAAGGTCGCGCTGCACATGCAGGAGATCGCGCTCGACGACGCGCTTCGCCAGGCGATCGACGACCATCGGTCGCTCGCCGAAGGCGCGGGCGTGCAGCTCGCGCTCGAGCTGCCCTCGTCGCCCGTCCGCGTGCGCGGCGATCGCACGCGCCTTGCCCAGATGATCGGCAACCTCATCCAGAACGCCGTGCGCTTCACCCCGGACGGCGGCCGCGTCAGCGTATCGCTCGAGCAGCGCGACTCGGAGGCGGAGATCCGCGTGCGCGACACGGGCTCCGGCATCGAGCCGCACATCCTCGAGCGCGTCTTCGAGCCCTTCGTCCAGGGGGCGCAGGCGGCGACGCGCGCGCGCGGCGGACTCGGCCTGGGCCTTGCGCTCGTCAAGGGACTGGCGGAGCTCCACGGCGGTCGCGTGCATGCCCGCAACATCGGGCCCGGGCAGGGCGCCGAGTTCTCGCTCGTCCTGCCGGTGCTTCGTGCAGGCCGCGATGACGGCCCCGAAAGGCCCGCGTGATCGACCGAAGACTCGCATGAGGTTCGCGCGCGAGCTGCCGATCGGCCTGTACGGGGCGGTCATGGGCCTCGCCGGCCTCGGCCTCGCCGCGCGCTCGGCGGCGCCGCTCTTTCCCGGCGTCTTCCGCGCCCCGGCGTACTTCACCGAGCTCTGGGTGGCGCTCGGGCTCGCCTTCTTCGCCGCTCTTCTTCCCCTCTACGTCGTCAAGATCCTGCGGTACCCGGAGGCTGCGCGCGCCGACTTCACCAATCCGGTCACGATGGGCTTCTGCGCGGCGCTCCCCGTGGGCATGCTCATTCTCTCCGCCGGGCTTGCGCCCTACCTGCGCGACGTGGCGAACGCGATGTGGTGGATCGCCGTAGGCCTCCTCGTCATCTACCAGCTCCATGGCCTTTGGCGGCTCCTGGCCACGCGCATCGCGCTTGCGCAGGCCAACGCCGGCTGGCTGATCCTCTTCGTCGGGGGCATCGTGGCGCCGCACGGCGGCGTGCCGCTCGGCAACTTCGCCGCGACAAAGGTGCTCTTCGCCATCTCCGCCCTCGCGTCGGTGCCCCTCTTGCTGGTCCTCGCCTACCGCGCCATGAAAGCGCCTGCGCTACCGGCGCCCCTCAGCCCGACCTGGTTCATCGTGCTGGTGCCGCCGTGCCTGATCTCCGCGCACGCGCCGTCGCTCTTTGGCCTGCGCGGCCTCGGGGAGCTTTTTCTGCTCGCGCTGGCGATGCTCGCGGGGCTGCTCTATTACGCCCGAAACTTCCTGCGCTGGCCGTTCTCGGCGGCCTGGTGGGCCATCACCTTCCCGCTCGATGCCTTTGCCTTCGCCGCGGTGCGCTACGCGCAGACCCACGACGGAGCGCTGTGGCGCCTGGTGGCCGGCGCCGGCATCCTTCTCGCGACCGTCGCCGCCGCGAGCGTGCTGCTTCGCTCAGCCGCTCAAGCCTGGCCTGGACGCTAGCGAGGCTACGCGGCGGCGTCTTTCGCCGAGATGGCCTTGCGCGCCTTGCCGCCCGCCTCCGGCGCCAGGCGGAAATCCCATTCGAGGAGCAGGAAGGGCGAGGGCATGCCGAGCTTCTTCGCTTCCGCTTCATCGTCGATCCTGCGGTACTCGGCGATCAGCGAGTCCTTCACCGCGAACACCACGTCGGAGCCGAGGTACGGATCGCCCGCGGCGAAGACATGCGTGATGACCTGCTGGTAGCCGGGCGCGGAAACAATGGCGTGCATGTGGGCCGGCCGCATGGGATGGCGGCCCATGGCGTCGAGCAGGCGGCCGACGGGCCCGTCGGTGGGCACCGGATAGTACTTCGGCTTGTGCGTGCGGAACGCGTAGCGGCCTTCGGCGTTCGTCCTCAGGCGACCGCGCAGCTCGTGGCCTGCGCCAGGGTCCTGCACGTCGTAGACGCCGTCGGCGCGTGACTGCCAGATCTCGAGCGACGCGCCGGCGATCGGCTTGCCGTCGGTGGAGAGCACGCGCCCTGTGACCCAGGTCGGCTCGCCCGGCACGCCGGTCGTCGCGGAGAGGTCCGCGCCGTACTCGAACGCCGGCGCTCCCTGGACGAAGAACGGGCCGAGCACCGTGGATTCCGTGGCGCCCCTGGCCGCCTTGCTGTTCAGCGCCACGACCATCATCGACAGGCCGAGCACGTCGGAAAGGAGGATGAACTCCTGGCGCCTGTCGTCGCACTTCTGGCCGGTGGCGGTGAGGAACCGGATGCCCTCGAACCATTCCTCTTCGGTGAGCTGGACCTCGCGGGCGAAGGCATGCAGGTGGCGAATGGCGCTTTCCATGACCTGCCTGAAGCGCGCATCCTGGACGTCCTTCAGGCGGCCTACGACTGCCTCGGTCAGCGTCTCTTCGGAAAATTCTCGCATGGTGCATGCCTCTCCTGCGGAGGTTCCCCGGCTCGTGCGGGAGATCGGTTGGACTAACGGGACTTCTTCAGCCGCGGATCGAGCCTGTCGATGTCGGCCTGGACCTGCGCGCGGCTTCGCTCGTAGACGATCTCGCGGCCCATGACCGAGCCCACGTACGCCCTCTCGTTTCGCGTCGGCGTGAGGGCGCAGCGCACGCTGTGCACGCCCTGGCCCAGGACCACCTCGATGCGGTTCGCGCTCTTGTTGAGCACGACGACTTCGAGTGTCTGCCCGCCCTCCGTCCTCACCTGGATGCGCTCGTCGTTCATTTCACGGGCCTGTTCTCGGTGCTCTCCCCGGGGGTGACGAACAGCATTGTCGTCGAAACGGACGTCCTCGCGACGGCAAAGACTTTCCGAAGGTCGAGCTTCATTGCCGAATACCTAATTCTTCAGTGCCTCCAGCCGGGCGACGATTTCCTCTGCTGCCGGAAAGCGGCCGTCGCGGAACTTCGAGTAGACGAGCTCGCCGTCGGCAAGGATGTCGAAGATGCCGTTGTCGCCCTTGACGAGCTCGGGCTCGATCCCCGTCGCCTGCTTGATCTCGGCAGCCAGACCGACCGCCTTGGGCAGGTAGTTTCAGCGCACGCAGTAGCGGATCTCCACTTTCAAAGGGGGCTCCTAGATGGGGGGTTGAGGGCTCGCAGAGTCAACGCTCAGGGTCGAGGCGCTTCTCCAGGAACACGGTGGTGGGGCAGTCCGGGTAGCCGCCGAAGGGGCCGATGCGTCGGTAGCCGAAGCGGCGATAGAGTGCGAGCGCTTCCGGCTGGCGCGTGCCCGTCTCGGCGCGCAAGATGCGGTAGCCCTCGGCCGCGCCCCGGTCTTCGAGGGCGCGCATGATCTGCTTGCCGATGCCGAGGCCCCGCACCGCGGGATCCACGTAAAGGCGCTTGACCTCGGCGTATTCGGAGCCGCGGCGCACGAGCGCGCCGCAGCCCACGACCTCGCCGCCATGCCGGGCGGCAACGAAGGTCACATGAGGCTCGAGAAGCTCCCGCAAGGTGATCGGATCGTACTCTTCCGGCGGATAGAGCGCGGAGAGGCCGGCGTCGAGGCGCTCGAGCAGCCGCCTGCAGGCGGGCTCGGATGGCGCACACTCGCGGATCTCGACCTCCGTCATCCGCGCGTCACGTGCGCCGCGACGCAGACCCAGCGTCCCGCCTGCCGGGCCCAGATGTCGGTATAGCGGCCGGCACCCGGCTGGCCGTCGGCCCTCAGGTAGGTGGTCCGGGCATGGATGAGCGCCATGTCGCCGAACAGGCGGATCCGCACATCTTCCGCGGCGAGGCGCTTCACGGGGCAGGGCGGGGCGATCTGCTCGAGAAAGCGGGCGCGATCGACGAGCGTGCCGTCGGGGTTGCTGTTGAGGAAATCCGGCGCCAGGTGCCGATCGAACCATTCGGTGTCCGACTCCTGGACGGAACGGATGTAGTGGCGGTTCAACGCTTCCAGTGCTTCCAGGTCCCCTTCCATGGCCATGCGTGTCGTCTCCCGGCGTCTGGACTCCAATCCGCCTCATTCTGTCAATTAAGATCGCGCCATGGAAGCCATCGGGAACACCGTCCGATCCAGCCTGGCCGGCAATGTGCTGCGTATCGCTTTCCGGCTTGCGCTCCTCCTTCCGGCGCTGCTCGTCGCACCGCTCGCCGCCGCCGAGCGGCATCCATCCGAGCATCACGACTTCCGCCTCGTTACCGTGGTGGAGGGCCTGGAGCGGCCATGGTCTCTTGCCTTCCTGCCCGACGGACGGATGCTCGTGACCGAAAAGGCCGGCCGGCTTCGCGTCATCGCCGGCGGTGCGTTGCTTGCCGAGCCGGTCGCGGGCTTGCCGGAAGTCACCGTGCACGGGCAGGGCGGCCTCCACGACGTCGTGCTGCATCCCCGCTTTCCGGAGAATCGATGGATCTATCTCGCCTACGCCGCGCGGGGCAGCGATGGCGTCGGCACGGAGCTCGCACGCGGGCGGCTCGCCGCGAGCGGCGCGAAAGGCTGGCGGCTCGAAGACGTGCAGGTGCTCTTCCGGCAGAGCCCCAAGGGCACGAGCGGCAACCATTTCGGCGGGCGCATCGCATTCGACCGGGAGGGCTTTCTCTATCTCACGCTCGGCGACCGGGGCGACAAGGCGCGCGCCCAGCGCCCCGACGACCACGCCGGGTCGGTCATCCGGCTGCACGACGACGGGCGCGTTCCCGCCGACAATCCCTTCGTCCGACGGGAGGGATGGAAGCCGGAGAAGTTCACGCTCGGCAACCGCAACATGCAGGGCGCGGCGCTGCATCCGGCGACGGGCGAGCTGTGGACGCACGAGCACGGGCCGCAGGGTGGAGACGAGGTCAACGTGATCCGCAGCGGCCGCAACTACGGCTGGCCGGTCATCACCTATGGCGTCAACTACGGCCTCGGCACCCGCATCGGCGAAGGCACCCACAAGGCCGGCATGGAACAGCCGCTCCACAAATGGATTCCCTCCATCGCGCCGTCCGGGATGGCGTTCTACACGGGCAAGCGCTTCCCGAAATGGAAGGGCGACCTCTTCGTGGGCGCCCTGCGCGGCCGCATGCTCGTGCGCCTGCGATTCGAGGGCGAGCGCCTGGTGCGCGAGGAGCGCCTGCTGCAGGGCGTCGTGGGCCGCATCCGCGACGTGCGCGCCGGCCCCGACGGGCTCCTCTACCTGCTCGACGAAAGCAACGGAGCGCTCCTGCGGCTCGAGCCGGCGTGACGCCGGCCGGCCCGTGCCGGCGACGCCGCTAGTGCGTGTCGCCCCCCAGCATGCTGCCGACGTCCTTCACGGCGCCGGAAATCCCCCCTTCGCCCGTGCCGCTCTGCCCGGACACGGCGTTGTCGAGCTGGGAGGCGACGGGGCCGGGGAGGCGCTCCTTGAGGTAGCCGACCACCGTCTCTACGGCGCTCTGCGCCTTGTCGGCCGGGATGCCGACACGCTGGGTGATCCGCTCGATGAGCTGCTGTTGCATGGTGACCTCCTTTGCATTGCGCGGCGTTGACGAATCCGGGAACTCGACCGCGTTGCATGAATCGTTCCCGCGGCCGCGGGCGCCGCTGCCTGGGGCGACGCAGGGTCAGTCCAGATGCAGCTGGTAGCGCAGCAGGACGAAGTTGATCCCAGGGTTGGGCGTGTCGATGTTCGCGTTCGACAGGTGCTGAAGGCGCACGCCGAGGTCGTGGCGCCGGCGCTCGCCGAAGCGTACGCCGACGCCCACGTGATCGCCGAACTGGAAGCGCGTGCTGAACTTGCGCCGCGACGAGACCCGGCGCCCGGAAAGAAGATGAAAGCCGATGGCCGCCTCGATGTAGTAAGAGTGTCCCGACGCCTGGCCGGGCGAGCGGGAAGGCTCGAGCCGGAACACGGGCGCGAGCGACACGTCGGCGATGGTCCCGGCGGGCGCCGACCATTGCCCGAGCTGCAGCTCCCAGTAGCCGCCGAGCGACCACGCGCGGTCCTCGAACCAGCGCCTGTCCCAGCGCCATTGCAGCCCGGCGCGCCAGGCATCGGTGGAGACGCTTCCGCTGCCCGCCTCGAAGGAGATGCCGTCGACCGCCGCGGCCGGCCCGGCGAAAGAGAGAAGGATTGACGTCGTCCATGCGCCGAGCGCGGTTCCGAAGAGGCGCTTTTTCATTCTGGAAAAAGTCGGGGCGCAGAAACGCCCTATCATAGCGCCATGGCTCAATACGTTTATACGATGCGCAGGGTGGCCAAGACGGTGCCGCCCAAGCGGACGATCCTCAAGAACATCTCGCTCAACTTCTTTCCCGGCGCCAAGATCGGCGTGCTGGGGCTGAACGGCGCCGGCAAGTCGTCGCTCCTGCGGATCATGGCGGGGGTGGACGACAACTACGAGGGCGAAGTCGTGCGCATGCCCGGCATCAAGGTGGGCTACCTCGAGCAGGAGCCCACCCTGCCGAAGGGCCGGACGGTGCGCGAGGTGGTCGAGGAGGCGTTCGGCGACGTCGCGGCGGCGAAGAAGCGCCTGGACGAGATCTATGCGGCCTACGCCGAGCCGGATGCCGACTTCGACAAGCTCGCCGAGGAGCAGGCGAGGCTGGAGGCGATGGTGAACGCCGGCGGCGCCGACGAGATGGAAGTCGCGGCCGACGCCCTGCGGCTTCCCGCGTGGGAGCAGAAGGTCGGCGTCCTTTCCGGCGGCGAGAAGCGTCGCGTCGCGCTCTGCCGGCTGCTCCTGTCCAAGCCGGATCTCCTGCTTCTCGACGAGCCCACCAACCATCTCGACGCCGAGAGCGTGGAGTGGCTCGAGCAGTTCCTGCACCGCTTCCCGGGCACCGTGGTCGCCGTCACCCACGACCGCTACTTCCTCGACAACGTGGCCGGCTGGATCCTCGAGCTCGACCGCGGCTTCGGCATTCCGTGGGAAGGCAACTACTCGAGCTGGCTCGAGCAGAAGGAGAAGCGCCTGGCGGTCGAAGCGGCGCAGGAGGCCGCGCGCGTCAAGGCGATGCAGGCCGAGCTGGAATGGGTGCGGCAGAACCCCAAGGGACGCCAGGCCAAGTCCAAGGCGCGCCTCGCGCGCTTCGAGGAGCTCTCGCAGCACGAGACCCAGGCGCGGAACGAGACCAAGGAGATCTTCATTCCCGTCGCCGAGCGCCTGGGCAACGAGGTCCTCTCGCTCGAAGGCGTGTCGAAGGGCTACGGCGATCGCCTGCTCATCGACGGGCTCTCGTTCTCCGTGCCGCCCGGCGCGATCGTCGGCATCATCGGGCCGAACGGCGCCGGCAAGTCGACGCTCTTTCGCATGATCACCGGCAAGGAGAAGCCGGACGCCGGCAGCATCCAGGTCGGCAAGACGGTGAAGATGGCCTTCGTCGACCAGTCGCGCGAGGCGCTCTCGGCCGACAAGACGGTCTGGGAGGACGTCTCCGGCGGCAACGACACGATCACGGTGGGCAAGTTCCAGATGCCCTCGCGTGCCTACCTTGCGCGCTTCAACTTCCGCGGCGCGGACCAGCAGAAGCTCGTCGGCCAGCTTTCCGGCGGCGAGCGCGGGCGGCTGCACCTCGCCAAGATGCTCGCCTCCGGCGCGAACGTGCTCCTCCTCGACGAGCCGTCGAACGACCTCGACGTCGAAACCCTGCGGGCCCTGGAAGAGGCGCTGCTCGACTTCGCCGGCAGCGTCCTCGTGATCTCGCACGACCGGTGGTTCCTCGACCGCATCGCCACCCACATCCTCGCCTTCGAGGGCGACTCGCAGGTGGTGTTCTTCCCGGGGAACTACCAGGAGTACGAGGCGGACAAGAAGAAGCGCCTGGGCGAGGAAGCCGCCCGCCCGCGGCGCATCAAGTACAAAGCTCTCAAGTAGCGCCCCGGAAAAAGGGGTCAGAGCAATTTACTGGAAACTCGCGCCGTCCCCGCCGGGCTCGAGCCGGCCGCTGCTAGCGCCGACTTGGCAACGGTGTTTCCCGTAATTTGCTCTGACCCTTTTTTCGGTTTGGAGGCCTAGTTTCGCGCTGTGGCGTGCCCTCAGAAGTACGGCGTGAAGAGGCGGGCGACGCCGTCTCGCAGCTTCCACCCGAGCGGCCGGCCGTCGAGGTGAGCGAGGGTCAGGGGCTTCGCCCTGGCCCGCTTGGCGCAGAGAAGCTTCTCCACGCTCGAGCCCAGCGTGGCGCCGTAGGCCTCCACGTCCAGCTCGAAATTGAGGCGAAGGCTCCGCGCGTCCCAGTTCGAAGAGCCGAACAGGGTCCATTCGCCGTCCACCACCAGGAGCTTCGAGTGATCGAAGGCGCCCGGGCTCTCCCACACCCGGCAGCCGCGCTCGAGCACCTGCCAGAGCTGGCCGAGCATCGCCCATCGCACGTGCGGAAGGTCGGTCGCCTTGGGAATGAGAATGTCGACCTTCACGCCGCGAAGCGCCGCGGCGTTGAGGGCGGCGATGAGGCCGGCGTCGGGGAGGAAGTAGGGCGTGCACACCATCGCGGTGCGGCGGGCGGCGTTGAGGGCGCCGATCATCGTCCACCGCACCCGCCCGATGCTCTCGTCGGGCCCCGTCTCGATCACGCGCGCGTTCATCGCGCCCGGCTCCTCGATCGGCTGCAGCGGCGGAAACCACCTGTCGCCGCCGAGCCGCTCGCCGGTGCTGAAGTGCCAGTCCTCCGCGAACACCTCCACGAGCTGCGCCACGGCCGGGCCGCGCAGGCGAAAGTGCGTATCGTGATACGCCTCGCCGCCGTCGTCGCGCCAGTGGTTGCGGTCGATGTTCATGCCGCCGGTGAAGCCGAGCGCGCCGTCGGCGACGAGGATCTTGCGGTGGTTGCGCAGGTGCGCGCGATGCAGCCGGGCGGGCACGAGGGTCGGGTTGAAGACGCCGACCCGGATGCCTGCGCGGCGAAGGCGCGGCGCGGCGCAGGAGAACGAGAAGCGCGCATTGACGTCGTCGATGAGCACGCGGACCTCCACGCCCCGCCTGGCAGCGGCGACGATCGCCTCGATGAACCGCGCGCCGATGCCGCGCCCATGGAAGATGTACGAGGCGAGGCAGAGGGACGAGCGGGCCGCGTCGATGGCCGCAAGCATCGACGGATAGGCCTGGGCGCCGTCGACGAGCAGCTCGATGGCGTTTCCCGGAACGAGCGGCCGGCCGCCCACCGCGTTGGCGAGGCGCGCGAGCGGCGCGAGCGGGCCTTCGATGCGCGGCGCCTCGCCGCCCGCGCCGCCGAACTCCGTCCGCCGCCGGCGCCGCAGGCGTAGCGCCCGGCGCTCCACGCGGTTGACGCCGATCAGCAGGTAAAGGATCGCGCCGCCGACCGGAATCAGCCAGATGACGAGAAGCCACAGCGCGGCGGACCGCGGCTCGCGCTTGTAGATGACGGCATGCCCGGACCCCAGGAGGGCGGCGAGCATCACGAAGAACGTCAGCGCATAGCCGGGCAGGTCCTGCATTGCAGGACGCATCATGCCCATCGGCTGGCGCCGTGTCAGCCGTCGTTCCCGCGGACGCGGAGCCCGCTCTCCTAGGCGGCCCGCTGATCTTCCGGACGCTCGAGGGGCTCGAGGTCGACGTTCGCCGGCCCGTTGATGACCTTGCCGAGCGCGTCGAAGCGCGAGCCATGGCAGGGACAGTCCCAGGTCTTCTCGGCTGCGTTCCAGTGCACGACGCAGCCCAGGTGCGGGCAGGCGGCCGAGCGCTCGTGCAGTTGCCCGGACGGGTCCCGGTAGACCGCAACCTTGTGCAGGCCGCGGCGAATGAGCGCGCCGCTGCCGGGGGCCACTTCCGCCGCAGAGTCCACCTCGCCGCCGGTCACCCAGTCGGCGTACTGGCGCGCGACGTTCGCATTCTCCGCCGCGAACTCGCGCGCCGCGCGGAGCGGCTTGCGTGCCGGGTCGTAGAGCCCGGCCCAGGGATTCTCGTAGCCCGCAATGATGTCGCTGAGGAGCATCCCGGCAATGGTGCCGTGCGTGAGCCCCATGCCGGAATCTCCCGTCGCGACGTAGACGTTGTCGTCGTCCATCGGATTGCGGCCGATGTAGCCGAGATAGTCGAGCGACTCCATGACCTGGCCGCCCCAGCGCCAGCCCACCTCGCCCATGAAGGGGAAGCGCTCGCGGGCCCAGGCCTCGAGGCGCGCGTGGCGCTCGGCGGTATCGTCGGCCTGCCCGGACTTGTGGTCCTCGCCGCCGACGATGAGCAGATCCGCCTCCTCGGCGGGCTGGATGCGCAGATAGTGGTAGGGATCGCCCGTATCCCAGGCGAGCGCCTGGGGAACGCTGCCCTTCGGCACCGGGGCGGCGATCACGTACGTCATGTACGGCGCCTGCTTCGTGTGGATCGCGAGCCGGTCGTTCACCGGCACGTTCGTCGCGACGATCACGGCGTCGGCCGTGACGAGGTGACCGCCCGCCCGCACGAGCGCGGGCGCGCCGCCCTCGATGGCATCGGCGTGCGCGTGGTGCAGGCGCCCGCCCTCGGCAGCGATGCAGCGCGCGAGGCCGGCGAGATACTTGAGCGGATGGAACTGCGCCTGGTCCGGAACGCGTAGGCAGGGACCGGAGTCGAAGGAAGGGAAGGGCGCGCGCTCCTGCCTCGTGACGCGATGCAGCCCCGCACGCCGCGCCGCTTCGAGCTCGCGCTCGAGCGTTTCGGGCACGTCGCCCGGCGCCAGGAAAAGGTAGCCGTCGAGCCGCGCGAGATCGCAGTCGATCCGCTCGCCGGCGACGATGGCCGCGATCCGTTCGATGGCCGCCGTATGGCTTTCCGCCGCGAGCCGCGCCGCTTCCCGCCCGCGCAGGCGCTCGAGCTCGAAGAAGCGGTCGTCCAGCATGCACGTGAGGTGGCCGGTGCTCATCTGCGTCATGCCGCTCCCGGGCGCCCCGTCGTCGAGGAGGGCCACCGAGCGGCCGGCGCGGGAAAGGAGGTAGGCGCTCGTCAACCCGGCGATTCCCCCGCCCACCACGCACACCTGCACGTGCAGGTCCTCCCGCAGCGGCGGGAAAGCGCTGCGGGGGAGCTCCATCCAGACCGAGTCCATGCAGAGGTCCTGGGCAAGAACCGTACCGCTCTTGAAAATGGCGCCCGGGCGCCGATCTTGGAAGCGAGCAAGCCATGGCTTGCGGGTTCTTTCCCTGGTTCACGACATGAAGGAGGTACGCATGACTGAACTGGTCCGTTGGGATCCGCTCCGCCCCGGCATCGGCCCGTCTGAAGTCGGGCGCTGGAGCTCCTTCGCAGACGATTTTCTCGGCCTCGTGCCGAGCCTGTTCGCGCCGCTACGCCGCTTCCGCGACGAGGCGCTGCGGATGGACATCGGCGAGACCGACGTCGCCTACGAGATGGCCGTGGAGCTTCCCGGCGTGGGCCGCGACGCGATCGACCTCAGCATCGAGGAGAACAGCGTCACGATCTCCGCGCAGGTGCCCGAGCCGCAGGACGACAAGACGAGCTGGCTGTTGCGCGAGCGCTCGAGCGGGCGCATGAGGCGCACCATCACGCTGCCGGAGCCCGTCGACCAGGCCTCTTCCGAGGCGAAGTACGTGGACGGCGTGCTCTACATCACGCTCAAGAAGCAGCGCGCCAGCCAGGCGAAGCGCCTGACCATCCACTGAGCTGAGCTCACTGAGCTGCGGCGGGGCGCCCGGGCCCCGCCTCGTCACTTCTGCTCTTCGAGCCGGTCGTTGGCCGGCGGCGGCGTCCGGGAGAGCGCCGCGATCTCGTCGCGTAGCGCAGGCGTCATCTCGACTTTCACCGAGTCGAGGGACGCCTGCAGCTGCTCGACGTTGCGCGCGCCGATGATGGGCGCGGTGACCGCCGGATGCGAGCCGACCCACGCGACCGCCGTGCTGACCGGATGCAGGCCGCGGCTGCGGCAGAACTCGACGAACTTCGCCGCGACCTCGTGCATCCACGGCTCGCGGTAGCGGCTCTCGTACTGCTTGTTCGTCACGATGCGGCCCGAGGCGCTCTTCTCGAGGTACTTGCCGGAGAGGAGCCCGGCCGCGCCCGGGCTGTAGGGCATGACGGCGATGCCGTTCGCCTGCGCCATGGGGAGGATCTCGACCTCGGCCTGGCGCTTCACGAGGTTGTACATCGGCTGGATGGCCTGCAGGCGCGCCCAGCCCATGTGCTCCTGGTACGACACGGCGCGCTGCGTCTGCCACGCGGTGTGGTTGCTGAGCGCGGGGTAGAGCACCTTGCCCGAGCGCACCAGGTCCTCCAGGCCGCGCATCGATTCCTCGAGCGGCGTGCGCACGTCGATCTGGTGCAGGTAGAGGATCTCGACCCGGTCGGTCTTCAGGCGGCGAAGGCTCGCCTCGACCGCGCGCGTCATGTGCCGGCGCGTGTTGCCCCTCGCATTCACGTCGGGCCCGCTGGGGTTGAAGGACTTCGTGGCGATGATGAGATCGTCGCGGTGGCCCTGGATGAGCTCGCCGAGGATCTCCTCGGAGCGGCCCTTGTTGTACTGGTCCGCGGTGTCGAAGAAGTTGATGCCGGCGTCGCGGCAGGCCTTGTACATCTTCGCGGACATGGCGGCGTCGGCATCGCCGCCGAAGGACATGCAGCCGAAGCACAGCTCCGAGACCTGGATGCCGGAGCGGCCGAGGGGTCGGGTTTTCATGGCGCCGGATTCTACGACACCCGGTTGAGCCGTTCCCTCACGAGATCAATATGCTGCCGCAGCGCGTAGAGCTCGTCGGCGTAGGAGAGGGGCAGCACGATGCGCGAGGCGCGCGCCTCGAGCCGGTCGAGCTCGGCGAGGAGCTCCGCCGTGGCCGAGCGGCCCTTTTCGCCCGCTTCCTCGATCTGGCGCAGCTGCCGGTACCAGCGGAACACGCGCGAGCGCACGCGGAACTGGTAGAGCGGCGGCAGCACGCGCGAGAGCGGAATGAGAATGGCGATGATGGAGAAGAGCGCCACCCACATGCGGTCGATGAGGTTGGCGAGCCAGAACGGCATGTAGCGCTGCAGGAAGGGCGGGCCGCTCCGGTAGTAGCGCTGGGCGTCGCCGGCGACCGGGAACTCGGAGCCTTCCGCGCTCGGGAACTGCCCGGCCTCGGCGATCCACCCCGGCCCGCCGTGGATGCGCGAGGCGGCCTGGACGAAGAGCTGCACGATCGCCGGGTGCGTGTCCTCGCGCCCGACGAGCGAGGTCGTGGGCGCGATGAGCCGCACGTCGCGCGGCGGCACGTCCCGCGAGAGGTCGACCACCCCGCGCGGCAGCACCACCGGGCTGATGTAGGCATAGCGCCGCGAGTAGGCCTCGGCCTGCTCGAACTCGTAGAGGCCCACGCCGGGGGTCTGCAGCAGCATCTGCACGATGGGCGCTTCGGGCGCCGACACCAGCACCGCCGCGTCGATCGTGCCGCCGAGGAGGGCGACCACGGCCGCCGTGTCGTCCAGGTAGACGCGCCGCACGTCGTCCCGCTCCATGAGGTTCGCCGCGAGGAGCCGCGCGAAAAGCCCCGGCGTGCCGCTCCCGCGCACGCCCACGCTTACGGTCCAGCCACGCAGGGCGGAGAGCTGCGTGAGCGCCTTGGCCTTCTCGGTGCGGTAGAAGAGCCAGACCGGCTCGAAGAAGAGGCTGCCGAGCGAGACCACGTCGAGCCCGTTCTTCGCCTCTTCCTGCGCGCGCGCCGACTCGGTCGAGCCGCCCTGCACGAAAGCAAGGTCGACGCGCTCCCCGCCGTCGCGCAGCAACCGCAGGTTTTCGCGCGCGCCGGTAGTGGGGCGAAGGTCCACCTCGATCCCAAACGCCGCGAGCTCCGCCGCGTACTGCTTGCCGAAGGCCTCGTACGCGCTTCCCTCGGGCCCCGTCGCCAGGACCACCCGCTTCGGCGGCGTCGGATCGAGCAGGAAGTACGCCGCCACGAGCGCCGCAAGGCCCACCACCACGAACGGCCCCCACGTGAGGGTCACCTCGCGGATCTGCAGCAGCGTCTCGCGCAGGATGCGCTTCACGCCGCCGACCTAG
>CAYWSG010000058.1:3248-18954 GCA_964461055.1 uncultured Enterobacteriaceae bacterium | reverse complement strand
GGCCTCATCCAGCGCGAAGGCGTCTTCCCGTACGGCTTCCCGCACGACTTCGGCGCGCTCGCGCGCTACGCGCTCAACCGGACGATCGATGCGCACTACCATCCGTCCGCGCTGTGGAGGCTCGCGCCTTTCCTCTGGGAGTACTGGAAGCACTCTCGTCCGGCGCGCCATGCGGAGGTCGCCCGCCGCTACTCCCGCCTCATCGAGCATTGCGTGAGCGAGCATGAGGCGCTCGCCGGCGAGTCGGGCGCCGCCCACCTTCTCCGGCGCACCGGGTGGATGAAAGTGTTCCGCACGGAGCGCGAGCGCGACCGGCGCTACGCCGAGGCCGAGGACTGGGAGCGCGAGTTCGGCATCCGCCACCGGCGCATCGACGCGGCCGAGCTGCGCGAGCTCGAGCCGCATCTCGCCCCGGTGCTGGTCGGCGCCCTGCACTGGACCGATCCGGTCAGTGTCGACGATCCCCAGGCGCTCACGCTTGCGTACGCCGAGCACTTCCGCCGGCTCGGCGGCGTCCTGGCGCAGGGCAACGCCGCTTCGCTCCGCCGGAAGGGGAAGGGATGGGAAGTCCACGCCGAAGGGCAGTCGATAACGGCGGCGCAGGCCGTGGTGGCGCTCGGGCCGTGGTCGGAGACCCTGACCGTCCGCCTGGGCTATCGGCTGCCTCTTGCCGTGAAGCGCGGCTATCACATGCATTACCGTCCCGCCGGCCGGGCGACGCTCAACCATCCCCTGCTCGACACGGAACGCGGCTACTTCCTCGCGCCCATGCGTCGAGGCATCCGCCTGACCACCGGCGCCGAGTTCGCCTTGCGCGACGCGAGGCGCACGCCCGTCCAGCTCGCGCGCGCCGAGCCGATCGCGCGCGAGCTCTTCCCGCTCGCCGAGCGGCTCGATCCGGAACCGTGGATGGGCTCCCGCCCCTGCACGCCGGACATGCTGCCAGTGATTGGGCCGGCGCCCCGGCATCCCAACCTCTGGTTCGCCTTCGGCCATGCGCATCACGGCCTGACGCTCGCGGCCGTCACGGGACGCCTCGTTGCCGAGCTTGTCTGCGGCGAGGCGCCTTTCGTCGATCCGGCGCCGTTCGCCGCGACGCGGTTCGGCTAGTCGCCGTCCTTCTTCGTCCTCGCATCGTGCTGCGGGCTCGAATGGTCGTTCGCGTCTCCCGGATCGGGCTTGTCGCCGCTCGACGGCTGGCTCGCGGCTTCTGCAGCCGGCGGGGCTTTGACCGGGTCGACGGGCGGCGCGCCTGCGGTGCCGGCGCCGCTGCTCGCGGTGTTCGGTGCGCTCGTGCCTGCGCGCGGCTCCGTTGGCTCGTCGCCGCAGCCGGCGACGAAGAGCGCGGCCGGCATGGCGAGCAGCGCGGCAAGTTGCTTGAAGGTCATGACGTTCTCCCGAGTGGATAAAACTCGAGTACTGCAATCGGCGTACCGCTTCGTCCGATGGGCATACCGTCAATGCGAAAATTCCTCGTCACTGACAAAGTTTGGCAGGCATGTCGAACAAGGCGCTTGACAAAGAATAGCTATCTCATTGATATAGCAGCAGGGAATTCATGGGGGAGGGGATGGCGCCGAACCGGCCCGTCACGCGCAGGGCTCGCGCGGCGAAGGGGGCGTTGACGAAGAGCGAGGGGACTTCAGGCGCGCGGGGATCCCGCGCCGGGAAGCCGCTTGTCCTCGGGCCGGAGCTTCGCATCGGCACCGCCACCCAGACCTTCAGCGCGTTGAGCGGCGCTGTGCGCGACGCCGGCGCCACGCTCGAGCTCGACGCAGGCAACGTGGAGAAAGCCGACAGCGCCGGCGTGCAAGCCCTCGTTGCCGGCGTCCTGCTCGCCCGGAGCGCAGGCAAGGCGCTCGCCTGGAAGGGCTGCTCCACCCCGCTCAAGGCAGCCGCGGAGCTCCTCGGCGTTGCCGCCGTGCTCGAGCTGCCGCAATGAACAAGATGCTCCGGTTCAAGCTGTACGCCTACCGCAACCGGCTCGCGCCGATGGTGGTGCTGGTGACCGTGCCGTGGGTCGCCATCGCGCCGTGGGCGCCCGGGTGGATGCTGGCGGTCTCGCTCGCGCTCCTTTTCATCTGCGCCTGGCTTCTCTTCCTGCACGTCCTGCCGACGCCGCCGGCGACGCGCCGCGCCACCGACGACCGGCGCCTCTCCGACGCCGAGATCGCCGGCATGCGCAGGAGCGACCAGCATGCGCAGGAGCTTCTCGCCCGGTGGGCGAGCATGACGCACGAATCGAAGCTCCAGCTCGACGAAGTCGACCAGCACGTGACGGAAGTGATGACGCACGCGGAGTCCGCCGTCGTCGAGATCGGCAAGCGCTTCGTCGAAGTCACCCGCAAGACCCGCCGCCAGGTGGAGCTCGCCGTGGGCCTGCTCAGCCGCACCGGCGGCGACGCGGCCGAAGAGGGCGCCGTTCCGGACTCGCTCACCGACTACATCCATGCGAGCGATGCGCTCCTCAAGGAGCTCGGCGGCCAGCTCTCGACCCTCGGGGAGCAGCTGGCGGCGCTTTCCGCGCGCCAGGAGGCGGTGCGGGAGGACTCCAAGCGCATCGACGGGGCGCTCGACCAGCTGGCCGGCCTCGCGAGCCAGATCCGCGTCCTCGCGCTCGACAGCTCGCGGCGCGGCACGAGCGACAACCGGGCGTTCGTGGAGATGACCGACCGGGTCCGCGACCTGAGCCTCACGGCCGACGAGTCGAGCCGGGCCATCCGGCGCACGCTGGAGGACATCAAGAGCCAGGCGAGCAGCACCGACAACGCCATCCGCACGCTCGCCATGCAGGCGCGCGACGCCGGCCGGCGCTCGAACGAGCAGGTGAGCGCGCTCACCGGCGCGACGCTCAACAAGATGCAGGAAGTCCATGGCGCCCTGGGCGAGATCGGCGAGCTGGGCAGCCGCATCCAGGCCGACATCAACCAGATCATCATCGAGCTCCAGTTCCAGGACATCACGCAGCAGAAGCTGCAGCGCCTGAGGGCGCCGATGCTCGCCGAGCTCGCCGCGTCGTGGATCACGATGTTCGAGGAGACGCGGGCGTTCAACCAGAAGCTCGCCGGGCGCGCCCCGGAGGCGGCGGAGCCGCCGCGCACGCAGCCGTTCCGCGTGAGCCGGAAGAACGCCGCCGAGGGCGAGAAGCCGAAGCCGGCGCCGCAGGCGACCGAGGCCGGCGAGCGGCGCGACGACGGGAGCAGGGTCGAGCTCTTCTGAAAGGGGTCAGGCATGGCAGCGATTCTCGTGGTGGATGATTCGACCACCATGCGACAGATGGTGGCATTTACGCTGAGCAGCGCAGGTCACAGCGTCATCGAGGCGCCCGACGGCGCGCAGGCGCTCGCGCTCGCCCGGAAGCAGAAGTTCGACCTCGTCATCACCGACGTGAACATGCCGGGCATGAACGGCATCGATCTCGTGCAGAACCTGCGCGAGGTGCCGGACTGCAAGTTCATCCCGATCCTCGTGCTGACCACCGAGGCGGGCGCGGAGCTCAAGCAGAAGGGACGCTCCGCCGGGGCGACGGGATGGATCGTGAAGCCGTTCAACCCGGAAGTGCTGCTCGATACGCTGAAGAAGGTGCTGGACTAGGAAAGAGGGCGCGCCAAGATGCCGAGAATCATGATCGTCGACGACGTGACGGCCATCCGCCAGATCGTCACGAAGGTATTCCAGGACGTCGGCTACCAGGTCACCGAGGCGGCGCGGGGGGAGGAGGCGCTCGACCTGGCGAAGCTCAAGCGCGTGCACCTCGTGATCACGGACGTCGAGATGCCCGGGATGAGCGGCCTCGAGCTCATCAAGGCGCTGCGGGAGCTGAAGACCTACAAGACGACGCCGATCCTCATCCTCGCGCGAGACGCGAGCGACGGAAACATCAAGAAGGCCGAATCGCTCGGCGCGTCCGGGTTCATCGAGAAGCCGTTCACGCCCGAGCGGCTGCTTTCGGTGGTGAACCAGGTGCTCGTCGACGCGTATGTCAATTGACCTGCGCCAGTTCCACGCGAGCTTTTTCGCGGAGAGCCTGGAGGGTCTCGACGCGAGCGAGGCGAACCTCCTGCGGCTCGAGTCGGGCGAGCGCTCGCCCGAGCTGCTGAACGCCATCTTCCGCGCCATCCACTCGATCAAGGGCGCCGCCGGCAGCCTCGGGTTCCCGGAGATCGGCCACTTCACGCACGAGTTCGAGAACGTGCTCGACGATCTGCGCAAGGGCGCCTTCGAGCCCGATCCGGAGGCGGTCGACACCATGCTCGCGTGCGTGGACCACGTGCGGCTCGCGCTGCGGGCGGCGCAGGCGGGCGAGCCGCACGACGCCGAGCGCGACGCCGCGCTCCTCGCCCGGCTCGGCGAGCTGCGCGCCGGCGCCGTCGCCATGCCGGCGGGCGCGGAGCCCCCGGAGCTGCCGCGCGAGCGCGTCTTCGCCATCCGGTTCCGGCCGGGACCGGGCTTCTTCGCGAGCGGCAACGACGCGCTCAAGCTCTTCCGGGTGCTCGACAGCATGGGGACGCTGGCCGTGGAGGCGGACGTGTCCGGCCTTCCGGCGGGCGGCGACTTCGACGCGGAGAAGTGCTACCTCGCGTGGCGGCTCGAGCTGAAGACCGATCGCGCGAAGGAAGAGGTGGCCGACGTGTTCGGCTGGGTCGAGGACGACTGCGAGATCGCCATCGAGGAGGGCGCGGTGGAAGCCGCGCCGGCCGAAGCCCCGCCGCCCGGGCCGCCGCCCGACCCGGCGCCCGCGGTCGAGCGCCGCCAGGGCGACCGGCGCCGGGGCGACCGGCGCCAGAGCGACGGGCGGCGCGCCGAGGATGCCGACCCGCTCCTGCAGGCGAGAAGCGACGTCCTGCACGTCGGCCGCGCCAAGCTCGACGCCCTCATGAACGCCGTGGGCGAGCTCGTCATCACGAAGACGATCCTCAAGCAGCTGCTCGCCGACCTCGTCCACGACGGCGCGGGCCGGCTCGACGAGGTGCTGCAGCAGCTCGAGAACCATGCGAGGGACCTGCAGGACAGCGTGATGTCGATCCGCATGCAGCCGATGAGCTTCGCCTTCGGGCGCTTTCCGCGCCTCGTCCGCGATCTCTGCCAGTCGAGCGGCAAGCTCGTGCAGCTTCGCGTCTCCGGGGAGTCGAGCGAGCTCGACAGCACCGTCATCGAGAAGCTCGTCGACCCGCTCACGCACCTCGTGCGCAACGCCCTCGACCACGGCATCGAGCCGCCGGCGGAGCGGGTGGCGGCCGGCAAGCTCGAAACGGCGACGCTCTCGCTGCATGCCGAGCATCGCGGCGGCAACATCGAGATCGTGGTGGCCGACGACGGCCGCGGGATCAACCGCGAGCGCGTGCGCGCGAAGGCCCTCGAGCAGGGGCTCATCGGCGCCGACGACGCGCTTTCCGACGAGGAGGTCCAGGAGCTCATCTTCGCGCCCGGCTTCTCGACGGCGGAGCGGCTGAACGAGCTCTCCGGCCGGGGCGTCGGGCTCGACGTGGTCCGCAAGAACGTGAGCGCGCTGAACGGCTCGATCAAGGTCGACTCGGAGCCGGGGCGGGGCACGCGCTTCACGATCCGCCTGCCCCTCACGCTCGCCATCGTGGACGGCATGCGGATCGCCGTGGGCGAGGAGAGCTACATCCTGCCGCTCGCCTCGATCGTGGAATGCATCCGCTCGGGCGCGGCCACGGTGCGCTCGATCGCGGGGCAGGGCCAGGTGGTCGAGATCCGCGGCGACTACCTCCCGCTCGTTTCGCTTCGCAAGCTCTTCGGGGTGCAGGCCGCGGATCAGGAGGACGGCATCGCCGTCGTGCTGGAAGCCGACGGCACGCGCATGGCGCTTCTCGTCGACGCGCTTCTCGGCCAGGAGCAGGTCGTCATCAAGACGCTGGAGGCGAACTACCGCAAGGTGCCCTGCGTGGCGGGCGCCACGATCCTCGGCGAAGGCCGGGTGGTGCTGATCCTCGACGCCACCTCCCTCGTGCGCACGGCGCACCAGCAGCAACGCTTGCACTGAAAGGAGAGCCACCATGCGACTGTTCCTCCGTCCCGGGATCCTGCTGTCGGTCCAGTTCCGGAACACCGCGCGCTACGCGATCAGCGCCGGGCTTTTCAGCCTGCCGCCGGCGATCGCCCTCTGGGCGCAGCCGAGCCTCGCGACGAGCCCCGCAGGCTGGGCCATGGGCGTCGCCTACCTCGCCGCCATCTACTACCACGTGTGCTTCTACGCCGGCGCCCAGATGGCCTGGTCGGTCCTCAACCGCCTCGCCAAGCGCATCGACGACAAGGACCTCACGCCGCTGCCGCACACCGGGCTCGACGACACGCTCCTGCGGCAGATCACGAAGGGGCAGTTCGGGACGATGCTCCTCACGCTCAACCGCGTGCACGAGGGCTGGCGCGACGTGGTCTCGCAGGTGCGCGCCGCCGCCAACGGCATCACGACCGGGGCTTCCGAGATCGTCGCGGGCAACGTCAACCTCTCGCAGCGCACCGAGCAGCAGGCCTCCACGCTCGAGCAGACGGCCTCGGGCATGGAGGAGCTCGCGAGCACCGTCACGCAGAACGCCGACAACTGCAAGCTCGCCTCGGGCCTCGCGCAGACCGCCGAGGAGGTGGCCCGGCAGGGCGCCGAGGCCGTGCACGGCGTGGTGCAGAGCATGGACCGGATCGACCAGAGCTCCAAGCGCATGGCCGACATCATCGGCGTGATCGAGGGCATCGCGTTCCAGACCAACATCCTCGCGCTCAACGCGGCGGTGGAGGCGGCGCGCGCGGGCGAGCAGGGCCGCGGCTTCGCCGTCGTCGCCGGCGAAGTGCGCGCGCTCGCGCAGCGCAGCGCCGAGGCCGCCAAGGAGATCAAGGCGCTGATCCAGCAGTCGGTCGGCCAGATCGGCGACGGCGGCCACCAGGCGCAGGCCGCCGGCAAGGTGATCGACGAGATCGTCGTCAGCGTGCAGCAGGTGAACCAGCTGATCGGCGAGATCGCCGTCGCCTCCGCCGAGCAGACCGCGGGCGTGAGCGAGATCAACAAGGCGATCGTGCAGCTCGAGAGCGTCACCCAGCAGAACGCGGCGCTCGTCGAAGAGGCCTCCGCGAGCTCGCTCACGTTCCAGCAGCAGGCCGATCGGCTGAAGGAGCTCGTGGCGCGCTTCAAGCTTCAGGACCCGGGCCCGGCCGCCAGTGTGGCCGTCCCGTCCCCCGCGGCGCCGGCGGCTGCGCCCGCGCGGCCCGCCCCCGCGCCGGCCAAGGCGGGGCCGCTCCCGCCGCCGGCGGCCAAGCCGGCCGCGCCCCGTCCGCTGCCCGTCGGCGCGGACGACGAATGGAAGGAATTCTAGGAGCCGCCATGCAGACGACGCCCGCCAAGGATTCGGCCCAGACGGGGAAGGAGTACCTGAGCTTCGTGCTCGGCGATGCGCAGTACTGCATCGACATCCTCAAGGTGCAGGAGATCCGCCGCTACGAGGCGCCGACGCGGATCGCCAACACGCCGCCCTTCATCAAGGGCGTCATCAACCTGCGCGGCAACATCGTGCCCATCGTCGACCTGCGGGTGAAGCTCGGCCTGCCGGAGCAGGGCCACGACGCGCAGACGGTCGTCATCGTGCTCAACGTGGCGAAGCGCACCGTGGGCGTGGTGGTCGACGGCGTCTCGGACGTCATCACTTTGAAGGCTCCCGAGGTCAAGCCGGCACCGGAGCTCGGCGGCGCCCTCGACACGCGCTACCTGCAGGGCCTCGCCACCGTCGGCGAGCAGATGCTGATCCTCCTCGACATCGAGGGCCTGATGTCGAGCCGCGACATGGCCATCGTGGACGAGGCCTCCGCGACGGAGTGATGGTGACCCGCGCCGGCGCCGCCGCGACGGTGGCCGAGAGCCCAGCCCTCGCCCGCGAGTTCGCCTACGCGCCGGAGGACTTCGAGCGCGTGCGGCAGCTGATTCGCGGGCGCGCCGGCATTTCGCTGAACGACTCGAAGCACAACATGGTGTACAACCGGCTCGTCAAGCGCCTTCGCGCGCTCGGCCTGACGAGCTTCGGGGACTACCTCGGGCTGCTCGAGGACCCGCTGCACCCGGAGTGGGAGCAGTTCGTCAACGCGCTCACCACCAACCTCAGCCACTTCTTCCGCGAGGCCTACCATTTTCCGGTGCTGGTCGAGCACGCCCGCGCGCTCGGGCGCATGCCGCTGCGGGTCTGGAGCGCCGCGGCGTCCTCCGGCGAGGAGCCGTATTCCATCGCGATCGCGCTGTGCGAGGCGTATGCCACGCTCCAGCCGCCCGTCAGCATCCTCGCCACCGACGTCGACACGCACATCCTGGAGGGCGCCCGGCGGGCCATCTATCCCCTGGAGCGCGTCGACCAGGTCTCGCCCGAGCGGCTGAAGCGCTTCTTCCTGCAGGGAACCGGACGCAACGCCGGCCTCGCGCGCCTGCGGCCCGAAGTCGCCGCCCTCGTCACGTTCCGCAGCCTCAACCTGAGCGATCGGCGCTGGGACATCGAAGGCCCGTTCGACGCCGTCTTCTGCCGCAACGTGATGATCTACTTCGACAAGCCGACCCAGTACGAGGTGCTGAAGCGCATCCGCGGGGTGCTCGCGCCCGACGGGCTGCTCTTCGCCGGGCACTCCGAGAGCTTCCTCCACGCCGCCGATCTCTTCCGTCCGGTCGGGAAGACCGTGTATCGGCCCGCGACGGCCGGGACCGGTCGATGAAGGCGCGCGGCCCCGAGTCGATTGCCACGCCGGTCATCTACCGCGACCGGCACTTCAACATGGACGCGGCCAAGATCGGCCCGGGCGAGTACTACATCACCCAGCGCGACATGATGATCGTCACGGTGCTCGGGTCCTGCGTCTCGGCCTGCCTGCGCGATCCGGTGGCGAAGGTCGGCGGGATGAACCATTTCATGCTGCCCGACCGCGACGGCGAGGGGCCCCTGTCGGCCTCGGCGCGCTACGGCGCGTACGCGATGGAAGTGCTGATCAACAAGCTCCTCGCCCTCGGCGCGCGGCGCGAGCGCCTCGAGGCGAAGGTCTTCGGCGCGGCGCGCGTCCTGCCCGGCATGTCGGACATCGGCGAGCGCAATGCCGCCTTCGCCATCAGCTACCTCAAGCGCGAGTCGATCCGCGTGCTGGCGGAGGATCTGGGCAGCAACGATCCCTGCAAGATCTACTTCTTCGCGCAGACGGGCCGCGTGCTGCTGAAGCGCCTGAAGACCCTGCGCAACGACACCATCGTGAAGCGCGAGCGGGACTACGCGAGGCGGCTCGAGGCCATCTCGCGCGGCGGCACGGCGGACATCTTTCGCTGAAGCGCCATGCCGATCCGCGTGCTGATCGTCGAGGACTCCCCGGTGATGCAGCGGCTGCTCGCCGGGCTCATCGGCCGCGACCCGGGGCTGCAGGTCGTCGGCGTGGCGGCCAACCCCTACGAGGCCCGCGAGCTCGTGAAGCGCCTGCGGCCGGACGTCATGACGCTCGACGTGGAGATGCCGCGCATGGACGGGCTCACGTTCCTCGAGCGGCTCATGCGGCTGCACCCGATGCCCGTGGTCATGGTGTCTTCCATGACCGAGCGCGACGCCGAAGTGTCGCTGCGGGCGCTCGAGCTCGGCGCCGTGGACGTGATCGCCAAGCCCCGGGCGACCGACGCCCACGGCCTCGCCGACTTCGCGGCGGAGATCGGCGAGAAGCTGCACGGCGCCTCGCGCGCCGAGCTGGCCGGCCGGGCCTCCGGGCGGCTCGCCCCGCGGCCGCCGGCCGAGCCTGCCGCCGCGCAGCCGATCGCGCGCGGCCGCCTCGACGGCCAGCTCGTGGCGATCGGCGCCTCGACCGGGGGGACCGAAGCCATCCGCGAGATCCTTGCGCAGCTGCCGCGGGAAATGCCGCCCGTGGTCATCGTGCAGCACATGCCGGAGATGTTCACCCGCCTCTTCGCGAAGCGCTTGAACGAGCAATGCGCGCTCTCGGTGTCGGAGGCGCGCGACCGCGAGCGGCTTGCGCCGGGCCACGCCTACGTGGCGCCGGGCAACTGGCACCTTTCGGTCCGGCGGCTGGGCGACGCCTTCGAGGCGCGGCTCGACCAGGCGCCGCCGGTGAATCGCCACCGGCCGTCCGTGGACGTCCTCTTCGAGTCGGTCGCGACCACTGCGGGCGAGAAGGCGACCGCGGTCATCCTGACCGGCATGGGCGGCGACGGCGCCGCGGGGCTTCGCGCCGTGAAGCGCGCGGGCGGCCATACGCTCGCGCAGGACGAGGCGAGCTGCGTCGTGTTCGGCATGCCGAAGATCGCCATCGAGACGGGCTGCGTGGACCACGTCGTGCCGCTTTCGGGCATGGCCGGACGCATCCTTCAGAGGCTGCGGGAGTCCGTATAATCGCCCGTTGACTTCCTGATCGGGCGTTCACTTCCGTCCCGTCGCAGCACGTGCAGGCCCTTCCCGAAGCCCCCGCAACGGTTCTCGAGTCCTTCCATCCCGCGGTCGCGGGCTGGTTCCGGGCCGCCTTCGCCGGCCCGACGCCGGCGCAGGTCGAGGCCTGGCCGGCCATCCGCGCCGCGTCGCATACGCTCGTCGCCGCGCCGACCGGCTCGGGCAAGACGCTCGCCGCTTTCCTGGCCGCCATCGACGCCCTCGTGCGCGAAGGCGCCGCCGGCGCGCTGCCCGACGAGACGCGCGTCGTCTACGTCTCGCCGCTCAAGGCGCTCGCGAACGACATCGAGCGCAACCTGAAGGCGCCGCTCGCGGGAATCCGCGCCGAGCTCGCGCGCCTGGGACACCCCGACGTCGACATCACCACGCTCGTGCGCACCGGCGACACCACGCAGGCCGAGCGCTCGCGCATGCGCCGGCGCGCGCCGCACGTCGTCGTGACGACGCCCGAGTCGCTCTACATCCTCCTCACGAGCGCCTCCGGGCGCCGGATGCTCGCGACCACGCGCACGGTCATCGTGGACGAGATCCACGCCATGGCGCCGAACAAGCGCGGCGCGCACCTCGCGCTCTCGCTCGAGCGCCTGGCGGCGCTCTGCCAGCCGGGGCTCGTGCGCGTCGGGCTTTCCGCGACGCAGAATCCCGTCGAGGAAGTGGCGCGCTTCCTGGTCGGCGCGAAAGGCGAGGCGTGCACCATCGTCGATACCGGGCACGTTCGCGCGCGCGACCTCGCCCTCGAGCTCCCGTCGGCGCCGCTCGAGGCCGTGATGTCGGGCGACGTGTGGCAGCAGGTGTACGACCGCCTGGCCGAGCTCATCCGCGAGCACCGCACGACGCTCGTCTTCGTGAACACGCGGCGCATGGCCGAGCGGGCGGCGCGCCACCTCTCGGAGCGCCTGGGCGAAGGCAACGTCGGCTCGCACCACGGCAGCATGGCGCGCGAGCACCGGCTGAAGGCGGAGCAGCGCTTGAAGCGCGGCGAGCTGAAGGCGCTCGTCGCCACCGCCTCGCTCGAGCTCGGCATCGACATCGGCGAGGTCGACCTCGTCTGCCAGCTCGGCGCGACGCGCAGCATCGCCGCGCTCCTGCAGCGCGTGGGCCGCTCCGGGCACGCGGTGGGCGGCATGCCGAAGGGACGCCTCTTCCCGCTGTCGCGCGACGAGCTCGTCGAGTGCGCGGCGCTCCTCGACGCGGTCCGGCGCGGCGAGCTCGACCGGCTGGAGATTCCCGAGAATCCGCTCGACGTCCTCGCCCAGCAGCTCGTCGCGGAGGTCTCGGCGCAGGAATGGGAAGAGGAGGCGCTCTTCGCGCTCGTTCGCCGCGCCTATCCGTTCCGTAGTCTCGAGCGCAAGGCGTACGACGAAGTGCTGCACATGCTCGCCACCGGCTTCCATACGCGCCGCGGGCGGCGCAGCGCCCACCTGCACCGCGACGCGGTCAACGGCGTGCTGCGGGGACGGCGAGGCGCCGGGCTCACCGCCATGAGCTCGGGCGGGACCATTCCCGACACCGCCGACTACGCGGTCGTGCTCGAGCCGCAGTCGCAGCCGATCGGCTCCGTGAACGAGGACTTCGCCGTCGAGAGCCTGGCGGGCGACGTGTTCCAGCTCGGCAACGCGTCCTACCGGATCCTGCGCGTCGAGCGGGGCACCGTGCGGGTGGAGGATGCGCACGGCGCGCCGCCCGGCATTCCGTTCTGGCTGGGCGAGGCGCCGGGGCGCACGCGCGAGCTCTCGGACGCCGTCTCGCGCATCCACGAGGCGATCCAGGGCCTGCTCGAAGGCAACGACGGGGAGGAGGGGCGAACCCGCGCCGTGCGCTGGCTGATGGAGAACGCCTCGCTTTCCGCGCCCGCGGCCGAGCAGGTCGCGGAGTACCTTGCGGCGGCCCGCGCCGCGCTCGGGGCGCTGCCCACGCGTAGCCGCGTGATCCTCGAGCGCTTCTTCGACGAGTCGGGCGGGCAGCAGCTCGTCATCCACGCGCCCTTCGGCAGCCGCATCAACCGCGCGTGGGGACTCGCGCTCCGAAAGCGCATGTGCCGCAAGTTCAACTTCGAGCTCCAGGCCGCGGCCACCGAGAACGCCATCATCCTTTCGCTCTCGACGAGCCACAGCTTTCCCCTGGCCGACATCGCGCGCTACCTGCACTCGAAGAGCGTGCGGCCGCTCCTCGTGCAGGCGCTGCTCGCCGCGCCGATGTTCGCCACGCGCTGGCGCTGGGACGCGACGATCGCGCTCGCGCTGCCGCGGATGCGCGGCGGGCGCAAGCTCGCGCCGCAGCTCCAGCGCATGGAGGCCGAGGACCTGCTCGCGACGGTGTTCCCCGACCAGGTCGCCTGCGGCGAGAACATCGTCGGCGACCGGGAGGTGCCCGAGCACCCGCTCGTCGGGCAGACCATCGCCGATTGCCTCCACGACGCCATGGACATCGAGGGCCTGGAGGCGCTGCTCGCGGCGATGGAGCGCGGCGAGATCGAGGTCCTCGCGCGCGATCTCACCGAGCCTTCGCCGCTCGCGCTCGAGATCCTGGGCGCGCGGCCCTACGCCTTCCTCGACGACGCGCCGCTGGAAGAGCGGCGCACGCAGGCGGTCATGGCGCGCCGGTGGCTCGACCCCGAGACGGCCGCCGACCTCGGCCGCCTCGATCCCGCGGCCATCGCCCGCGCCGTGCAGGAGCTGCAGCCGCAGCCGCGCAATGCCGACGAGCTCCACGACGCGCTGATGAGCTTCGGCTTCCTGACGCCGGAAGAGGCGGCGCCTCACGAGGCGCACCTGGCGGCCCTTGTCGACGCCAGGCGGGCGGCTCGATTGCAGGGCGTCTGGAGCGCTGCCGAGCGCCTCGCGGAGCTCCTTGCCATCTTTCCGCAGGCGCGGCCGGAGCCTGCCATTCCGGTCCCTTCCGTCTCCGGGACGAGGACATGGACGCGCGAAGACGCGTTGAAGGAAATCCTGCGCGACCGGCTCCAGGGAAGCGGGCCCGTGACGGCGCAGGCGCTCGGCGCGCCGCTCGGCCTTTCGCCGGCGGACACCGAAGCAGCCCTCTTTGCGCTGGAAGCGGAAGGCACCGTCATGCGCGGGCGCTTCACCCCGGATGCGAAGGCGGAGGAGTGGTGCGAGCGGCGCATCCTCGCGCGCATCCATCGCTACACGGTCAACCGCCTGCGACAGGAGATCCAGCCGGTGGAGATGCGCGACTTCCTGCGCTTCCTCTTCCACTGGCAGCGCGTCGCGCCCGAGGCGCGGGTCGAGGGCCCGGACGCGGTGGCGGGCGTGGTCGCGCAGCTCGAAGGGTTCGAGGCACCGGCGGCGGCCTGGGAAACGGAGCTTCTGCCCGCCCGCGTGAACGAGTACGACCCGGCCTGGCTCGCGGAGCTCAGCCTGGCCGGGCGCGTCGCGTGGGCTCGCCTCGACGGCGCCCGAGCGGGCGGCGAGCGCCCGGCGAGCCCCGTGCGGACCACGCCGATCGCCCTCCTGCCGCGCCGGCACCTTTCCGCGTGGACTTCCATCGCCGGGGCTCCCTCGGCCGATGCCGCGCTATCGGCCCGGGCCCGGCAGGTGCGCGACTACCTCTCCACGCACGGCGCCTCGTTCTTCGAGGAGGTCGTGGAAGGGACGGGGCTCCTCAAGCTGCAGGCCGAAGAGGCGCTGGGCGAGCTCGTCGCGCAGGGGCTCGTGACCGCCGACAGCTTCGCCGGCCTGCGGGCACTCCTCGTGCCGGCCGACCGGCGGCGGGCGAGCCACGCCGGCCGCCGCCGGCGCGGGGCGCTCTTCGGGCTCGAGGATGCCGGCCGCTGGTCGCTCGTGCGACGCCGCGAGGCGAGCCCGGCCGAGTATCCCCAGCTCGTGGAGCACGCCGCCCGGGCGCTCCTGCGGCGCTATGGCGTGGTGTTCTGGCGCCTGACGGCGCGCGAGGCCGACTGGCTGCCCCCGTGGCGCGATCTCCTGCGCTGCTACCGGCGCCTGGAGGCGAGGGGCGAGATCCGCGGCGGGCGGTTCGTGGCCGGCGTGTCGGGCGAGCAGTTCGCGGCGCCCGAGGCGATCGGGCTCCTGCGCGACGCGCGGCGCGCCGAGCGCACGGGGGCGCTCCTCAGCGTGAGCGGCGCCGATCCGCTCAATCTGGTCGGCATCCTGACGCCGGGCCCGCGGCTTGCTGCGCTGACGGGAAACCGCCTGCTTTTCCGCGACGGCGTGCCGCTCGCGGTGCTCGCCGGCGGGGAAGTGCGCTTCCTCGAGACGCTCGCGCCCGAGGAAGAATGGCCCGCGCGCAACGCGCTCGTGCGGCGCCAGGTTCCCCCGGCGCTCGCGGCGCTGGGCTGAAGCCTCGAGGCTTTCCGGCGCGTCCCAGTTTTCCGTTGCAGGCGGAGCGGATACTGTATAAAAATACAGTTCATGTCCTCCCTCGAAGCCGTCCTCGCGAAGCATCCGGTCTGGCGCGGCGCGGCGCTTGCCGCCGCGGCCGAGGCCGTCCCTACGGGCTACGCGACGCTTGATGCGGCGCTGCCGGGCGGCGGATGGCCGCGCGGCGCGCTGACGGAGCTCCTCGGCCGCCAGGAAGGCATCGGGGAGCTGCAGCTTCTCCTGCCGGCGCTCGCGCGGCTCACCGCCGAAGGCAAGCGCATCGCCTGGCTCGCGCCGCCGCACCTGCCGTACGCGCCGGCGCTCGCGGCGGCGGGCGTCGATCTCGTCCACCTCGCCGTCATCCGCACCCCGGGTAGGCGCGACGCGCTCTGGGCGGCCGAGCAGGTGCTGCGCGCCGGCGCCTGCCATGCGCTGCTCGCCTGGTTCGCGCAGGCGCGCTACGAGGAGCTCCGCCGCCTCGCCGTCGCCGCCGAGGCGAGCCCTGCGCTCGTCGCGCTGTTCCGCCCGGCAGCGGCCGCGCGCGAGCCCTCGCCGGCGGCGCTGCGCCTCGCGCTCGAGCCGGCCGGCGACGCGCTCGGCCTTCGCATCCTCAAGCGCCGCGGCCCGCCGGCGGCGGCGCCGCTGCGCCTGCCGGTGCGCCTGTCGCAGTTCGGACCGCTCCATGCTCTGGGTCGCCCTGCATCTCCACCAGCCCCCGCCCGCGACGGCGCTCGAGCGCCTCGCCGCCTGGACCTGCCAGTTCACGCCTAAGGTGTCGCTCGAGCCGCCGCAGGCGCTTCTCGCGGAAGTGCAGGGAAGCCTGCGCTATTTCGGCGGGACGCGCGCGCTGCTCGCCACCCTGCGCGCGGGGCTCGACGAGCTCGGCGTCGAGGCGACGCTCGCGCTCGCCGCCACGCCGCGCGCCGCGCTCTGGCGCGCGCGCAGCGG
>CAYWSG010000058.1:0-3148 GCA_964461055.1 uncultured Enterobacteriaceae bacterium | reverse complement strand
AAGGAAGGTCCGGGCCGCTCGAGGCGTTGCCGGTGGAGTGCGTGGGCGACGCGCAGGCAGTCGCATTCCTGAAGAGCGTGGGCATCGACACCGTCGGCGCGCTCATGCGCCTGCCGCGCGACGGGCTGGCGAAGCGCTGCGGCGCCGGGCTCGTCGAGGCGCTCGACCGCGCCCTCGGCCGCGCGCCGGAGCCGCGCGAGTTCTTCCACCCGCCCGGGCGCTTCGACGCGGCGCTCGAGCTCCCGGGGATCGTGACGCACGCCGAAGGCGTGCTCTTCGCCGCGCGGCGCCTGCTCGCGCAGCTCGCCGGCCTGCTCGCCGCGCGCCATGCCGGCGTGCGCCGCTTCGTCCTCACGCTGCAGCACGAGAAGGGGCGTGCCACGCCCGTCGAGGTACGGCTCGCCTCGCCGGCGCGCGACACCGAGCGCTTCGCGCGCCTTCTCCACGAGCGGCTCGGCACTGTCGCGCTGCGCCACGGCGTCGAGGCGATCCGCCTGCAGGCCGACGAGCTCGAGCCGCTCGCGGGCCGCAGCGCCGGGCTCTTCGGCGACGCGCGGGCCGAGGGCGAGGCCTGGGCGCAGCTCGTCGAGCGCCTCGAGGCGCGCCTGGGCGCCGGGGCGGTCCACGGCTTCACCGTGCAGCCCGACCATCGGCCCGAGCACGCCTGGCGGCGCGTCGAGCCGGGGGAGTGGGATCCGCGCGAGTTCGTCCCGCCGGGGCCGCGGCCGGCATGGCTCTTCGAATCACCCCGCCGCGCCGACCCCGGAAGCTTCGAGCGCCTCGCGGGCCCCGAGCGCATCGAATGCGGCTGGTGGGACGGCGACGAGGCCCGGCGCGACTACTTCGTCGCGCGCTCCGCCGAGGGGTCGCTCCTGTGGGTGTACCGCGAAGACGGCGGGTGGTTCGTGCATGGCCTCTTCGCCTGAGCTTCCGCGCTACGCGGAGCTGCATTGCCTCTCGAACTTCAGCTTCCTTCGCGGCGCGTCGCACCCCGAGGAGCTGGTGGAGCGGGCGGCCGCGCTCGGGTACTCGGCGCTCGCGCTCACCGACGAGTGCTCGATGGCGGGCGTCGTGCGCGCGCACCTCGCCGCGAAGGAGATCGGGCTCAAGCTCATCGTCGGCACGGAAGTGCGGCTCGACGACGGCATGAAGCTCGTCCTGCTCGCCACCGACCGGCGCGCCTACGGCGCGATCAGCACGCTCATCACGGCAGGACGGCGGCGCGCAAGGAAGGGGACGTATTCGCTCTCGCGGGCCGATCTCGAGCTCTTGGGCGGCGAGGAAGTCCTGGTGCTGCTCGCCGGCGAAGCCGATGAAGCGCAGGGCCGCTGGATCGCCGAGCGCTTCGGCGGCAGGGCGTGGCTCGCCGCCGAGCTTCATTGCGGGCCGAACGACCGCGGAAAGCGCGAAGCCCTGGAGGCGCTCGCTCGCGCGAGCAGCCTGCCGGTCGTCGCCGCCGGCGACGTGCACATGCACGTGCGCTCGCGCCGCAGGCTGCAGGACGTCCTCACCGCCATTCGCCTCGGGCGGCCGGTTGCCCAGTGCGGGCATGCGCTCTTTCCGAACGCCGAGCGGCACCTGCGGCTTCGCATGCGGCTCGCGCAGCTCTACCCGCCGCACTGGCTCGCCGAGAGCGTGGCGATCGCCGATCGCTGCGCCTTCTCGCTCGACAGCCTGCGCTACGAGTATCCCGCCGAGCTCGTGCCCGAGGGCGAGACGCCGGCCGGGTGGCTTCGCCGGCTCACCGAGGAGGGGCTCGCCGGGCGCTTTCCCGGCGGCGTGCCCGGCAAGGTGCGAAGCCTCGTCGAGCACGAGCTCGCCCTCATCGCCGAGCTCGGCTACGAGCCCTTCTTCCTCACGGTGCACGACGTGGTGAGCTTTGCCCGCCGCCGCGGCATCCTCTGCCAGGGCCGCGGCTCGGCGGCGAACTCGGCGGTGTGCTACGCGCTCGGCATCACCGAGGTGGACCCGGGGCGCATGAACATGCTCTTCGAGCGCTTCGTCTCGCGCGAGCGCGACGAGCCGCCCGACATCGACGTCGACTTCGAGCACCAGCGGCGCGAGGAGGTGATCCAGTACCTCTACGGCAAGTACGGGCGCGACCGGGCGGCGCTCGCCGCCACGGTCATCTGCTATCGCGCGAAGAGCGCCGTGCGCGACGTCGGCAAGGCGCTCGGGCTGCCGGCGGCCGAGGTGGACGCCCTGGCGAAGCGCTTCGCCTTCTGGGACGCGAAGATCCCGCCCACGAGCCCGGTGCTCGAGCTCGCCGGCGCGCTCGTCGGCTTCCCGCGGCACCTCTCGCAGCACGTGGGCGGCTTCGTCATCTCGCGCGGGCCGCTCGCCGGGCTCGTGCCGGTCGAGAACGCGGCCATGCCCGAGCGCACGGTCATCCAGTGGGACAAGGACGACCTCGAGGCGCTCGGGCTGCTCAAGGTCGACGTGCTGGCGCTCGGCATGCTCTCGGCGATCCGCCGCGCGCTCGACTTCGTCGGCCTGCGCATGCAGGACGTGCCGCCGGAGGATCCGCTCACCTACGAGATGATCCAGAAGGCCGACACCATCGGCGTGTTCCAGATCGAGTCGCGCGCGCAGATGAGCATGCTGCCGAGGCTGCGGCCCCGGTGCTTCTACGACCTCGTGATCGAGGTCGCCATCGTGCGCCCGGGCCCGATCCAGGGCGGCATGGTGCATCCCTACCTGCGGCGCCGGCGCGGCGAGGAGCCGGTCACGTATCCGAGCCCGCAGGTCGAGGGCGTGCTCGAAAGGACGCTCGGCGTGCCGATCTTCCAGGAGCAGGTCATGCAGCTCGCCATGGTCGCCGCCGGCTTCACGCCCGGGGAGGCCGATCGCCTGCGCCGCTCGATGGCGGCCTGGCGCCGCTCCGGGAACCTCCAGCAGTTCGAGGCGAAGCTGAAGGACGGCCTGCGGCGAAACGGCTATCCGCCGGACTTCGCCGACGCACTCTATCGCCAGATCCTCGGCTTCGGCGAGTACGGGTTCCCCGAGTCGCATTCGGCCAGCTTCGCGCTCCTCGTCTACGTCTCCTCGTGGCTGAAGCGCCATCACCCCGCGGCGTTCTGCGCGGCGCTCCTCAACAGCCAGCCGATGGGCTTCTACGCGCCCTCGCAGCTCGTGCAGGACGCGCGCC
>CAYWSG010000057.1:0-19329 GCA_964461055.1 uncultured Enterobacteriaceae bacterium | reverse complement strand
TGGAAGGAGTTCGAGATGGAGGTGGTGCGCGACCGCCGCGACAACTGCATCATCGTGTGCTCCATCGAGAACCTCGACCCCATGGGCGTGCACACGGGCGACTCGATCACCGTCGCGCCGGCGCAGACGCTCACCGACAAGGAATACCAGGTGATGCGCGACGCCTCCATCGCGGTGCTGCGCGAGATCGGCGTCGACACCGGCGGCTCGAACGTCCAGTTCGCCATCAACCCGGACGACGGCCGCATGGTCGTGATCGAGATGAACCCCCGGGTGTCCCGCTCCTCCGCCCTCGCGTCGAAGGCGACCGGCTTCCCGATCGCCAAGGTGGCGGCCAAGCTCGCGGTCGGCTACACGCTCGACGAGATCGCGAACGAGGTGACCGGCGGCGCGACGCCCGCCTCGTTCGAGCCGACCATCGACTACGTCGTCACCAAGGTGCCGCGCTTCGCCTTCGAGAAGTTCCCGCAGGCGAACGACCGCCTGACGACGCAGATGAAGTCGGTGGGCGAGGTGATGGCGATCGGCCGCACCTTCCAGGAGTCGTTCCAGAAGGCGCTGCGCGGGCTCGAGGTCGGCGTGGACGGCCTGAACCAGCGCACCACCGACCGCGAGACGATCGAGAAGGAGCTCGGCGAGCCGGGGCCCGAGCGCATCTGGTACGTCGGCGACGCCTTCGAGAACGGCTTCACGCTCGAGGAGGTCCACCGGCTCACCCGCATCGATCCGTGGTTCCTCGACCAGATCAAGGAGATCGTCGAGCTGGAAATGGAGCTCGACGACCGGAAGCTTGCCGACGTCGATCCGGACACGTTCCGGATGCTCAAGCGGAAGGGGTTCTCGGACCGCAGGCTCGCCTATCTCTTCAATACCGACGAGAAGGCGGTGCGGGCGAGGCGCCACGAGCTCGGCATCCGTCCGGTGTACAAGCGGGTCGATACCTGCGCGGCGGAGTTTTCCACCAAGACGGCCTACCTGTACTCCACCTACGAGGAGGAGTGCGAGGCGGCGCCCACCGAGCGGAAGAAAATCATCGTGCTCGGCGGCGGTCCCAACCGCATCGGCCAGGGCATCGAGTTCGACTACTGCTGCGTGCACGCCGCGTTCGCGCTGCGCGAGGACGGGTTCGAGACCATCATGGTCAACTGCAACCCGGAGACCGTCTCCACCGACTACGACACCTCCGACCGGCTGTACTTCGAGCCGCTCACGCTCGAGGACGTGCTCGAGATCGTCGAGACGGAGAAGCCCTGGGGCGTGATCGTCCAGTACGGCGGCCAGACGCCGCTCAAGCTGGCGCGCGACCTCGCCGAGGCCGGCGTGCCGATCATCGGCACGAGCGCCGACTCCATCGACATCGCCGAGGACCGCGAGCGCTTCCAGAAGCTCGTGAACCGCCTCAAGCTCCTGCAGCCGCCCAACCGCACCGCGCGCTCGGCGGCGGCGGCGCTCAAGCTGGCCGAGGAGATCGGCTATCCCGTGGTCGTGCGGCCGAGCTACGTGCTCGGCGGCCGCGCGATGGAGATCGTCCACTGGCAGGCCGACCTCGAGCGCTACATGCGCGAAGCGGTGAAGGTATCGAACGACTCGCCGGTGCTCATCGACCGCTACCTCTCGGATGCCATCGAGGTGGACGTCGACTGCGTGAGCGACGGAAAGCAGGTGCTGATCGGCGGCATCATGGAGCACGTCGAGCAGGCGGGCGTGCACTCGGGCGACGCGGCCTGCTGCCTGCCGCCGCACTCGCTGGCGGGCCACGTGGAGCGGGAGCTGCGCCGCCAGACCGAGCGGCTCGCCAAGTCGCTCAAGGTGCTGGGGCTCATGAACGTGCAGTACGCGATCCAGGGCGACCAGATCTACGTGCTGGAGGTGAACCCGCGCGCCTCGCGCACCGTGCCCTACGTGTCCAAGGCCACGGGGCTCCCCCTCGCCATGATCGCCGCGCGCTGCATGGCGGGCAGGACGCTCAAGGAGCAGGGCGTGACCGAGGAGGTGACGCCGTCCTACTTCTCGGTGAAGGAGGCGGTGTTCCCGTTCGCGAGGTTCCCCGGCGTCGACCCGATCCTCGGCCCCGAGATGAAGTCCACCGGCGAGGTCATGGGCGTGGGGCGCACCTTCGCCGAGGCGTTCGTGAAGTCGCAGCTCGCCGCCGGCGTTCGCCTGCCCCGCGGCGGCCGGGCGTTCATCAGCGTGCGCGACGGCGACAAGGTCGCGGCCGTGAACATCGCGCGCGACCTCCTCGAGCTCGGCTTCTCGCTCCTCGCCACCCGCGGGACCGCCGGCGTGCTGAAGACGCACGGCATCGCGGTCACCCCGGTGAACAAGGTGGTCGAGGGCCGGCCGCACATCGTCGACATGATCAAGAACGGCGAGGTGAGCTTCATCCTCAACACCACCGAAGCGACCCGCACGGCGAGCTCCGATTCGCGCGCCATCCGCATCACGGCGATCGCGGGTCGCGTCAGCTACTACACGACCGTGGCGGGCGCGAAGGCGGCCTGCGCAGGCATGAAGCACCTCGCGAGCCTGGAGCCGTACCGGCTGCAGGACCTGCACGCGGACCTGCGCGGCGGCGGCGCCGAGGCGCCCGCCGCCGCGCCGCCGGCGAACCTCACCGCCATTCCGTCGTAACATCGGGACCATGGCCAAGACGCCCATGACCAAGCGCGGGGCGGAGCTCCTGCGCGAAGAGCTTCACCGTCTGAAGACGGTCGAGCGCCCGGCGGTGACGCAGGCGATCGCCGAGGCGCGCTCGCACGGCGACCTGTCCGAGAACGCCGAGTACGATGCCGCGCGCGAGAAGCAGGGCTTCATCGAGGGCCGCATCGCGGAGGTGGAAAGCAAGCTCGCCAACGCGCAGATCATCGATCCGAAGCTCCTCGACGCCGATGGACGCTGCGTGTTCGGCGCCACGGTCGAGGTCGAGGACGGCGACGGCGAGAAGGCCACCTGGCAGATCGTCGGCGAGGACGAGGCCGACATCAAGGCGGGCCGCATCTCGGTGAGCTCGCCCATCGCGCGCGCGCTGATCGGCAAGGAAGCCGGCGAGTCCGTCGAGGTCCAGACCCCCGGCGGCCTCAAGACCTACGAAATCCTCGACGTCCGCTACGAATAGCCGAAAAAGAGCAGGCCATGGCGCGCTACGCCTCCTCGTCGCCCCTGCGGTAGACGACGAGGACCTTGCCGACGTGCTGCACGGGGTGCGCGCCGGTGCGCTCGCAGATCGCCTCGAAGGCGGCGCGGCGCTCGTCGCGCTCCATGGCGGCGGCGCGGATCTTCACGAGTGCGTGCGCCTTGAGCGCGAGCTCAATCTCGCGCAGGACCGCCCCGGTGAGACCCTTGCCGCCGATGGTGACGATCGGCTCGAGCTTGTGGGCGCGGGCCTTGAGCGCCTGGCGTTCCTTCGCGGTGAGCGGGCCGCAGGCCGGTTCCTTTGCGGGGGAGGCGTTCATGCCATGACTATCATAGGGAATGGCCAAGTCGAGCAAGCAATGGCTGAGGCGCCATGTGACCGATCCCTACGTCCGCAAGGCAAAAGAGAAGGGCTACCGCTCGCGGGCAGCCTTCAAGCTCATGGAAATCGACGAGCGGGAGCGGGTACTGCGCCCGGGCGCCACGGTGGTGGACCTCGGCGCCGCGCCTGGCGGCTGGTCCCAGCTCGCCGCCGAGCGCGTCCGGCCGGGCGGGCGCGTCGTCGCGATTGATCTTCTGCCGATTGCCCCCATCTCCGGGGTAACGGTGCTCAAAGGCGATTTTCGCGATCCCGCCGTCCTGAACGCGCTGGGTGGCGCCCGGGCCGACGTGGTGCTGTCCGATCTGGCTCCCAATTTGTCGGGAATCGGGAACATCGACCAGGCGCGCAGCCTTTCGCTCGCCGAGGGCGCAATCGATTTTTGCGGGCGGGCGCTGAAGCCGGAGGGCGTTTTCGTTGTCAAAGCCTTTCATGGCGAGGCGTTCGACGACCTGATGAAGCGGCTCAAGGAGGCTTTTCGCAAGGTCAAGGTGGTCAAGCCGGGCGCATCGCGGGGAGAGTCCAGTGAAACGTATCTGGTCGCCCGCGGTCTTTTGTGCTCTGCGAAAACGGCGTAACATGCCCTTTCGCCCCTCAAGGAGTTAAGCCTTTGAATAACATGCTCAAGAACCTGGTCATCTGGCTCGTCATCGGGCTGGTTCTGATGACCGTGTTCAACCAGTTCAACACGCGCCAGACCGTCCAGGCGCCGATGGAGTACTCGCAGTTCCTCGAGGAGGTGAAGGCCGGCCGCATCGCCAAGGTCACCATCGAAGGCCGCCAGCTCAAGGCGACCACCGCCGACGGCAAGCGCGTCACGAGCTACTCGCCGGGCGACATCTGGCTCGTCTCGGATCTTCTGAAGTACGGGGTCAAGGTCGAGGCGAAGCCGGAAGAGGAGCCTTCGCTCCTCATGAACATCTTCGTCTCCTGGTTCCCGATGCTGCTGCTCATCGGCGTGTGGATCTTCTTCATGCGCCAGATGCAGGGCGGCGGGCGCGGCGGCGCGTTCTCGTTCGGCAAGTCGCGCGCGCGCATGCTGGACGAGTCCACCAACACCGTCACGTTCGCCGACGTCGCCGGCTGCGAGGAGGCGAAGGAAGAGGTCGCGGAGCTCGTCGACTTCCTGCGCGACCCGACCAAGTTCCAGAAGCTCGGCGGGCGCATTCCGCGCGGCGTGCTGATGGTCGGCAGCCCCGGCACCGGCAAGACCCTGCTCGCGCGCGCCATCGCCGGCGAGGCCAAGGTCCCCTTCTTCTCCATTTCCGGCTCCGACTTCGTCGAGATGTTCGTCGGCGTCGGCGCCGCGCGCGTGCGCGACATGTTCGAGCAGGCGAAGAAGCACGCGCCCTGCATCGTGTTCATCGACGAGATCGACGCGGTCGGCCGCCAGCGCGGCGCGGGCCTGGGCGGCGGCAACGACGAGCGCGAGCAGACGCTGAACCAGCTTCTCGTCGAGATGGACGGCTTCGAGGCGACGATGGGCGTGATCGTCATCGCCGCGACCAACCGGCCCGACGTCCTCGACCCGGCGCTGCTTCGCCCCGGGCGCTTCGACCGCCAGGTCGTCGTGCCCCTGCCGGACATTCGGGGGCGGGAGGAAATCCTGAAGGTCCACATGCGCAAGGTGCCGCTCGCGCCGGACGTAAAGCCCGACATCATCGCGCGCGGCACGCCCGGATTCTCGGGCGCGGACCTCGCCAACCTGGTGAACGAGGCGGCGCTTTTCGCCGCTCGCCAGAACAAGCGCCTCGTCGACATGGACGACTTCGAGCGCGCCAAGGACAAGATCATCATGGGGGCGGAGCGCCGCTCGATGGTCATGCCCGAGGAGGAGCGGCGCAACACCGCCTACCACGAGTCGGGCCACGCCATCGTCGCGAAGCTGCTGCCGAAGACCGATCCGGTGCACAAGGTGACCATCATCCCGCGCGGCCGGGCGCTCGGCGTGACGATGCAGCTGCCCACGGAGGACCGCTACAGCCAGGACCGCGAGCGGCTGCTCAACATGATCGCCGTGCTCTTCGGCGGGCGCATCGCCGAGGAAGTCTTCATGCACCAGATGACCACCGGCGCCTCGAACGACTTCGAGCGCGCCACCGAGATCGCGCGCCGCATGGTCACGCAGTGGGGCATGTCGGACGAGCTCGGCACCATGGTCTACGGCGAGCAGGAGGGCGAGATCTTCCTCGGCCGCGCCGTCACGACGCACAAGAATGTGTCGGAAGCGACCATGCAGAAGGTCGACGCCGAGATCCGCCGCATCATCGACCAGCAGTACCACCTCGCGCGCAAGCTCATCGAGGAGAACCGCGACAAGGTCGAGGCGATGGCGAAGGCGCTGCTCGAGTGGGAGACCATCGACGCCGAGCAGATCAACGACATCATGGAGGGCCGTCCGCCGCGTCCGCCGAAGCCGAGCGGCTCGCATGCGCCGGCCAAGCCGCCGGCGAGCAGCGGCGGGCCGGAAGGCGCCACCGCGCCGACCCCTGCAGCCTGACGGTCGAACCGACGTAGGTCCCATGGCGGTCCTGCGGTGCGGAAGGTTTTCCGTGCCGCTGGACCGTCCGCTCCTCATGGGCGTGGTCAACGTCACGCCCGATTCCTTCTCCGACGGCGGCCGCTTCTTCGAAGCGAAGGCCGCTGTTGCGCATGCGCTTCGGCTGGTGGAGGAAGGCGCCGACATCGTCGATCTGGGCGGCGAGTCCACGCGCCCCGGCGCCCTCGCCGTGTCCCCGCAGGAGGAGAGCGATCGCATCCTTCCCGTGCTGGAAGGGCTGAAGGGCCTCGGGAAGCCCGTTTCCGTCGACACGAGGCGACCGGAAGTCATGCGCGAAGCGCTGAAAGCCGGCGCCTCGATGATCAACGACATCGAGGCGCTGCGCGCGCCGGGCGCGCTCGAGGCCGTGCGCGAAAGCCAATGCGCCGTCTGCCTCATGCACATGAAAGGGGAGCCCGCGACCATGCAACAGGCGCCCCGCTACGATGACGTGGTGGGCGAAGTGCTCGGCTTCCTCCGCGAGCGGGCGGATGCCTGCGAGCGGGCCGGCATCGCCCGGGACCGCATCGTCGTGGATCCCGGCTTCGGCTTCGGCAAGACGCTCGGCCATAACCTCGCGCTGCTGAGGAGCCTTCGGCGCCTGCGGGAGGAATTGCGGCTGCCGGTGCTCGCCGGCTGGTCGCGCAAGTCCTCGCTCGGGCGCATCACCGGCCGGACGGCCCCGGACGAGCGCCTGCCCGCGAGCCTCGCGATGGCTTTGCTCTCGCTGCAGGGCGGCGCGAGAATATTGAGGGTGCACGATGTTCGGGAAACCCGCGACGTGGTGCGCGTCTGGGAGGCTTACGAAGGGATGGAATCGGGATGACGCGCAAGTATTTCGGTACCGACGGCGTGCGGGGCACCGTCGGCGCGGGCCCGATGACGCCCGAGTTCGTCCTGCGCCTGGGCTACGCGGCGGGCAAGGTGCTCTCGGGCCAGGCGGGCAATCCGGCCGTGCTCATCGGCAAGGACACGCGCATCTCCGGGTACATGATCGAGTCGGCGCTGGAGGCCGGGCTCACCGCCGCCGGCGTCGACGTGCACATGTGCGGGCCGATTCCGACGCCTGCGGTCGCCTACCTCACGCGCGCCCTGCGGCTCTCGGCGGGCGTGGTCATCAGCGCCTCCCACAATCCCTATGCCGACAACGGCATCAAGTTCTTCTCCGGGGACGGCTTCAAGCTCCCTGACAGCACCGAGGCCGCCATCGAGCAGGCGATCGACGGCGGCATGGGCTGCAACGAGGCCGCGCAGCTCGGCAAGGTGTGGCGGCGCGAGGATGCCGGCGGGCGCTACATCGAGTTCTGCAAGTCCACGTTCCCGAGCGAGCTGCACCTGAAGGGCATGAGGATCGTGGTGGACTGCGCCCATGGCGCGGCCTACAACATCGCGCCGCACGTCTTCCACGAGCTCGGCGCCGACGTCTCGGCGATCGGCGTGGCGCCCGACGGCACGAACATCAACGACGGCTGCGGCGCGACCTCGCCGGAGGCCCTCGTCGCCGAGGTGCGCGCCCAGCGCGCCGATGCCGGCATCGCGCTCGACGGCGATGGCGACCGCGTCGTCATGGCCGACGCCCAGGGCCGCCTCTACGACGGTGACCAGCTCCTTTACGCCATCGTGCGCCATCGCTCGGCCAAGGGGCCGGTACGGGGGGTGGCCGGCACGCTCATGACGAACCTCGCGTTCGAGAACGCCATGCGGCGGCTCGGCGTCGCCTTCGGGCGCGCCCGCGTGGGCGATCGCTATGTGCTCGAGCTCATGCGCGAGCGGGGCTGGCCGCTCGGGGGCGAGAACTCCGGGCACCTCATCTGCCTCGAGAAGCACACCACGGGCGACGGCATCGTCTCGGCGCTGCAGGTCCTGCACGCCATGCGCGAGTCGGGCGCCTCGCTCGCCGAGCTGACGGCGGAGCTGGTGATGTACCCGCAGGTCCTCCTCAACGTGGCCGTGCCGCGCGGCTTCGACTGGAAGGCGCACGCCGCGGTGGCGCGGGCGCGCGAGCAGGCCGAGAAGGCGCTGGAGGGCCGTGGACGCGTGCTCCTGCGGCCCTCCGGCACCGAGCCCGTGCTGCGGGTGATGGTGGAAGGAGAGCCGCGCGAGGCGATCGAGGCCGCAGCCGCGGGCATCGCCGAAGCGGTCAGGCGCGCCGCGGCCGCGTAGGCCACCGCCGTTTGATGGCGCGGTGCTCCGCGCCGCGCGTCCGGTGCTCCGGCGGGCACCGCTGCACCGCCGCATTGCAGTAAAATTCAGCGCTTTTATCGATTCCCGGAGAGACCCCGCAGGATGACGCGCGCTCGGCTCATTGCCGGCAACTGGAAAATGCACGGCAGCCGCGCATCGAACCGTGCGCTCCTCGAGGCCGTGCTCGCGGGAATCCCCGGCATGGACGGGGTGGAATGCGCCGTCTGCGTGCCTTTTCCGTACCTGCAGGAGACCTCCGAGCAACTCCGCGGAACCCCCGTCGCGTGGGGCGCTCAAAACCTGAGCGAGCACCGGCAGGGCGCCTATACGGGCGAGGTGTCGGCGGCGATGCTGGTTGATTTCGGCTGCCGCTACGTGATCGTCGGGCACTCGGAGCGCCGCCAGCTCTACGGCGAGACCGACGCCCAGGTGGCGGCGAAGTTCGCCGCGGCCCTCGATGCGCGGCTCACGCCGATCCTTTGCGTGGGCGAGACGCTCGAAGAGCGCGAAGCGGGGCGCACGCAAGCGGTCGTCGCGCGCCAGCTCGACGAAGTGCTCACCACCACCGGCGTGGAGGCGTTTTCGGGCGCGGTCGTCGCCTACGAGCCGGTCTGGGCGATCGGGACGGGAAAGACGGCGACGCCGGGGCAGGCGCAGGAAGTGCACGCGTTCATTCGCCGGCGCATCTTCAAGGGCACGCGCATCCTCTACGGCGGGAGCGTCAAGCCCGCCAACGCGGCGGCGATTTTCGCCATGCCGGACGTGGACGGCGGGCTGATCGGCGGCGCCTCGCTCGTGGCCGCGGAGTTCCTCGCGATCGCGAAGGCGGCCGGGGCAGCGGCGAAAGGCTAGCCGAAAGGACAGGCGGGACAGGTCGAAAGGACGGGACGTGCAAATCGCAGCTTGGACCAACGTATTCATCATCGTGCATGTGCTGCTGGCGCTCGCCATCATCGGCCTCGTGCTCCTGCAGCACGGCAAGGGCGCCGACATGGGGTCGGGCTTCGGCGGCGGCGCCTCGAGCAGCCTCTTCGGCGCCACGGGGTCGGCGAACTTCCTGTCGCGCGCCACGGCGGTGCTCGCGACGCTCTTCTTCCTGCTCAGCCTCGGGCTCGCCTATCTCGCGACGAGCGGCCCGCGGGAGCCGGAGAGCGTGATCGATCGAGTGCGCCCGGCGCCGAGCGCGCCGGCCGAAACCCGGGTTCCCGACGCGGAGCCTCGCGCGGCGCAGCCCGAGGCGCCGGCGCCGGCGCGCCCGTCGGGCAAGGACGTGCCGCAATGAGGGGCGTCGCGATGATTTTTAGGAGATAATCCAAGGCTCTGCCCACGTGGCGAAATTGGTAGACGCGCTAGCTTGAGGGGCTAGTGGCCTAAAAAGCCGTAGCAGTTCGAGTCTGCTCGTGGGCACCACCGATTTATGCTCGCAGAATACTTTCCCATTCTGCTCTTCATTCTGGTCGGCCTCGGCGTCGGCGTCGCGCCCATGGTGCTGGGCAAGCTGCTCGCCCCGAGCCGGCCGGATCCGGAGAAGCTCTCGCCCTACGAGTGCGGCTTCGAGCCGTTCGAGGACGCGCGCATGAAGTTCGACGTGCGCTACTACCTCGTCGCCATCCTCTTCATCCTCTTCGACCTGGAGATCGCCTTTCTCTTCCCGTGGGCGACCGTGCTGAACGACATCGGGTTTCCCGGGTTCCTCGCGATGATGGTGTTCCTTGCAATCCTTGTCGTCGGCTTCGTCTACGAATGGATGAAGGGCGCGCTGGAATGGGAGTAGGGGCGACATGGCGATAGAAGGCGTCATGCAGCAGGGATTCGTCACCGCGAAGCTCGACGCGGTGATCAACTGGACGCGCACCGGGTCGCTGTGGCCCATGACCTTCGGCCTCGCCTGCTGCGCGGTGGAGATGATGCACGCCGGCGCGGCGCGCTACGACCTCGACCGCTTCGGCGTCGTGTTCCGGCCGAGCCCGCGGCAGTCCGACGTGATGATCGTCGCGGGCACGCTCTGCAACAAGATGGCGCCGGCCCTGCGCAAGGTGTACGACCAGATGCCCGAGCCGCGCTGGGTGATCTCCATGGGCTCCTGCGCCAACGGCGGCGGCTACTACCACTACTCGTATTCCGTCGTGCGCGGCTGCGACCGTATCGTTCCCGTGGACATCTACGTCCCGGGCTGCCCGCCGACGGCGGAAGCCTTGCTCTACGGCATCATCCAGTTGCAGAACAAGATCAAAAGAACCAATACGATCGCTCGATGACGCCGAGCTCGAAAGCAACGATCGCCCGATGACGCCGCGCCTGCAGAAGCTCCACGACGCGCTGGTCGCCGAAGGGTTCGCGCCCACCGAGCGCCTGAACGAGCTCACCCTCGAGGTGCCGGCCGCCGGGTACCGCGCGAGCTGCGAGAAGCTCCGCGATCACCCGGCCCTCGGCTTCGAGCAGCTCATCGACCTCTGCGGCGTGGACTACTCGGGCTATGGCGACGTGCCGCGCGAAGGCCCGCGCTTCGCCGCGGTCGTTCATCTGCTCTCGGTCCGCCACAACTGGCGCCTGCGCGTGCGCGTCTTCTGCCCGGATGACGCCTTCCCGGTCCTGCCCTCGCTCGTCGAGGTCTGGCCCGCCGCGAACTGGTTCGAGCGCGAGGCGTTCGACCTCTTCGGCATCGTCTTCGAGGGCCATCCGGACCTGCGCCGCATCCTCACCGACTACGGCTTCGTCGGCCACCCGTTCCGCAAGGACTTCCCGCTCTCCGGTCACGTCGAGATGCGCTACGACCCCGAGCAGCGGCGTGTCATCTACCAGCCGGTGACCATCGATCCCCGCGAGGTCACCCCGCGCATCGTGCGCGCCGAGAACTACGCGGAATCGCAATAGCGATGGCCGAGATCCGCAACTACACGCTCAACTTCGGCCCGCAGCACCCGGCCGCGCACGGCGTGCTGCGCCTCGTGCTCGAGCTCGACGGCGAGGTCATCCAGCGCGCCGATCCCCACATCGGCCTTCTGCACCGCGCGACGGAGAAGCTCGCCGAGCACAAGACCTTCATCCAGTCGGTTCCCTACATGGACCGGCTCGACTACGTCTCCATGATGTGCAACGAGCACGCCTACGTGCTCGCCATCGAGAAGCTCCTGGGGATCCAGATCCCGGAGCGGGCGCAGTACATCCGCGTCCTCTTCGACGAGGTCACGCGCATCCTGAACCACCTGCTGTGGCTCGGCGCGCACGGGCTCGACATCGGCGCCATGACGGTCTTCCTCTACTGCTTCCGCGAGCGCGAGGACCTCATGGACGCCTACGAAGCGGTGTCGGGCGCGCGCATGCACGCCGCCTATTACCGCCCCGGAGGGGTGTATCGGGACCTTCCGGCGACGATGCCGAAGTACGGGCCTTCCAGGTTCCGCAGCGAGTCGGACCTCGAGGCGCTCAACCGCAACCGGCAGGGCTCGCTGCTCGACTTCCTCGAGGACTTCACCGAGCGCTTCCCGAAGCTCATCGACGACTACGAGACGCTGCTCACCGAGAACCGCATCTGGAAGCAGCGCACCGTGGGCATCGGCGTCGTCTCCCCCGAGCGCGCGCTCGCGCTCGGCTTCACCGGCCCCATGCTGCGAGGCTCGGGACACGCCTGGGACCTGCGCAAGAAGCAGCCCTACGAGGTCTACGACCGCCTGGAGTTCGACATCCCCGTGGGCCGCAACGGCGACTGCTACGACCGCTACCTCGTGCGCGTGGAGGAGATGCGCCAGTCGAACCGCATCATGAAGCAGTGCATCGACTGGCTGCGGAAGAACCCGGGCCCCGTGATGGTGGACAACCACAAGGTGGCCCCGCCCGCGCGCGCCGAGATGAAGGCCAACATGGAAGAGCTGATCCACCACTTCAAGCTCTTCACCGAGGGCATGCACGTGCCGGAAGGCGAGTGCTACGCCGCGGTCGAGGCGCCGAAGGGAGAGTTCGGCATCTACCTCGTCTCCGACGGCGCGAACAAGCCCTACCGCCTGAAGATCCGCGCGCCGGGCTTCGCGCACCTCGCCTCGCTCGACGAGATGGCGAGGGGCCACATGATCGCCGACGCCGTGGCGATCATCGGCACGCAGGACATCGTGTTCGGGGAAATCGACAGATGAGCGAGGTCACGGAACAGCCGCTGCTCTCGGCCGAGGCGCTGAAGAAGATCGACCGCGAGATCGCCAAGTACCCGCCGGACCAGAAGCAGTCCGCAGTCATGGCCGCGCTCATCATCGCGCAGGACGAGAAGGGCTGGCTCTCGAGCGAGACGATGGAGTTCGTCGCCCGGTACCTCGGCATGCCGCCGGTCGCGGTCTACGACGTGGCGACCTTCTACTCGATGTACAACCTGCAGCCCACCGGCAAGTACAAGATCACCATCTGCACCTGCCTGCCCTGCGGCCTGCAGGGGGCGCTCGCCGCGGCCGACCATCTGCGCGAGAAGCTCGGCATCGACTTCGACGAGACGACGCCCGACGGGCACTTCACCCTCAAGGAGGGCGAGTGCATGGGGGCCTGCGCCATGGCGCCGGTGCTCCTCGTGAACAACAAGAAGATGCACGACTACATGTCGAACGAGAAGCTCGACCGCCTCATCGAGGAGCTCTCCCGGAAATGATGCTCGACTACGGTCCCGACGCCATCCTCATGAAGGGCCTGGATGGGAAGAACTGGCGCCTCAAGGACTACGAGGCGCGGGGCGGCTATGCCGCGCTGAGGAAGATCCTCGAAGAGAGAACGAAGCCGGAAGACGTGGTGGCCGAGGTGAAGAAGTCGGCGCTGCGCGGGCGCGGCGGCGCCGGCTTCCCGACGGGGCTCAAGTGGTCGTTCATGCCGCGCCAGTTCGCCGGCCCGAAGTACGTGATCTGCAACTCCGACGAGGGCGAGCCCGGCACCTGCAAGGACCGCGACCTCCTGCGCTACAACCCGCACTCGGTGATCGAGGGAATGATCATCGCCGGCTACGCGATGTCGGCCACCGCGGGGTACAACTACATCCATGGCGAGATCTGGGAGATCTACGAGCAGTTCGAGGAGGCGCTCGCCGAGGCCTATGCCGCCGGCTACCTCGGCCAGCGCATTCTCGGCTCCGAGTTCTCCTACGAGCTCTACGCGCACCCGGGCTACGGCGCCTACATCTGCGGCGAGGAAACGGCGCTCCTGGAGTCGCTCGAGGGCAAGAAGGGCGAGCCGCGCTTCAAGCCGCCCTTCCCGGCGAGCTTCGGCCTCTACGGCAAGCCGACCACGATCAACAATACCGAGACCTTCGCCGCCGTGCCGTGGATCATCCGCCACGGCGCGGAGGCCTACCTCGCGCTCGGGCGGCCGAACAACGGCGGCACCAAGCTCTTCTCCGTCACCGGCCACGTGCAGCGGCCGGGCAACTTCGAGGTCCGGCTCGGCACGCCCTTCGCGAAGCTCCTGGAGATGGCGGGCGGCGTGCGACCGGGCCGCAAGCTGAAGGCGGTGATCCCGGGCGGCTCGTCGATGCCGGTGCTGCCCGCCGACATCATGATGGCGACCGACATGGACTACGACTCCATCGCCAAGGCGGGCTCGATGCTCGGCTCCGGCGCGGTCATCGTGATGGACGACAGCACCTGCATGGTGCGCGCGCTCGAGCGGCTCTCCTACTTCTACTTCGAGGAGTCGTGCGGCCAGTGCACGCCCTGCCGCGAAGGCACCGGCTGGCTCTACCGCGTGGTGAACCGCATCGAGCAGGGCAGGGGACGCATCGACGACATCGCGCTCCTCGACAGCGTCGCCGACAACATTGCCGGGCGCACGATCTGCGCGCTGGGCGACGCCGCCGCGCTGCCGGTGAAGAGCTTCATCAAGCACTTCCGGGACGAGTTCGTCTACCACATCGAGCACAAGACCTGCCTCGTGAAGCACGACGTGGAGCCGCGCTGGGGCAGGGCCGGCGCCCGGCTCGAGCCGCACGTGAGCCGCAACATGGCCGAGGCGGCCTGATGCTCAAGGTCTTCATCGACGGGGTCGAGGTCGAAGTGCCGCACGGCGCCACGGTGATGGACGCGGCGAACAAGGTCCGCACGTACATCCCGCATTTCTGCTACCACAAGAAGCTTTCCATCGCGGCCAACTGCCGCATGTGCCTCGTCGAGGTGGAGAAGGCACCGAAGCCCCTGCCGGCCTGCGCGACGCCGGCCACCGACGGCATGAAGGTCTGGACCCATTCGCCGATGGCGCGCAAGGCGCAGAACGGCGTCATGGAGTTCCTCCTCATCAACCACCCGCTCGACTGCCCGATCTGCGACCAGGGCGGCGAGTGCCAGCTGCAGGACCTCGCGGTGGGCTACGGCCACAGCAACTCGCGCTACACCGAGGAGAAGCGGGTCGTCCTGCGCAAGGACTTCGGCCCGCTGGTGGCGGCGGAGGAAATGACCCGCTGCATCCAGTGCACGCGCTGCGTGCGCTTCGGCCAGGAGATCGGCGGCGTCATGGAGCTCGGCCTCGCCAACCGGGGCGAGAACGCCGAGATCGTCTCGTTCGTCGGCCGGGCGATCGAATCGGAGCTCTCGGGCAACATGATCGACCTCTGCCCGGTGGGCGCGCTCACGTCGAAGCCCTTCCGCTACAAGGCGCGCACCTGGGAGCTCTCGCGGCGCAAGTCCGTCTCGCCGCACGACGGCCTGGGCTCGAACCTCCTCGTGCAGGTGAAGCAGAACCGCGTCATGCGCGTGCTGCCGCTCGAGAACGAGGCCATCAACGAGTGCTGGCTCTCCGACAAGGACCGCTTCTCCTACGAGGGGCTGAATGCGCCCGACCGCCTGACGCGCCCGCTCCTCAAGCGCGACGGCCGCTGGGAAGAAGTCGACTGGCAGGTGGCGCTCGACGAGACGGTGCGGGGCCTGAAGGGCGAGGCGCCGGGCATCCTCGCGAGCCCCCATTCCACGCTGGAGGAGCTCTACCTCGCCGGGCGGCTCGCCGAGGGCCTCGGCGGCGCAGCCGACTTCCGCCTGCGCCATGCCGACTTCTCCGCCGACGGCCGGCGCCGCGGCATTCCCTGGCTCGGGATGCCGATCGCCGAGCTCGGCGAGTGCGACCGGGTGCTCGTGGCCGGCTCGTTCCTGCGCAAGGACCACCCCCTCATCGCCCATCGCCTGCGCCAGGCGGCCAAGCGCGGCGCCCGCATCTACGTCCTGCACGCCGTCGACGACGACTGGCTCATGCCCATTGCAGGCAAGAAAATCGTTGCGCCCTCGGCGCTCGCCGGGGCCTTCGCCGGCTTCGAGGACGCGCTGAAGGACGGCAAGAAGCCGGCGGTGCTGCTCGGCAACTTCGCCGAGCAGCACGCCAACGCGGCGGCGATCCACGCCGCCGCGCAGGCGCTCGCCCGGGCCACCCGCGCCACCCTCGGCTTCCTGGGCGAAGCGGCGAATTCCGTCGGCGGCTACGTCGCCGGGCTGCCGAAGGGCGGCGGCCTCCACGAGGCGCTGCGCAAGAAGGCGCACATCGTGCTCAACGCCGAGCCCGAGCTCGACTGCGCCGACCCGCAGGCGGCGCGCGCGGCGCTCGGGGCGGCCAGGTTCGTGGCGGTCCTCAGCCCGTACCGCTCCGGCCTCGACTACGCGAGCGTGATCCTGCCCATCGGGCCGTTCACCGAGACCGCCGGCAGCTTCGTGAGCACCGAAGGGCGCCTGCAAAGCTTCTACGCGACGGTGAATCCCCTGGGCGAAGCCCGCCCCGGCTGGAAGGTGCTGCGCGTGCTGGGAACCCTCCTCGGGGTGCCGGGCTTCGAGCTCGACAACATCCAGGAGGTGAGGGACGCCTGCATCGCCGGCCGCTCCATCGCGTCGCTGCTCTCCAACGAGATCGATCCTGCCGAGGCTCCGGGCAGTGGGGCCGCTGAAGGAGGCAGCCTCCAGCGCATCGCCGACGTGCCGATCTATTTCGCCGATCCGCTCGTGCGCCGCTCGCCGCCGCTGCAGAAGACGAAGGATGCGCAGGCGCCGCGAGCCTGGATGAACGCCCGGCTGCTCGCCCGCCTGGGGCTCGGGCCGAACGACATGGTGCTCGTGCGCCAAGGCGAAGGCGAGGCGCGCCTGAAAGTCGGGCGCGACGACGGACTGCCCGACGAGTGCGTGCGCATCGCCGCCGCGCATCCCTCGACCGCCGGGCTCGGGCCGATGTCGGGCACGGTCACCCTCGAGAAGCTCGCCGCGGAGAAGGCCGCCTGATGGAGTGGCTGCAGACACGACCGGAAGCCTGGTTCGGCCCTGTCTGGGGGCCGGCCGTCTACGAGACGGTGGTGAGCCTCGCCCTCATCCTCGCCATCGTGCTGCCGCTCATGGGCTGCGTCGCCTATTTGGTCCTGTGGGAGCGCAAGCTCATCGGCTGGATGCAGATCCGCCTGGGGCCGAACCGCGTGGGGCCCTACGGGCTGCTCCAGCCGGTCGCCGACGGCATCAAGCTCCTGCTGAAGGAGATCATCCTTCCCAGCAGCGCCAACAAGGGGCTCTACCTGCTCGCTCCGGTTGTCATGCTGATGCCGGCGCTCGCCGCGTGGGCGGTGGTGCCCTTCGCCCCCGAGGTGGTGCTCGCCGACATCAACGCGGGGCTGCTCTACATCATGGCGCTCAGCTCCATGGGGGTGTACGGGGTCATCGTGGCCGGCTGGGCGTCGAACTCCAAGTACGCCTTCCTCGGCGCCATGCGCTCGGCCGCGCAGATGCTGTCCTACGAGCTCGCCATGGGCTTCGCCTTCGTGGTGGTGCTCATGGTCTCCGGCAGCCTGAACCTCTCGGACATCGTGAACGGCCAGGGGAAGGGCTACTTCGCCTCGATGGGGCTCAACTTCCTCTCGTGGAACTGGCTGCCGCTGCTGCCCATCCTCGTCGTCTACTTCGTCTCCGGCGTGGCCGAGACGAACCGCGCCCCCTTCGACGTGGTGGAGGGCGAGTCGGAGATCGTCGCCGGGCACATGATCGAGTACTCCGGCATGACCTTCGCGCTCTTCTTCCTCGCCGAGTACGCGAACATGATCCTCATCAGCACCCTCACGGTGCTCATGTTCTTCGGCGGCTGGCAGCCCCCCATCGACAGCGCGCTCTTCAACTGGATCCCCGGATTCTTCTGGCTCTTCGCCAAGACCTTCTTCGTGGTGTCCTTCTACATCTGGTTCCGGGCCACGTTCCCGCGCTACCGCTACGACCAGATCATGCGGCTCGGCTGGAAGGTCTTCATCCCCGTGACGCTCGTCTGGATCGCCGTGATCGGCATCTGGATGCAGACCCCCTGGAGCCTCTGGCGATGACGCGCCTCGTCGAATTCTTCCGCAGCTTCCTGCTCCTCGAGCTTCTGCGCGGCATGGCGCTCACCGGGCGCTACCTCTTCGCGCGCAAGATCACGGTGCAGTTCCCCGAGGAAAAGACGCCCATGAGCCCGCGCTTCCGCGGCCTGCACGCCCTGCGGCGCTACCCGAACGGGGAAGAGCGCTGCATCGCCTGCAAGCTCTGCGAGGCCGTCTGCCCGGCGCTCGCCATCCACATCGAGTCCGACGTGCGCGAGGACGGCACCCGGCGCACCACCCGCTACGACATCGACCTCGTGAAGTGCATCTTCTGCGGCTTCTGCGAGGAGGCCTGCCCGGTCGACGCCATCGTCGAGACGCGCACGCTCGAGTACCACGGCGAGAAGCGCGGCGACCTCTACTACACGAAGCCGATGCTTCTCGCCGTCGGGGACCGCTACGAGGAGCAGATCGCCCGCGACCGGGAGGCCGACGCCCGCTACCGCTAGGCGGGCTCGCTCGACAAACAAGAAGGAAGGAAGAGAAGCGCGTGATGTACGAGGCCATCGTGTTCTATGCGTTCGGGGCGATCCTGGTCGTCTCCGGGGCGCTCGTCGTGACCGCGCGCAACCCCGTCCACGGCGTGCTATTCCTCGTGCTCTCGTTCTTCACCGCAGCGGCGATCTGGCTGCTGCTGCGCGCCGAGTTCCTCGCTATCGCGCTCGTCGTCGTGTACGTGGGCGCAGTCATGGTGCTCTTCCTCTTCGTGGTGATGATGCTCGACATCAACCTCGAGCGCGTGCGCCAGGGCTTCTGGCGCAACCTGCCGCTCGCCGCGGTGGTGGGCGGCATCATGGTGGCCGAGATGGTCGCCATCCTCCTGCGCGCGCGCTTCGCCGAGAACGTGCAGCCCCTGCCGCCCGGCTACAGCAATACCAAGGCCATCGGCCGCGTCCTCTACACCGATTACGCCTACGCGTTCGAGATCGCGGCGGTGCTCCTTCTCGTCGCCATCGTCTCGGCCATCGCGCTCACCCTGCGCAAGCGCAAGGACACGCGCGCCCAGGACGTCTCGGAGCAGCTGCGCGCCCGGCCCGCGGAGCGGGTCCGCCTGGTGTCCATTCCCGCGGAGCGCGACTCGTGACGCTCTCGCTCAACCACTTCCTCGTGCTTGCGGCGATCCTCTTCGCCATGAGCGTGGTCGGCATCTTCCTCAACCGGCGCAACATCATCGTGCTGCTGATGGCCATCGAGCTGATGCTGCTTTCGGTGAACATCAACTTCATCGCCTTCTCGCACTACCTCGGCGACCTCGCCGGCCAGGTGTTCGTGTTCTTCATCCTGACCGTGGCGGCGGCCGAGGCGGCGATAGGGCTGGCGATCCTGGTGCTGCTCTTCCGCAACCTGAGCACCATCGACGTCGAAGACCTCGACTCGCTGAAGGGATGAGGGCCGCCTGCCGATGAAAGCCGCGTATCTCGTCGTGCCGCTCGCGCCGCTCTTCGGCGCCATCGTCGCCGGCCTCTTCGGCCGGCTGGTGGGCCGCGCCGGCGCGCACACCGTCACCATCGCCTCGGTGCTGGTGTCCTTCGTCCTGTCCGTCTGGGTCTTCATCGACGTCCTGAACGGCAATACGTTCAACGGCAACGTCTACACCTGGGTCACGATGGGCGACACGGCGCTCGCCATCGGCTTCCAGATCGACGAGCTCTCCTCGCTCATGATGGTGGTCGTCACCTTCGTGTCGCTCATGGTGCACGTCTACACCATCGGCTACATGGCCGACGACCCGGGCTACCAGCGCTTCTTCGCCTACATCTCGCTCTTCAC
>CAYWSG010000056.1:0-19505 GCA_964461055.1 uncultured Enterobacteriaceae bacterium | reverse complement strand
TTCAAGAACCATGGGTTCCCGCCTTCGCGGGAACGACGGTTCGGCGCTCGACGACGGTTGAGCGCTTACGCCGATCGGGCGGTCAGGCGGCTTGCAGCTTCGCCACGGAAACCGCGAGCCACTTCACGCCCTGGCGGCCGAAGTTGACCTGCACCCGCGCCTCCTCGCCCGAGCCCTCGGCGTCGACGATGACGCCGGTCCCGAACTTGGCGTGCACGACGTTCTGTCCGATGCGAAAGCCGCTGCCGCCGTCGCTCTTGCGCGCGCCGAAGAAGGCGTGCTGGCTGCGGGAGAAATCCGGCTGGAACATCCGCTGCTTCGAGAAGCGCGGCGTCAGCCACTTCATCAGGCCTTCCGGAATCTCCTCGAGAAAGCGCGACGGGATGTTGTAGCGCGTCTGGCCGTGCAGCATCCGCGTCTGGGCGTGCGAGAGATAGAGCCGCCGCCGTGCGCGCGTGATGGCGACGTAGGCGAGGCGCCGCTCTTCCTCGAGGCCGTCGGCCTCCTGCACGCTCTGCTCGTGCGGGAAAAGGCCTTCCTCGAGGCCCGTCAGGAACACGACGTCGAACTCGAGGCCCTTGGCGGAGTGCACCGTCATCATCTGCAGCGCCTCCTGCCCTTCGCCCGCCTGGTGCTCCCCGGCCTCGAGCGCCGCGTGCGCGAGGAAGGCGGTGAGCGGGTCGACCTCCTCGCCGACCTCGACCTCGCGGTCCTCCTGCGAATAGGCGGCCGCGGCGTTCACGAGCTCCGACAGGTTCTCGATGCGATCGGCGCCTTCGCGCTCGCCCCGGTAGTGCTCGATGAGCCCGCTTCGCGCCACGACGTGCTCGACGATCTCCGGCAGCGGCAGGCCCTGCGTTTCGCTTCTCAGCTCTTCGATGAGCTTCCGGAAGTTGAGCGCCTTCCCTTCCCGTATGGCCTGGAAGAGCGAAACCCCCTCGCGCGCCGCGTTGTCCTGGATCTGCTCCATGGTGCGCGCGCCGATGCCGCGCGGCGGGAAGTTGGCCACGCGAAGGAACGCATTGTCGTCGTCGGGGAAGGCGACGAGGCGCAGGTACGCGAGCGCGTGCTTGATCTCGGCCCGCTCGAAAAACCGCAGGCCGCCGTACACCCGGTAGGCGATGCCCTGCGAGAAGAGCGCGTGCTCGATGACGCGGGACTGGGCGTTGGAGCGGTAGAGCACCGCGATGTCCGAGAGCCGCGTGCCTTCGCGCGCGAGCGCCTGCACCTCCTCGACCAGCCAGCGCGCCTCGTCGTTGTCCGACTCGCCCTCGAAGACGCGCAGCGGCTCGCCCGGCCCGGCCGAGGTCCACAGGTTCTTGCCCAGGCGGTTGCGGTTGTTGGAGATGAGCGCGTTGGCAGCGTCGAGGATGTTGCCGTGCGAGCGGTAGTTCTGCTCCAGGCGCACCACGTGGCTGACGCGGAACTCGCGCTCGAAGTCGGCCATGTTGCCCACGTTCGCGCCGCGGAAGCGGTAGATGGACTGGTCGTCGTCGCCGACGCAGAAGAACGCCCCGCCGGGCGAAGCGAACTGCTTGAGCCAGCGGTACTGCAGGCGGTTCGTGTCCTGGAACTCGTCCACCAGCACGTGGCGGAACCGCTCGCCGTAGTGGGCCCGCAGGATCTCGTTTCGCTTCAGCAATTCGTAGGACCGCAGGAGGAGCTCCGCGAAGTCGACCACGCCTTCGCGCTGGCACTGCTCGTCGTAGGCGGCGTAGAGCTCGGCGAAGCCGCGCGCGGTCTCGTCGGTAAGCGGCACGTCGCCCGCGCGGCGGCCCTCCTCCTTCTGGGCGTTGATGAAATACATGAGATCGCGCGCGGCGAAGCGGTCCTCGTCCACGTTGCGGGCCTTGAGCAGGCGCTTGATGGCGGCGAGCTGGTCCTGCGAGTCGAGGATCTGGAACGTCTGCGGCAGGCCTGCCTCGCGGTAGTGGGTGCGGAGCAGCCGGTTCGACAGGCCGTGAAAGGTGCCGATCCAGAGGCCCCGCGGGTTGGCAGGCAGCATGGCCGTGAGGCGCGTGAGCATCTCGCGCGCCGCCTTGTTCGTGAACGTGACGGCGAGCACCTGCGCGGGCGAGACGCGGCCCGCCTTGACGAGCCAGGCGATGCGCGTGGTGAGCACGCGCGTCTTGCCGCTGCCGGCGCCGGCCAGGATGAGGGCGTGCTCGTCCGGCAGGGTGACTGCGGCAAGCTGCTCGGGGTTGAGATGTTCGAGATGCAGCGACACGGAGAATGGATCGCGTTTACCGGAGGCGATTCTACTTCCCGCGCGCGGCCAAGCTGGCATGCCGGGAGAAATTCCCCCCGCCGGCGGCGTCCCCAACACGGCCCGCGGTGGGCCGAAAGCTATAATCCGCGGCTTCCCGTCACGATCTTCACATGCAAGACACCTACGACGCGCAGGCGGTCGAGCGCGAGGCCCAGGAATTCTGGGAAAGCCGCGCCTCGTTCCGGGTCACCGAAGACACGAGCCGGCCCAAGTACTACTGCCTCTCCATGTTCCCGTACCCCTCGGGAAAGCTGCACATGGGGCACGTGCGCAACTACACGATCGGCGACGTCCTCACGCGCTACTACCGCATGCGCGGCTACAACGTCCTGCAGCCGATGGGCTGGGACGCCTTCGGCCTTCCGGCCGAGAACGCGGCGATGTCGAACAAGGTCCCGCCCGCCCGCTGGACCTACGACAACATCGCGTACATGAAGAAGCAGCTGAAGAGCCTCGGCTTCGCGCTCGACTGGGATCGCGAGCTCGCCACCTGCCGGCCCGAGTACTACAAGTGGAACCAGTGGCTCTTCACGCGGCTTTTCCGCAAGGGCCTCGCGTACAAGAAGACCGGCGTCGTGAACTGGGACCCGGTGGACCAGACGGTGCTCGCGAACGAGCAGGTCATCGACGGGCGCGGCTGGCGCACCGGCGCGGTGGTCGAGAAGCGCGAGATTCCCATGTACTTCCTGCGCATCACCGCCTACGCCGAGGAGCTCCTCTCGGCGCTCGACGAGCTGCCCGGCTGGCCCGAGCAGGTGAAGCTGATGCAGAAGAACTGGATCGGCAAGTCGGAAGGCGTGCGCGTCGGGTTTCCGTACGAACTGGACGGAAGGAAGGAAACCCTCTGGGTCTTCACCACGCGGGCCGACACGCTCATGGGCGCCACGTTCTGCGCCGTCGCCGCCGAGCACCCCATCGCCCTGCATGCCGCCCGGTCGAATCGGGAGGTCCGGGAGTTCGTGGAGGAATGCAAGCGAGGCGCGGTCATGGAGGCCGACCTCGCGCAGCTCGAGAAGAAGGGCCTGCCGACCGGCATCTTCGCCACGCATCCGCTGACCGGGGAGAAGATCCCGGTCTGGGTGGCGAACTACGTGCTCATGGGCTACGGCGAAGGCGCGGTCATGGCCGTGCCCGCGCACGACGAGCGCGACTTCGAGTTCGCGGAAAAGTACGGCCTGCCCATCAAGCCCGTCATCCGCCATCGGCTCGGCGACACCGTGCCCGCGCCGTGGAAGCCGGAATACGCAGAGCACGGCGTCTGCATCAATTCGGGCAAGTACGATGGCATGGATTTCGGGCAGGCCGTCGACGCGATCGCCGCCGACCTGGCGGCGAAGCGCCTGGGTGAAAAGCAGACGCAATGGCGGCTGCGCGACTGGGGGATCTCGCGCCAGCGCTACTGGGGCACGCCGATTCCGATCATCCATTGCCCGGCCTGCGGCGACGTTCCGGTGCCCGAGAAGGACCTTCCGGTGCGCCTGCCCGAGGACCTCGTGCCCGACGGCACGGGCAATCCGCTCGCCAGGCTGCCTTCGTTCTACGAGACGAAGTGCCCGCAGTGCGGCAAGGACGCGCGCCGCGAAACCGACACGATGGACACGTTCGTCGACTCGTCCTGGTACTTCGCCCGCTACGCCTGTCCGGACGCCGATCGCATGGTGGACGAGCGCGCGCGCTACTGGATGCCGGTCGACCAGTACATCGGCGGCATCGAGCACGCCATCCTGCACCTCCTCTATTCGCGCTTCTTTACGCGCGCGATGCGCGACGAGGGCCTGCTCCCCGGCCTCGCGGAGCCCTTCACCAACCTGCTCACGCAGGGCATGGTGCTCGCCGAGTCCTACTACACGGAGGCGGACGGCCGGCGCGAATGGGTCAACCCCGCGGACGTCATCGTCGAGAAGGATGCGAAGGGCAAGGTGCTGGCCGCCCGGCGCAAGTCCGACGGCGCGCCGGTCGTCTACGGCGGCATCGGCACCATGTCGAAGTCGAAGAACAACGGCGTCGATCCGCAGGCGCTCATCGACCGGTACGGCGCCGACACCGCGCGCTTCTACACCATGTTCGCCTCGCCGCCCACCAACACGCTGGAGTGGAGCGACGAGAGCGTCGAGGGCTCGTTCCGCTTCCTGCGGCGCGTGTGGGCGTTCGCGCTCGCGCAGCACAAGGCGCACAAGACGACCGACGTGCAGAAGGATGCGCGGCACGAGATCCACGCCACGCTCCGGCAGGCGAACTACGACATGCAGCGCCACCAGTTCAATACCGTCGCCTCGGCCTGCATGAAGATCCTGAACGTGCTCGAGAAGCTGCCCTCGCCCGGCACGGCGACGGCCGTCGAGGGCCTGTCGATCCTCGTGCGCCTGCTCGCGCCCATTACGCCGCACCTCGCGCACCATTTGTGGCGCGAGTGCGGCTTCGGCGAGGACGTGCTGCACGCGGCCTGGCCGGAGCCGGACCCGGCAGCGCTCGAGCAGGACGAGGTCGAGCTCGTGGTGCAGGTGAACGGCGTGAAGCGCGGCACCGTGCGCGTGCCGCGGGAAGCCGACCGGGCCGCGCTCGAGCCCCTGGTGACGTCGCTCGACTTCGTGCAGCGGCACGTCGCCGACAAGCCCGTCAGGAAGATCGTCATCGTTCCCGGCCGCCTCGTGAACGTTGTTGCATGAAGAAGCTCCTGGCGGGCCTCCTCTGCCTTTCGCTCGCCGGCTGCGGCTTCCACCTGCGCGGCACGGCCGACGTGCCGTTCGAGAGCATCTACGTGGCCGGGGCCACGCGCGGCATCGCGCTCGACCTCAAGCGCAACCTCCAGGCGGGAACGAACGCGAAGGTGGTGGACACGGCCTCGGAGGCCGACGCGATCCTGCAGCTCACGCGCGAGGAGCGCAAGAAGGAGATCCTCTCGCTCACCGGGACCGGCCGCGTGCGCGAGTTCCGGCTTCTCTACCGCGTGCGCATCCGGCTGCACGACGGCAAGGGCGCCGAGTACCTGCCGCCGAGCGACATCGAGATCTCGCGCGACGTGTCGTTCAACGACGCCGAGCTGCTCGCCAAGGAGGACGAGGAGCAGCTCCTCTACCGCGACATGCAGGCCGACATGGTGCAGCAGATCATGCGGCGCGTCGCCGCCGCGCGCAAGCCCGTTCCCCGGGTGCAGTAATGCAGGTCCGCGCCGAGCAGCTGGAGGCCCAGCTCGGCAAGTCGCTCGCCCAGGCGTACGCCATCCACGGCGACGAGCCGCTCATCGCCCAGGAGGCGGCCGACGCCGTGCGCGCGGCGGCCCGCCGTCGCGGGCACGCCGAGCGCGAGGTGCTCGAGCCCGGGCGCGGCTTCGACTGGAGCGAGTTTCGCCACGCCACCGAGAGCCTCTCGCTTTTCGGCGGACGCAAGCTCGTGGAGCTGCGCCTGCCGGGCGGCAAGCCCGGCACGGCGGGCAGCGAGGCGATCGCCGCCTACTGCGAGCGGCCCAATCCCGACGTCGTGCTTCTCGTCACCCTGCCCCGCCTCGATCGCGCCGGCCAGAATTCGGCATGGTTCACCGGCCTCGCCCGCGCCGGCGTGGTGGTGGACGTCTGGCCGCTGGAGCGAAGCCGCCTCCCCGCCTGGATCGCCGAGCGGCTCGCCCGGCAGAAGCAGCGCGCGCCACGCGAGGTGCTGGAGTTCCTCGCCGGCCGCGTGGAGGGAAACCTCCTCGCCGCGCACCAGGAGCTCCAGAAGCTCGCTTTGCTTGCCCCTCAAGGCGAGCTCACCCTCGAGCAGGTCGAGCAGGCCGTGGCGAGCGTCGCCCGCTACGACCCGTACGCCGCGGTCGAGGCGCTGCTCGCCGGCGATACCGCGCGCTACGTGCGGGTGGTCGAGGGCCTGCGCGGCGAAGGCGAGCAGCCGACCTTCGTCCTCTTCGTGCTTTCGGCGACGCTGTTCGTCCTGCAGGGCGCGGCGCACGGCGGCGCGCTCGAGCCGCTCTTCGCCCAGCATCGCCTCTTCAACAAGCCGCTGCAGCGCGCCGTCCAGGCGGCGGCGCGCCGCTTTCCGCCTGCGGCCATCGATGAAGCGCTGCGGCACGCGGCCCTCATCGACCGCGCCATCAAGGGCGTGCATCCGTCCGAGCCGTGGGAGGAGTTCCTGCGGCTCGGCTCAAGCCTTCACCAGGTCGGCCTCCGTTAGCACCAGCTCTTCGTGCCACGCGCGCACCGTCTCGAGGTGCTCGCGCTCGGCCTGCTGCGCCTCGGTGAACTGCTCCACCATGTCGTCATGCCCCATCTTCTGGGCGAGCGTGATGAGCCCGTCCCAGGCGGCGTTGTCGGCGAGCTCCGCGATGAGGATCGCGTGCAGCGACTGGGCGACGGTGGTCTTCGGGTCGGTGATCACCTGCATGAGGCCCGCGGATTCCATGCCTTCCACGTCGGCGCAGGGCGTCTGCGCCGTGGGGTCCGCTCCCAGCTTCTCCATGCACTCCTTGATGAGCGCGAAATGGTGCACCTCTTCGTCGCAGAAGTGGCGTAGCCGCGCGAGATCGATGACGCCGTCGGCCGCGGCCTCGCACTTGGTGATGAGCGCCTCGTAGAGCCTCGCCCCGGAGCGCTCGAACGCGAGCCGCGCGCCGAGCTGGTCGAGGAACAGCTGCGGCCGCTTGCCGGTCATCATCTTGGCGCCGGACTTCGCGGCGCCCTTGACCGTCGCCGGCGGCGGCACGGAGCCCACCGGGTCGGCGTGCTCGATGTAGGCGACGCGCACGCCGGCCATCGCCGTCTCGTCGCCCGCGGGCGCGTTGCCTTCCATGAGCTCGTCCATTCCCGAGAGCATCTTCTTGATGTTCTCGGGCGCGGTGCCCACGCCGGTGCGGTTGCGGCCCATCTCGGCTTCGCGTGATGCTCGTGGCATGTCGGTTCCTTTCGGATGCTTGGATTCGGGGGGTGCTAGAAGTTGACGACCTTGCGGGCGAGCTCGGTTCCCGGCGCCCAGACGTAGCCGGCGGAGACCGTCTCCGACGGCGATCCTTCCGAGTTGAGCTGTCGCCGGTACTCGAGGCTGCGCTTGGGCTCCTTCGCCTTGTCGACGAAGTCGGCGCCGTCGGCGCGCAGGTCCACCTCCTTCTCGAGCACCGAGCGCACGAACTCGCGCTGGCTGCGATACGGAATCGGCGCGGGCAGCGCCTCGGGCAGGACCTCGGCCGGGTCGCGCCTCTCGTGCTGCTTGAAGAGCTCCGTCACGACGGCGAGGTGCCCGAGCTCGTAGTCGAGAAAGCGCTCCCAGATCGCCTTGATGCGCGGGTTGCGCTCGGACTGGACGCAGCTGTAGTAGTTATAGGCCTCGTTCGCCTCGTGCAGCAGCCACTTCTCGAGCCAGGTCTCGTTCGGGTCGATGATCGACTCGTAGTGGGTGATGTGCTGCTCCTCGATCGAGGCGATCTCGGCATAGAGCTGGCGCGCGACCGGATCGGCGTACGTCGGCCCGACGTTCATGTAGAAGTTGTGCGTCTGCTGCTCGCCGGAGAGGATGGTGAGGGCGTTCATCTTGGAGAGCGGATCGGCCCTGGTGCGGTCGTAGTGCCGCCGCAGCTCGTCTTCCGGCGACCGGTGCTCCTCCCGGGTCGGCCGGCCCGGCAGGATGTCGGTGTAGCTCTGCAGGATGTTGTTCGCGTCCCGTCCCTCGAGGCGGTCCATGAGCGCGGAGTAGCGATACATGTGGTCGAAGTCCTCGAGCAGGCCGAAGCGGTAAACCTGCGAGAGGTAGGGATCGGGCTCCTGCTGCGCGATGGCCGCGGTGACCTCGATGGCGACCTGCTCGTAGCCGATGGTCGTCTCGAGCGTCGAATGATCCGCGCCGAGAAGCCAGTTCACCAGGGTCTGCTGGTGCAGCTCCTTGCGCCGTACGCGGGCGAGGTGCTCGCGCAGCGTCGGATCCGGGCACATGCGGGCGAAGCTGTGCTGGAAGCGCTTCGCCTCCTCCTCGATGCCGTTCATGAGAATGACGCGCACGCGGGTAAATGCGTCGTCGTCCAGCTTGCTGATGGGCGGCTGGACCAGCTCCTTCCAGGTGAACTTCTGCTTGTCGAGCGCGACGCCTTTCTCGCGCAACAGCGAAAATGCCATTGGGATGCCTCCAGGTGGGGTGGACGAGCGGTAAGCGGTGCGACGACCATGCAACCGCCGTTCCCGTCCGCCCGCCGTTCCCGTGCGCCCGCCGGGCCCGGGCCCGCTCTTACGCTAAGATGCCGCCATGGGAATGCCCCAGCCCGCCGCAGCCGAGGATCTGCGCGCGCACCTGCGCGCCATGGGCGCGCGCGCCCGCGCGGCCGCGCGCGAGCTGGCCCGCTCGGCAACCGACACCAAGAACGCCGCGCTGAGCGCCATTGCGGCCGCGATTCGCGACGACGCCGGGCGCATTCTCGAAGCCAACGCGGCCGATGTGGCGCAGGCCCGCAGTGCGGGGCGCGACAGCGCCTTCATCGATCGCCTGACACTCGGGCCCGCCTCCGTCGAGCAGATGGCCGCCGGCATCGAAGCGGTCGCCGCCCTGCCCGATCCTGTCGGCCGGCTGTCGGAGCGCGTCCGGCGCCCGAGCGGCATCGAGGTCGCCCGCATGCGCGTGCCGCTCGGCGTCATCGGCATCATCTACGAGTCCCGGCCCAACGTGACGGCGGACGCCGCGGCGCTCTGCCTCAAGGCGGGCAATGCCTGCATCCTGCGCGGCGGGTCGGAGGCGCTGCGCTCCAACGGCGCCATCGCCGCCTGCGTGAGGGCCGGGCTGCGCGCGGCGGGACTGCCGGAAACGGGCGTGCAGCTCGTCGATACGCCCGAGCGCGCCGCGGTGGGCGAGATGATCACGATGAGCGAGTTCATCGACATCATCGTGCCGCGCGGCGGCAAGTCGCTCATCGAGCGCCTTGCCCGCGAGTCGCGCATCCCCATGATCAAGCACCTGGACGGCGTCTGCCACGTCTACGTCGACGACAGCGCCGACCTCGACATGGCGCTGCGCATCGCCGACAACGCCAAGACCCAGCGCTACGGGACCTGCAACACGATGGAGACGCTGCTCGTCGCCGAGGGGGTGGCGGGCCGGTTTCTTCCGCGCATCGGAAAGATCTTCAAGGACAAGAACGTCGAGATGCGAGGCGACGAGGCCACGCGCGCGCTGCTGCCCGAGGCGAGGAAGGCGACCGAGGAGGACTACCGCACGGAGTGGCTCGCGCCGGTGGTGTCGATCCGCGTCGTGAAAGGCCTCGACGAGGCGATGGAGCACATCGCCCGCTACGGCTCCCAGCACACCGATGCCATCGTCGCCGCCGACGCGGCGCGCGCCGAGCGGTTCCTGCGCGAAGTCGACTCCGCTTCGGTCATGTGGAATGCCTCCACCCGCTTTGCCGACGGCTTCGAGTATGGCCTGGGCGCCGAGATCGGCATCTCGACCGACAAGCTGCATGCGCGCGGGCCCGTCGGCCTCGAAGGCCTGACGACCGAGAAGTTCGTCGTGCTCGGCCACGGAGAGACCCGCCGCTAGTGGCCATCGGCATCCTGGGCGGCACCTTCGATCCGGTGCACAACGCCCATCTGGCAATGGCCCGTGCCGCGCTGGAGCACCTCGGCCTCGAGAAGGTGCTGTTCATGCCGACCGGCGCGCCGCACTACCGCAAGCCCGCGGTCGCGAGCGCCGAAGACCGGCTCGCCATGCTGCGCCTCGCGCTCGCCGGGGAGCCGCGCTTCGCCATCGATGCGCGCGAGCTCGATCCCGGCCACTCGGGCTATACCGTCGACACGCTGCGCGCGCTGCGCGAGGCGCTCGGCCCGGACGTGCCGATCTATTTCCTGCTGGGCGCCGACCAGCTCGGCAGGCTCGACACCTGGCATCGCCCCGACGAGGTGCGGCGGCTCGCGACGCTCGCCGCCTTCGAGCGGCCCGGCTACCCACTTTCACTCGACGAGGAAAGGATTCCGATGATTCCGATGCAGCCCATGGACGTCTCGGCGAGCGACATCCGCCGCCGCGCCGCCCGCGGCGAGGACCTCTCCGGGCTCGTGCCCCCGGCGGTGGCGAACCATATCGCCCGGCGCAAGCTCTACGCCTGATGGATCTGCGCAAGAAGCAGCGCGCAGTGGTGGACGCGCTGGAAGACATCAAGGGACGCGACATCGTGGTGTACAACACCGCGGCCCTGCCCACCATGTTCGAGCGCGTGGTCATCGCGAGCGGCGACTCCACGCGCCAGGTCAAGGCGCTCGCCGACAACGTCGAGGAGAAGATGAAGGCGATCGGCGCGCGCGTGTACGGCACCGAGGGCGCCGCGAACAGCGAGTGGATCCTCGTCGACCTCGGCGACCTGGTCGTGCACGTGATGCATCCGAGCGTGCGCAGCTTCTACAACCTCGAGGAGATCTGGGGCGGCCGGGAGGTCAGGCTGGCGCAGGCGCCAAGGGCGCCCGCCCGGGCGAAGGCCGGCGCCGCCGCGCGGAAGAAGGCTGCAACCCGGACCGCGGCAACCCGGACGGCCGGCAAAAAAGCGGCGAGCTCGAAGAGGGCCTCGACCGCCGGGCCGCGCGCCAATGCCAAGGCTGCACGTCCTCGCAGTCGCCGCTAGGCTGCCCGCCTGGGCGGAGGCGGCCTGCGCCGACTATGCGCGGCGCATGCCCAAGGGCTACGAGGTGGCGCGCATCGCCGCGAAGCCCGGGCGCCTGCGCATCGCGCTGCCGAAGGGCGCCCGCGTGGTGGCGCTCGACGAGCGCGGGCGCGACCTCACCACCGTGGAATTCGCCGGGCTCCTCGGCGCCGAGACGGCGTTCGTGATCGGCGGGCCCGACGGCCTGCCGGAGGACTTCAAGGCGGGCGCCGACGCGCTCGTGCGGCTCTCGTCCCTCACGCTCGCGCACGCCCTCGCCCAGGTAGTGCTGCTCGAGCAGCTCTACCGCGCGGCGACGCTGCGCACAGGACATCCGTATCACAGGGCCTGACGGCTCTTACGCTACACTCGGCGGCGATGATTGCGCCCATCGATCGTGGAATCTACCTCGCTTCGCGCAGCCCGCGCCGCCGGGAGCTTCTCACGCAGATCGGGGTGCGCTACCACCTGCTCCTCTTTCGCGAGCGCTCCGACGCGCCCCCGGAGGTCGACGAGTCGCTTTTCGAGGGCGAGAGCGCCGAGGCCTACGTCGAGCGCCTCGCGCGCGAGAAGGCCGACGCGGGCTGGCGGCGCATGCTGCAGCGGAATCTGCCGCAGGCGCCCGTGCTCGCCGCCGACACGACGGTCGCGCTCGAGGACCGGATCTTCGCCAAGCCGGCCGACCGGCGCGAGGCCGCCGAGATGCTCGCCACGCTTTCGGGCCGCACGCACGAGGTGTACACCGCCGTCGCGGTGCGAAACGGCGACGACCTCCTGGGGGCCATCTCGCGCTCCGAAGTGCGCTTCAAGGAGCTCTCGGCCAGCGAGATCCGGGACTACGTCGCGACCGGCGAGGGAGACGACAAGGCCGGCGCCTATGCGATCCAGGGCCGCGCCGCCAGGTTCATCGTCGAGCTGCGCGGCTCGTATTCCGGCGTCGTGGGGCTTCCGCTCTACGAGACCTCGCAGCTCCTCGAGCGGATGATGGCGCCCCGCGTGCCCGGGCTGCTTCCCTGAGGCGGCCCGCGCCGGGCTGCTCGCGTGGTCGAGGACATCCTCATCAACATCACCCCGCAGGAGACGCGGGTAGCCGTCACGAGCGCGGGCGTGGTGCAGGAGCTCCTCATCGAGCGCGAGTCGAGCCGCGGCCTCGTCGGCGATCTCTACCTCGGGCGCGTCGCCCGCGTCCTGCCCGGGATGCAGTCGGCGTTCGTCGACATCGGGCTCGAGCGCGCCGCGTTCCTGCACGTCGCCGACATCAAGGGCCACCGGCAGAACGGCGACGCACCCCGGCAGAACGGCCCCACGCACCGGAACAACGGCGAGGGCCCGCCCATCGAGCGCCTGCTCTCCGAAGGCGAGCCCGTCCTCGTTCAGGTTACGAAGGATCCCATCGGCACCAAGGGCGCGCGCCTCTCGACCCAGATCTCCATAGCCGGGCGCCTGCTCGTGTACCTGCCGCACGACCCGCACATCGGCATCTCCCAGCGGATCGGCGACGAGGAGGGCCGCCAGGCCCTGCGCGGGCGGCTGCGCGGGCTGCTGCCGGCCGACGAAAAGGGCGGCTTCATCCTGCGCACGCTCGCGGAGGCGGCCTCCGACGAGGAGCTGCGCGGCGACCTCGAGTACCTGCGTCACCTCTGGCAGGTGATCCGCGAGCGCTCGCTCGGGGCCACGCCTCCGGCGCGCCTTTACCAGGATTTGTCGCTCGCCCAGCGGGTGCTGCGCGACATGGTGACCGAGTCCACCGGCCGCGTGCTGGTCGACTCGCGCGAGAACTTCCAGAAGCTCTCGGCGTTCGCCCAGACCTACATGCCCAAGGTCGTCGGCAAGCTCGAGCACTACACGGGCGAGCGGCCGCTTTTCGACCTCCACAACGTCGAGCCCGAGATCGAGAAGGCGCTCTCGCGGCGCGTGGACCTCAAGTCCGGCGGCACGCTCGTCATCGACCAGACCGAGGCGCTCACCACGATCGACGTCAACACGGGGGGCTACGTCGGCGGCCGCAGCTTCGACGACACGGTGTTCAAGACGAACCTCGAGGCCGCGCAGGCGATCGCGCGGCAGCTGCGGCTTCGCAACCTCGGCGGCATCATCATCGTCGACTTCATCGACATGGACTCGGAGGCGCACCGCGCCGCCGTGCTCGACGAGCTGAAGCGCGCGCTCGGGCGCGACCGCACGCGCGTGACGGTGAACGGCTTCACGTCCCTCGGCCTCGTGGAGCTCACGCGAAAGCGCACGCGCGAGTCGCTCGCCCATGTGCTGTGCGAGCCCTGCCCGGTCTGCGAGGGCCGCGGCGAGGTGAAGACGGCGCCGACGGTGTGCTACGAGATCCTGCGGGAGATCCTGCGCGAGGCCCGCGCCTACCACGATGCGCGCGAGTTCCGCGTGCTCGCCTCGCAGCGCGTGATCGACCTCTTCCTCGAGGAGGAGTCCGGCTCGCTCGCCATGCTGTCGGACTTCATCGGCAAGCCGGTGTCGCTGCAGGTCGAGGCCGGCTACACCCAGGAGCAGTACGACATCGTGCTCATGTAGCACGCGTCTCAAGAAGAAAGGAAGAACGCCCTTGAACGACCTGTGCTTTACCCCCGCCCGCACGCTCGCCCGCCTTCTTCGCACGCGCAAGCTCTCGGCCACCGAGCTCATGAAGGCTTTCATCGCGCAGATCGAGCGCGTGAATCCGAAGGTCAACGCGATCGTCACCTTCTGCCCCGAGCGGGCGCTTGTTGCGGCCCGCGCGTACGACCGCCGGAAGGAGAAGGCAGGCCTTCCTCCGCTCGCCGGCCTGCCGATCGCCTACAAGGACCTCGTGGCCACCAAAGGCATTCGCACCACGCTCGGCTCGCCGATCTTCAAGGACCAGGTGCCCCAGCAGGACGCGCTCCTCGTCGAGCGCCTCTCCGCGCGCGGCGCCATCACGCTCGGCAAGACCAACACGCCGGAGTTCGGCGCCGGCAGCCAGACCTTCAACGCCGTATTCGGCGCAACGCGAAATCCCTACGATCTCTCCAGGACGTGCGGCGGCTCCTCCGGCGGCGCGGCGGTGGCGGTCGCCTGCGGCATGCTGCCCTTCGCCGACGGCTCGGACCTCGCCGCGAGCCTTCGCAATCCCGGCAACTACTGCAACGTCGTGGGGTTTCGTCCGACGCCGGGTCGGGTGCCCGCCTGGCCGGCAGCCAACGCCTGGGACACCCTCTCGGTGCTCGGCCCCATCGCCCGCACGGTCGCCGATGCAGCGTTCCTTTTTTCCGCCATGGCCGGCCCCGACCCGCGTGCACCGACCTCGTTTCCGGAGGAAGGCAAGACGTTCGCCGGGCCGCTGGCGCGCGACTTCAGGCGCACGCGCATCGCCTGGAGCCGCGACCTCGGGGGCCTGCCGCTGGATCCCCGCATTCCCGAGGTGCTCGAGCCGCATCGGAAGACCTTCCGCGCGCTCGGCTGTCGCGTCGAGGACGCCGAGCCGGACTTCACCGGCGCCAAGGAGGCGTTCGAGACGCTGCGCGCGGTGGGCTTCCTCAACCGCTACGGGACCTACCTCAAGACCCACCGCGAGGCGCTGAAGGACGACGTCGTCTGGAACATCGAGGAGGGGCTGAAGCGCACCGCGCAGGACATCGCTTCGGCCGAGACGCTGCGCACGACCCTCTTCCACCGCCTGCGCACCTTCCTCGACAAGTACGAGTTCCTCGTCTGCCCGGTGAACCAGCTGCCCCCGTTCCCGGTGGAGGAGCCGTGGCCGCGGGAAATCGCGGGCGTCCGGATGGAAAATTACCTCGACTGGATGAAAAGCTGCTACTACGTCACGATCGCCAGCCATCCGGCCATTTCCGTGCCGGCCGGCTTCACGCCGGAAGGGTTGCCGGTGGGCATCCAGATCGTCGGCCGCTACCGCGACGACCTGGGCGTGCTGCAGCTCGCCCATGCCTTCGAGCAGGCGACCGGGTACTGGAAGCGCCGCCCGCCCAGCCTGGAGAACTGAGAGAACTCGCGTCGAATCGAAGGAATGCCATGGCGCCCTGGATCCTCCCCGCCCTGAAAGCCGTCCTGCCGCACGTCGGCTCGATCATCACGGCGGCGAAACCCGTCTTCACCAAGAAGGCTCCGGAGTCCACGCCGGAATCCGGAGCCGGACCCGGCGCCGGTCCCAACGCCTCTGTCGTCGTGCAGAAGCAGATCGCCGAGCTGCAGCAGGCCGCCTCGCAGAACGCGGGCAACATCCGGGAACTCGCCCAGCAGCTGCAGAGCACGGTGGCGACCCTGGAGCAGGCGGCGACGCTCGCCGAGGCGCGGCTTCGCCGCGCCGTGATTCTCGGCGCGGCCGCTCTTGCCGTCGCCCTCGCTTCCCTTGGCGTAGCGCTCGCGGCCTTCCTGCTGCGGTGAGCCCGGGCACGATTCCGGGGAACCAGGACAAGGTTGCCGTCGTCACCGGAGCGGCCCGCGGGATAGGTCTCGCGGTCGCCCGGCGCTTTCTGCACGAGGGCTACCGCGTCGCGGCGCTCGACATCGACGGTCCCGAGCTCGGAAAGAGCTGCGGCGATTGCCTCGCCATCGAGTGCGACGTCGCCCAGCCGGCGCAGGTCGCCTCGGCCGTCGCCAGGATCGAGGAGGCGTTCGGGCGCATCGACGCCCTCGTCAACAACGCCGGGGTCGCCGTCTTCAAGCCCATCCTCGACACCACGTACGAGGAATGGCGGCATGTGATGGCGGTCAACCTCGACGGACCGTTCCTGTGCACCCAGGCCTGCGCGCCGGTCATGCTGCGCTCGGGCGGCGGCGCGGTCGTCAACGTCGCCTCGATCTCGGGCCTGCGGGCGAGCACGCTGCGAGTGGCCTACGGCACGAGCAAGGCGGCGCTCATGCACCTCACGCGCCAGCAGGCCGCCGAGCTCGGCAATGCGGGCATCCGCGTGAACGCGGTTGCCCCCGGCCCGGTCGACACCGCGATGGCGAAGCAGGTGCACACGCCCGCCATCCGCGCCGGCTACCACGACGCCATCCCGCTCAATCGCTACGGCACCGAAGACGAGATCGCCGCCGCAGTCGTGTTTCTCTGCAGCGACGCAGCGAGCTACGTGAACGGCCAGACGCTTGCGGTCGATGGCGGCTTCGACGCCAGCGGCATCGGCCTGCCGGCCCTGCGCAGCCCGTAGCTCGCCGACCGCCTACTTCTCCGCCTTCTTTTCCGGCTTCTTCTCCTTGGGCAGCCGGCCCATCAGGTAGAACTCGTCGTTCGGCCGCATGCTCGTGAAGTTCGCCAGCCGGTTGGAGAGCGCAAAGAAGGCGGCGATGGCGGCGATGTCCCAGATATCCTCGTCGCTGAAGCCGTGCTCGCGTAGCGGCGGGAAGTCGGCATCGCCGATGGCGCCCGAATCCACCGCCACCTTCACGGCGAAGTCCAGCATGGCGCGCTCGCGCGGCGAGAGATCCGCCTTGCGGTAGTTCACCGCGACCTGGTCGGCAATAAGCGGATTGCGCGCGCGGATGCGCAGGATCGCGCCGTGCGCCACCACGCAGTACTGGCAGTTGTTGATCCCCGAAGTGGCCACCACGATCATCTCGCGCTCGGCCTTGGTAAGCCCGCCCTCCTTCTCCATCAGGGCGTCGTGGTAGGCGAAGAACGCCCGGAACTCCGCCGGCCGGCGGGCGAGCGCGAGGAAGACGTTCGGCACGAAGCCGGACTTTTCCTGCACCGCAACGATGCGCTCCCGGATGTCGGCGGGCAGCTCCTCCAGCGGAGGCACGGAATAGCGGCTGATCGGCTTCTGGTCCATAAGCATGTCTCCGTTGACGCTCGTCAAGGAATCCGCCGGCGTTCGCGGGTGTTAATGATAGTCGAACCATTTCCGGAGAACGGCACATGACCAGACTACTGATCGCCGGCGCCGCACTCATGCTCGCGCTCGGCGCCGCGCACGCGGCAGTGAAGGAAGAGCCCGTCACGTACAGCGATGGCGCGACGACGATGAAAGGCTTCGTGGTCTACGACGATGCGATGAAGGACAAGCGCCCCGGCATCGTCGTCGTGCACGAATGGTGGGGCATCACGCCGCACGTACGAGGCGAGGCGCGCAGGCTCGCAAGCCAGGGCTACACCGCCTTCATCGCGGACCTGTACGGCGACGCGAAAACGGCCGACAACCCCAAGGATGCCGGCGCGCTGTCCGGGGCGGTCCGCAAGAACCCGGACACCATGCGCGCACGCTTCGAGGCGGCACGCAAGCACCTGGCGAGCCATCCGACCGTCGATGCGGCGCGCCTCGGCGCCATCGGCTTCTGCTTCGGCGGCTCGGTGGTGCTCGACATGGCGCGCGCCGGCCTCGAGCTCGATGGCGTCGCCGCGTTCCATGCCGGCCTGCCGCCGAGCGGGGCGCCCGCCCAGCGCGGCAAGACGCGGGCGAAGGTGCTGGTGCTCAACGGCGAGGCCGATCCCTTCATCAAGCCCGAGTCGGTGAGCGCCTTCAAGAAGGAGATGGAAGCGGCGGGGGTGGAATACCGGTACGTGAGCTACCCCGGCGCCGTGCACGCGTTCACCAATCCGGAGGCCACGGAAAAGGGCCGGCAGTTCAACCTGCCCCTCGCCTACGACGCCAAGGCCGACCAGGCCTCCAAGGCCGAGATGGAGCGCTTCTTCCGGACCCTCTTCGAGAAATAGACAGACCGACCGGGCAGTCCGCTAATATTCCGGAGCCAACACCTTGGAGGAGGAACGGCTCATGAAGACCCACGCCACGCGGGCGCGCCTCGGCGCGCTCCTGGCGGCCGCGCTGCTTTCCGCCAGCGCGACTGCGCAAGTCAAGCTTCCCTCGACCCTCGCCTGGAGCGCCTACGACGTCGGTTCCGGCGGCTACAACCAGGCCGTCGCGATCGGCAACGCGCTCAAGCAGGAATTGAACGTAAGTCTGCGCGTACTTCCGGGGAAAAACGACATTTCCCGGACGCTTCCCGTCAAGACCGGCCAGGTGCAGTTCTCCGCCAACGGCGTGGGCGGCAGCTACCTGGCCCAGGAAGGCGTCTACGAGTTCGGCGCGCCGGACTGGGGCCCGCAGCCGATCCGGGCCCTGCTCCTCAATACCTCCGACCAGGTCCTGACGGTCGTCGCCGCCAAGGACAGCGGGGTCAAGACCGTCGCCGACCTGAAGGGCAAGCGGGTCGCCTGGGTCATCGGCGCACCTTCGCTCAACCACAACATCACCGCGATCCTCGCCTTTGCCAACCTCACCTGGAACGACGTGCAGAAGGTCGAGTTCGGCGGCTTCGGCGCCGCCATGGACGGCATCGTGAACAACCAGGTCGACGCCGCGTTCACCTCGTCCATCTCGGGCAAGGCCTACCAGATCGCCAAGTCGCCCCGCGGGCTCGTCTATCCCGTCATCTCGCACAAGGACAAGGAAGGCTGGAAGCGCCTGAACGCCATCGCGCCCTTCTTCTTCCCGTTCATGGGCACCGAAGGCGCGAACCTCAGCAAGGAGAGCCCCGCCGAGTCGGCGACCTACCCGTATCCGGTGCTCATGAGCTACGCGTCGCAGAAGACCGACCTCGTCTACAACATGACGAAGGCCATGGTGGAGCTCTTCGACAAGTACAAGGACGCGGCGCCCGGCAACTCCGGCTGGGACGTCAAGCGCCAGAACTTCACCTGGGCGATCCCCTACCACGAGGGCGCGATCCGCTACTGGAAGGAAGCGGGCCTCTGGAAGCCGGAGCACCAGAAGCATAACGACCGGCTGATCGAGCGCCAGAAGGCGCTCGCCAAGGCCTGGGCGTCCGTGAAGAAGGGCGGCGACGAGAAGGCGTTCCCGGCCGCGTGGCAGAAGGCTCGCGCCGAAGGGCTCACGAAGGCAGGCTTCGACCCGGTCGTCGAGACCTGGTGAGCGCCACGCCCGCTCCGGCGGGCCCCGACGCGGTCGAGCTCGCGCGCTACCGCCGCCTGCCGGCGGCGTGGCGCACGGTGCTCATCGCGCTCACCGCCGGCGCGATCTTCCTCGCGCTCAATCAGCTCCTCAATCTCGGCTTCTTCGTCGGGCGGGTGCTGCTCGACAGCGCCTACCTCTACTGGCTGTGCGCGCTGCTCGTCGGCACGGTGTTCCTGCTCCTGCCGGCGACGCGCCGCTCGCCCCGCGAGCGCGTGCCCTGGTACGACGCGGCGCTCTTCGCCGGCAGCTTCGCGGTCTTCGCCTACTTCGCGCTGCAGGCCCACCGCATCATCGCCGAAGGCTGGGAGTTCAGCGCGCCGACACAGGCGATCTGGGTCGCCTGCGTCGGCTGGATCATCGTCCTCGAGGCGACCCGCCGCGCCGGCGGGACGGCCGTCGCCGTCGCCGTGGCCCTCATCTCCTTCTATCCGGTGTTCGCCGACCTGATGCCCGGGCCGATCTCGGGCCTGAGCCAGCCGCTGCCCACGACGGCCGCGTTCCACTTCGCCAGCACCGAGAGCGTGCTCGGCATCCCGACCCGCGCCTTCGGCGAGCTCGTCATCGGCTTCGTGATGTTCGGCGCCGCGCTGCAGTACACGGGGGCGGCGCACTTCTTCAACAACCTAGCCTTCGGCCTTTTCGGCTCGGTGCGGGGCGGAGCGGCCAAGGTGTCGATCTTCGCCAGCGGCCTGATGGGCTCGGTCTCCGGGAGCGTCGTCTCCAACGT
>CAYWSG010000055.1:0-19766 GCA_964461055.1 uncultured Enterobacteriaceae bacterium | reverse complement strand
TACTGCGGAAAGCCGTGGATGAAGTTCGTCGTGCCGTCGAGCGGGTCGATGATCCAGCGGTGCTCGGCCGCCTCGCTCGCCGCGCCCGATTCCTCGGCGAGGATGCCGTGGTCGGGATAGGCCTTGCGGATCGTCTCGATGATCGCCGCCTCGGCGGCGCGGTCGACCTCGGTGACGTAGTCGTGCGCCCGCTTGGAGCGCACGCTGAAGTCGCCGGCGAGCGCCGCGCGGTTGATGATCGAGCCGGCGCGGCGCGCGGCGCGAACCGCGATGTTGAGCATCGGATGCATGGGGGCCGCGTATTCTAAACGCCGTGCCCGCCTAGTTTCCGCCGGCCGGCCAGCCGGCGAGGACGATCTTGCCTATCGTCTTTCGCGTCTCGATGCGGGCGTGCGCCGCGCGCAGGTTCGCGGCGTCGATGGGCGAGAGCCGCTGGCTCGCCGTGGTGCGGATTTCGCCCGCGTCGACCCATCGGGCCACTCGCGCGAGCAGCCGGTGCTGCTCGATCATGTCGGGGGTGCCGAAGTTCGAGCGCGTGAACATGGCCTCGAAAGCGAACCGCGCGCACTTGCGCAGGATGGCCTTCAGGTCGACCGGCGCGGCGTTGGCGACGATGGAGCACAGATTTCCTTGCGGGCGCACCGCCTCTGCCATGTCGAGCCAGTAGCGGTCGAGATCGGCGCAGTTGAGGATGCAGTCGGCGCCGTCGATGCCGAGGCTGCGCAGGCTCTCGCGCAGCGGCTGCGCCGGATCGATGACGTGCGTCGCCCCCAGGCGCCGGCACCATTCGCCGCTCTCGGGACGAGAGGCGGTGGCGACTACCTGCAGCCCGAGGCGGCGGCCGATCTGGATCGCCATGGAGCCGACGCCGCCGGCGCCGGCGATGACGAGGAGGATCTTGCCGGCGTCCGCGCCGTCCGGATCGACGCCCATTCGATCGACGAGCGCCTCGTAGGCGGTGATGGAGGTGAGCGGCAGCGCCGCGGCTTCGGCGAAGTCGAGCGTCGCCGGCTTCGGCCCCACGATGCGCTCGTCGACGAGCTGCAGCTCGGCATTGGAGCCGGGCCGCAGAATCGAGCCCGCGTAGTACACCTCGTCCCCCGGGCGGAAGAGCGTGACCTGCTCGCCGATCGCCTCGACCACGCCGGCGGCGTCCCAGCCGAGGATGCGAGCCTCGGTGCCGCTCGCCGCCCGAGCGCCTCCGTAGCTGTCCATCCGGACCTTGGTGTCCAGGGGGTTGACCGATACCGCCTGCACGCGCACCAGGAGGTCGTGTCCCTTCGGCGGCGCCGGCGGCGGCACCTCCGCGTCCACCAGCGAGCGCGGGTCCTCCACCGGCAGCGAACCGGGGGCGAGAATGGCCTTCACGCCGGATATTCTAGACTTCGCCCCCCATGCCAGCGCTCGAAGACATCCGCATCGTGCTTTGCCGCCCGAGCCATCCGGGCAACATCGGCGCCGCCGCGAGGGCGATGAAGACGATGGGGCTCACCGACCTGCGCCTCGTCGCTCCGGGACGCTTTCCGGCGAAGGAAGCCGACTGGATGGCGACGCACGCGATCGACGTCCTCGAGCGCGCGACCGTGCACGCCTCGCTCGACGAGGCGATCGGCGATTGCGTGGCTGCGCTGGCGCTCTCGGCAAGGCCGCGCGAATGGTCGCCGCAAGTGCTCGACCTGCGCACCGCCGCCGCACGCGCCTGCGCGCTCGACGGAAAGGTGGCTTTCGTCTTCGGCAACGAGACTTCGGGCCTCACGAACGAGGAGATGTTCGCCTGCCAGTTCCTCGTGCACATTCCCGCCAACGCGGCGGCAAGCTCGCTCAATCTCGCGCAGGCGGTGCAGGTGGTGGCCTACGAGGTCTTCATGGCGGCGGGACCGGTACCCGTCCGGGAGCGCACGGAAAAGCTCGCAACCGTCGAGGATCTCGAGGGCTTGCATGCCCACCTCCTCGAAGCGGCGACGGCGAGCGGCTTCTACGACCCGGCCTCGGGCGCGAAGCTGCCCGAGCGGCTGCGGCGGCTCTTCTCCCGCGTGCCGGCGCTCAGCCGGGAGGAGGTGAATATCCTTCGCGGCCTTCTCAAGGCCTTGGGCGCCGGGCCGGCCGGGAGGGGCGGCGGGGGCGGGGAAGACGGGTGCAAAAATAGTTGATCGAAAAACTCGGGAAAACGTAGAATCCTTTCATGTTCAGGCAACTGCGTAACGACATCGCCTGCATCCTGGAGCGCGATCCGGCGGCGAGGAGCACGTGGGAAGTTCTTACCTGCTACCCCGGGCTGCATGCCATCTACATCCACAGGCTGTCGCACTGGTTCTGGAAGAACGGCCTGCAGTGGCTCGGGCGCATGACATCGCAGCTCGGCCGCTGGCTGACCGGCATCGAAATTCATCCCGGAGCGAAGATCGGCCGCTGCGTCTTCATCGATCACGGCATGGGCGTAGTGATCGGCGAGACTGCGGAGGTCGGAGACGGCTGCACCATCTATCAGGGCGTGACCCTCGGCGGCACGTCCCTGTATCGCGGCACCAAGCGCCACCCGACCCTCGGCAATGGCGTCGTGGTGGGTGCGGGCGCCAAGATCCTCGGCGGCTTTACCGTCGGCGACGGAGCACGGGTGGGGTCGAACGCCGTGGTCGTCAAGGAGGTGCCGGCGGGGGCGACGGTGGTGGGCATTCCGGGTCGCATCGTGGAAGACTCTGCCACGCGTGCGGCGGCGCGGCAGGCACAGCGCTTTGCCGCCTACGCCGTCGTACAAGAGCAGGATGATCCGTACGCCAAGGCGATCCAGTCCCTCGTGGAGCATTCCCAGGAGCTCGAGCGCGCCGTCGCCGCGCTCCAGGAGCGGCTTGCGAGGATGGAGCGGGCGGAGGCGGAGCAGCGCGATCCGCTGCGGGCCGTCAAATAACTGTTTATGGGGGGTTTTGTCCTTCGGGAAGAAAACTTGACCGTTTTCGTCGGAAATCGGTATACTTGAGCACGTTAATCGGGTATTTGCCAACGGGAACGACATGAGACTTACCACGAAGGGCAGGTTCGCTGTCACGGCCATGGTCGACCTCGCCATGCGGCATTCGCGCGGCCCGGTCACGCTGGCGGCAATCAGCGAGCGGCAGCACATCTCGCTTTCCTACCTCGAGCAGCTTTTCGGCAAGCTGCGCCGTCACCAGCTCGTCTCGAGCGTGCGCGGCCCGGGCGGCGGCTACAACCTCGCGCGCCCCGCGCACGAGGTCACGGTGGCTGACATCGTGACGGCCGTCGACGAGCCGCTCGACGCGACGCAGTGCGGCGGCAAGGAGAACTGCCACGACGACCGCCGCTGCATGACGCACGATCTCTGGGCGACGCTGAACGAGAAGATGTACGAGTACCTCTCGTCGGTGACGCTGAGCGACCTCATCGCGCACCACAATGGCAAGCCCGTTGCCGTGATCAAGCAGTTCCGGCCGACGGGGACCGAGCCCGAGAAGGAGCAAGTCGCCGCATGAAGCTGCCGATCTACCTCGACTATTCCGCCACCACGCCCGTCGACCCCCGGGTCGCCGAGAAGATGATTCCGTACCTCACGGAGATCTTCGGCAACCCGGCGAGCCGCTCGCATGCCTTCGGCTGGGCGGCCGAGGAGGCGGTGGAAGAGGCGCGGAAGCACGTCGCGGCGCTCATCAACGCCGACCCGAAGGAGATCGTCTGGACCTCGGGCGCCACGGAAGGCAACAACCTCGCGATCAAGGGCGCGGCGCATTTCTACAAGACGAAGGGCAAGCACCTCATCACGCAGAAGACGGAGCACAAGGCCGTCCTCGACACGTTCCGGGAGCTCGAGCGCCAGGGGTTCGAGGCGACCTACCTGGACGTCCAGCCGAACGGCATCGTTTCGGTCGACGACCTGAAAGCCGCCATTCGCCCGGACACGATCCTCGTCTCCATCATGATGGTCAACAACGAGATCGGGGTGATTCACCCGGTCTGGGAGATCGCCGACATCTGCAAGGAGAAGGGCATCATCTTCCACTGCGACGCGGTGCAGGGCGGCGGCCGCATCGACATCGACATGAACAGGCTGCGCGCCGACCTCCTCACGATCACGGCCCACAAGATGTACGGGCCCAAGGGCATCGGCGCGCTCTACGTGCGCCGCAAGCCGCGCGTTCGCCTCGAGGCGCAGATCCACGGCGGCGGGCACGAGCGGGGCTTTCGCTCCGGCACGCTCGCCACGCACCAGATCGTCGGCTTCGGCGAGGCGGCGCGCCTTGCGAAGCTCGAGATGGCCGCCGACAACGAGCGCGTCCGGGCGCTGCGGGACCGGCTCTGGAACGGCATTCGCGACATCGAGGAGGTCTACGTCAACGGCGACATGGAGCGGCGCATCCCGCACAACCTCAACGTGAGCTTCAACTTCGTGGAGGGGGAGTCGCTGATGATGGCGGTGAAGGACATCGCCGTGTCGTCGGGCTCGGCCTGCACGTCCGCCTCGCTCGAGCCTTCGTACGTGCTGAGGGCGCTCGGCCGCTCCGACGAGCTGGCGCACAGCTCGGTCCGCATCACGCTCGGACGCTTCACCACGGAGGAGGAGATCGACTACGCTGCAAACCTCCTCAAGGCGAAGGTGGCGAAGCTGAGGGAGCTGTCGCCCCTCTGGGAGATGTACCAGGAAGGGGTCGACCTCGAGTCCGTCCAGTGGGCGGCGCACTGAGGCTTTGTTGACGCAAAGGGATTTCTGAGAGAGAGAACGAAACCATGGCTTACAGCGACAAGGTCATCGACCACTACGAGAACCCCCGCAACGTCGGTTCCTTCGACAAGAGCGACACGTCGGTCGGCACCGGAATGGTCGGTGCGCCGGCCTGCGGCGACGTCATGAAGCTGCAGATCAAGGTCGGCGCCGACGGACGCATCGAGGACGCGCGCTTCAAGACGTACGGCTGCGGCTCGGCCATTGCCTCGAGCTCGCTCGTCACGGAGTGGGTGAAGGGCAAGACGCTCGAAGAGGCCGCGACGATCAAGAACACGCAGATCGCCGAGGAACTGGCGCTGCCGCCGGTCAAGATCCACTGCTCCATCCTCGCCGAGGACGCGATCAAGGCTGCGGTGGAGGACTACCGCAAGAAGCACGGCCTCGCGGTCGTCGAGGGCGACAAGCAGGTGGCCTGATGGCAGTGACCCTCACCGAGAAGGCGGCGAGCCACGTGCAGTCGTTCCTCGCCAAGCGCGGCAAGGGCATCGGGGTCCGCCTGGGCGTGCGCACCTCCGGCTGCTCGGGCATGGCCTACAAGCTCGAGTTCGCCGACGCCGCCAACCCCGAGGACGTGCAGTTCGAAAGCCACGGCATCAAGGTGCTCGTCGACCCCAAGAGCCTGCCTTACATCGACGGCACCGAGCTCGACTACACGCGCGAAGGCCTCAATGAGGGGTTCCAGTTCCGCAACCCGAACGTCAAGGACCAGTGCGGCTGCGGCGAGAGCTTCAACATCTAGCCGGTTGGGCAATCACTTCGAACTGTTCGAGCTGCGCCCGGCATTCGCCATAGACGCCGCTCGGCTGGACGAGGCCTACCGCCGCGCCCAGGCGGCCGTGCATCCCGACCGGTTTGCCGCCGCCAGCGACGCGGAGCGGCGGGCCTCCATGCAGTGGACCACGCGTTTGAACGAGGCCTATCGGGCGCTCAAGGATCCCGTGCAGCGTGCGAAGCACCTGCTCGAGCTTCACGGCGTGGACGTCGCTTTCGAGACCAATACGCAGATGCCGCCGCAGTTCCTCATGCAGCAGCTCGAGACGCGCGAGCGCCTCGAAGCGGCCACTGCCGGAAAGGATGCGGCGGCGCTCGATGCGCTGGCCGACGAGCTTGCCGGGCAGCGCAGGGCGCTCGAGGAAGCCCTCGGCGAGGCGATCGACGAGCGCTCGGACTACGCCGGCGCCGCCGATCTCGTCCGAAAGCTCATGTTCCTTCGCCGGATCGGGGAAGAGATCGACGCGGCCTACGAGGCCATCGAGTAACCGCCATGGCGCTTCTGCAGATTTCCGAGCCGGGCCAGTCGCCGGCGCCGCACGAGCGAAAGCTTGCCGTCGGCATCGACCTCGGCACAACCAACTCGCTCGTCGCCACCGTCCGAAGCGGCGTGGCCGCGGTGCTCCCGGATGCGCAGGGCCGCAAGCTCCTGCCTTCCGTCGTTCGCTATCTGCCCGACGGGAAGGTCGAGGTGGGATATGCCGCGAAGGCGCGCCAGGCGAGCGATCCGCGGAACACCGTGGCCTCCGTCAAGCGCTACATGGGGCGCGGCATCCGCGACGTGGTGCATGCCGAAGGGGACCCGTACGACTTCGTCGACGCGCCCGGCATGGTGCAGATCCGCACGGTCGCCGGGCCGAAAAGCCCGGTCGAAATCTCGGCCGAGGTGCTGAAGGTGCTGCGCAGGCGCGCCGAGGAGAGCCTCGGAGGACCGCTCGCCGGCGCCGTGATCACGGTTCCGGCGTACTTCGACGACGCCCAGCGCCAGGCGACCAAGGATGCCGGGCGCCTCGCCGGGCTGAACGTGCTGCGGCTGCTCAACGAGCCGACCGCCGCCGCGGTCGCCTACGGCCTCGACAACGCCGCCGAGGGCGTCTACGCGGTCTACGACCTGGGCGGCGGCACGTTCGACCTGTCGATCCTGCGCCTGTCGCGGGGCATCTTCGAGGTGATCGCGACGAGCGGCGACTCCATGCTCGGCGGCGACGACTTCGACCAGCGCGTGTACTGCTGGATCCTCGAGAAAGCGAAGCTCCCGCCGCTGCCGGCGCCCGACATGCGGCTGCTCATGATGAAGGCGCGGGAGGCGAAGGAGTACCTGTCGGTTCACGCGCAGACCCGCATCACCGCAAGGCTCTCGATCGGCGAGGTCGTCGATGTCGAGCTCGACGGCGAGACGTTCTGCAACATCACGCAGACGCTGGTGCAGAAGACGCTCGTCCCGGTGCGCAAGGCGCTGCGCGACGCGGGGCTGCGGCCGGACGAGATCAAGGGCGTCGTCATGGTCGGCGGCGCGACGCGCATGCCGCAGATCCAGCGGGCGGTGGGCGAGTTCTTCAATCGCGATCCGCTCAACAACCTCGACCCGGACAAGGTCGTGGCGCTCGGCGCGGCGATGCAGGCCGACGTCCTGGTCGGCAACAAGCGCGAGGGCGACGAGTGGCTGCTGCTCGACGTGATCCCGCTCTCCCTCGGCATCGAGACGATGGGCGGGCTCGTCGAGAAGATCCTGCCGCGCAATACCACCATCCCGGCGGGCCGGGCGCAGGAGTTCACCACTTTCAAGGACGGGCAGACGGCGATGAGCTTCCACGTGGTGCAGGGCGAGCGCGAGCTCGTCTCGGACTGCCGCTCGCTCGCCCGCTTCGAGCTGCGCGGCATTCCTCCCATGGCCGCCGGCGCGGCGCGCATCCGGGTGGAGTTCCAGGTCGACGCCGACGGCCTGCTCTCCGTCTCGGCGCGGGAGAGCACCACGGGCATCCAGGCCTCCATCGCGGTGAAGCCTTCGTACGGCCTGGGCGACGCGGACATCGAGCGCATGCTGCGCGACTCCATCGAGCACGCGGAAGAGGACGTGCACGCGCGCGCGCTCGCCGAGAGCCGGGTCGAGGGGCAGCGCCTCATCGAGGCCACGCGCTCGGCGATGCAGGCGGATGCGGCGCTCCTCGCCGAGTCGGAAGCGAAGAGCATCGATGCGGCGCTGGAGGCTCTCGCCGCGGCCGTCGCCGGCAGCGACCACCGGGCGATCAAGCAGGCGATGGAGGCGCTCGGACGCGCCACCGACTCGTTCGCCGCGCGACGCATGGATGAAAGCATCCGGCGGGCGCTCGCCGGCCGTCGGATCGGGAGCCTCTAGTGCCGAAGCTCAAGGTCCTTCCGCACGCCACGCTCTGCCCGGAAGGCGCCGAGGTCGAGGGTCGCCCCGGCGTGTCGATCCTGGACACGCTCCTCGAGCACCACATCGAGGTGGAGCATGCCTGCGAGAAGCAGGCGGCCTGCACTACGTGCCATGTCATCGTGCGCGAGGGGTTCGACTCGCTGGAGGAAGCCTCCGAGAAGGAGGAAGACATGCTCGACAAGGCCTGGGGGCTCGAGGCGACCTCGCGCCTGTCGTGCCAGGCCAAGGTCGCCGACGCCGACCTCGTCATCGAGCTGCCCAAGTACACCATCAACTACGAGCGGGAAGGGGGAGGCAAGAAATGAAGTGGACCGATACGCTCGAGATCGCGATCGCACTTTCCGAGAAGCATCCCGAGCAGGACCCCGCCCGGGTGCGTTTCACCGACCTCTACAACTGGGTGCTGCAGCTCGACGGGTTTGACGACGACCCCAAGCGCTGCGGGGAAAAGATCCTCGAGGCTATCCAGGCCGCGTGGATCGAGGAGGTTTCCTAGCCCGCTTCGGTCGGCGGGCGGAATCGCGTCAAGGCACGGCGCTTGCAGCCTCGAGGGACGTTCTCCACAAAGGAGGTCCCATGCAACGCAAGGATCAGCAGAAGCGCGGTGAAGGCAGCTACTCCGGCACCAAGGACTACAACGAGCGGACGAAAAGCTTCGTCCGGTCGGGGAAGGTGAAGGAGGCGGCTCGCGAGGCGAAGCCGCAGTCCGAGGAAGAGGCGCACCAGATGCATAAAGCCGAGCGCATCGGCAAGCAGCACGCGCGCGGGGAGGATCCGGCCCTGCACGATCCCGAAAAGATCCAGGACGATCCCAGCTTCCCGCGCAAGTAGGAGAGAGGCTCCGGGCGAGCCTACTTTGGCGGCGCCTGCCTGCGCCGCAACTCGCCCCAGAGCTGGTCGAGCCGGTCGTAGCGCCCGCAGCCCGTGACGTAGAAGAAGTAGCGCGCCGGGTTCTTCTTGTAGAAATCCTGGTGGTAGTCCTCGGCGGGCCAGAACTCGGTCGCAGGGAGGATCGGCGTGACGATCTCGTCCTTGAACGGCTTGTGCTTCTGCCAGTAGGCCTTCGAGGCTTCCGCCAGGCGCTTCTGCTCCTCGTCGTGATAGAAGATGCCCGGCCGGTACTGCGAGCCCCCGTCGCAGAACTGGCGGTTCAGCGTGGTCGGATCGTGGTTCAGCCAGAACACTTCCAGGAGCTTCTCGTAGCTCACCTTGGAAGGGTCGTAGGTGACCTGCAATGCCTCCGTGTGGCCCGTAACCCCGGCGCTCACCTGCTGGTAGGTCGGGTTGGGCGTCTTGCCGGCCGTGTAGCCCGAGATCGTCTCCAGCACCCCCGGAACCTTGTCGAAGGTTTCTTCGGTACACCAGAAGCAGCCGGCCGCGAACGTCGCTTTCTTCGTCTGGGCCGGAGCCTGGGCGAGCGCAAGGGCGGGGACCAGGGCAAGGGCCAGCCACACGAGAAGTCTCGGAATCATTTGCGCAGCTCCGCAAGGACGGCGTCGATGACTGGTTGGTCGCGCAGGCAGAGCACGACCTTACTTAGCGGCGAGCTGCGAGCTGCCGCCACGTAGGCCCGGGCGCAGACGTCCGCCGGGACGGCGAAGATTCCGCTCGAAACCGCCGGGAACGCGACGCTCTCCCAGCCACGGGACTTCGCGGCCTCGAACGCCGCCTTCAGCGCGCGGATCAGCTTCTCCTCCTCGCCGCCTTCGCCGTGGCGTGGCCCGACCGCGTGGATCACGCCTTTGAACGGGAGGCGGCCGGCGCCCGTTACGGCCGCGGTGCCGGTCGCAAAAGACCCGTGCGTTGCGACGAGGCGGTCGGATTCGGCCTGCAGCTCGGGGCCTGCGGCGCGGGCGATGGCGCCGGCGACGCCGCCGCCATGGGCGAGGTGCCCATTGGCCGCGTTGACGATGGCCTCCACCGGCTGGGCGAGAAGGTCTCCGCGGACGACCACGAACCGGCGGCCCGGGGAGGGTTCTTCCTGCGCGAGGATCTCGTCTTTCGTGGCTACTCCACCTTCGCCTTCGCCCTCAGGCTGCGGACCATCTCGTTCACCTTGTTCTGAACGAGCTGCTGCTGGATGCGCGGCTTCACTTCCGCGAGCGTGGGGAACTTGACCTCGCGAACGTCCTCGAGCTTGATGACGTGGAAGCCGAAGCGCGTGCGCACCGGGGCCTCGGTGTACTTGCCCTTCTCGAGCTTCATCATGGCCTCGGAGAACGCCTTGTCGAACACGGCGGGCACGTTCCAGTCGAGGTCGCCGCCCCGCGCCTTCGTGCCCGGGTCGGTGGAGTTCTTCTCCGCGAGCTCGGCGAAGCTCGCGCCTTTCTTCAGGTCGGCGATGAGCGCCTTGGCCTGGTCCTCGGTCTCGACGAGGATGTGGCGCGCCTTGTACTCCCTGTCGCCCTGCTGCGCCTTCACGCGCTCGTACTCCTTCTGGATCTCGGCGTCGCTCACCGGGTTCTTGCGGATCCATTCGCCGATGTAGGCGTCGATGAGGATCTGCTGGCGGGCGATCTCGAGCTGGTTCTGCACCTCGGCCGAGCGGGCGACGGGGCTCTTCTGCGCGACCTGCGCCACGACCTCGCGATTGATGAGGTTGTCGCGCACTGCCGCGCGGGTCTCTTCGCTGTCGGGCGCGCCGCGCGCCTGCTGCTGCTTCATGACGTATTCGAGCCGCGCCTTCGGCACGGGGACGCCGTTCACCGTCGCGATGGCCTCCTTCGGCTGCGCCTGCGCGGAAGCGAGCAGGGGCGCCGCGAGGAGGAGGGCGGCGAGCGTTCTGGAAATCATGGGGTTCCTTTCAGTTCTTCGGGGCTGCGCGCGCTGATGGCGAGCGCATGGATGGGGTGCTGCATCAGGGAGCCGAGCGCGTCGTAGATCATGCGGTGGCGCGCGACCGTGGGCCGGCCGGAGAAGCGCGGCGAGACGATCGTCACGCGCCAATGGGTCTGACCTTCGGGCCGTGCGCCCGCATGGCCGATGTGCCGGTCGCTTTCGTCGTGCACCTCGAGCGAGACAGGCTCCAGTACGGCCAGGCGGCTGCGGATCTCATCGGCGACGTTCACGGCGATTTCTTCCCTCGCGCTCAGGATTTCTCTTCCTGAACATACTTGGAGAGGAGGAGCGACTGGGCGATGATGAAGGCAATCATGAGCCCCATGCCGCCGAACAGCTTGAAATTGACCCAGAGGTCGGTGGAGAAGCTGTAGGCCACGTACAGGTTCGCGATCCCCATGAAGAGGAAGAAGCCCACCCAGCTCCAGTTGAGCCGCTCCCAGACCGGCTCGGGAAGCCGCAGCTGCTCCGACAGCATGGCGCGGATGAGGTTGCGCCGGAAGCCGAGCGCCGAGACGGCGAGCACCACGCTGAAGAGCCAGTACAGCACCGTCGGCTTCCACTTGATGAACGTCTCGTCCTGCAGGAAGAGCGTCGCCCCGCCGAAAACGACGATGATGCCGAGGCTCGACCAGAGCATGCCGGGCACGCGCTGGCCGCGCAGCTTGAGCCACCCGACCTGCAGCGCCGTGACCGCGATGGCGACGGCCGTGGCGACGTAGATGTCCCACAGCTTGAAGGCCACGAAGAACAGGGCGACGGGGAGAAGATCGAACAGGAACTTCATCGATGCGCGTGATTTTACTAGGATTTCAGGTATTCAATGGGTCAGGAAACGGACCCTATCCAACCCCTCCCGGAGAGACCCATGGCGCAGGTGAGGCTGATCGAGTATCGCGACGCGAGCCCGGAAGTAAAGGCCGTCTATGACGACATCATGAAAACACGCGGCACGGACTGGATCAACAATTTCTGGAAGGCGCTCGCCAACGACCCGCGCGAGCTCAAGCGGGTCTGGGAGGCCGTCAAGTCGGTCATGGGCCCGGGCGCCCTGGATCCGCTCGTCAAGGAGCTCGTCTACGTCGCGGTGAGCGCCACCAACAATTGCGAGTACTGCCTGCATTCGCACATCGCCGGCGCCCGGAAGAAGGGCATGACCGACGCGATGCTGATGGAGCTCATGGCGGTCGTCGCGCTCGCGAACGGGAACAATGCCCTCGCGAGCGGCCTGCGCATCGAGGTCGACCCGCAGTTCCGGTAGAGTCCGGCAACCTCACCACCAAGGGAGACTCACTTGTCGCCGAGACTCGGCATCGCGGTGCTGCTCGTCATTTCCGTGCTGTTCGGCTCGAACCATGTCGCGGCGCGGCTCGCGATCGACCACGGCACGAGCGTTGCGGCCGCGGTGGCGGTGCGCTCCGGCTGCACGGCGCTCTTTCTTTTCCTGCTCCTGCGCGGCGCCGTCGGGCTGGCGAAGGAAGTCTTGCCGCGCGCGCTTCTGACGGGCGGTCTCGTTGCGCTGCAGAGCTACTGCCTCTACACGGCGGTCTCGATCATTCCCGTCGGCCTTGCGCTCCTCGTCTTCCAGACCTGTCCGATGCTCTTCGTGCTGGTCTCCATCGCCACGGGGAAGGAGAAACCGCATGCCGCGACGCTTCTCCCGATTCCGGTCGCGCTTGCGGGGCTCGCGCTTGCCCTGGGCGTAGGAAGCGGCCCGGCGCCGGAAGCCACCGGGGCACGCATGGCCGCCGGCGTGGCCTGGGCGTTCGGCGCGGCGCTCGCCTTCACGGTGGTGATGTACTCGAACGCGCACTGGCTGAAGGGGCTCGACGGCCGGGTGCGGACGTTCTACATGATGATCGTGACGGCGGTGCTCGTCCTCGCAGGCGGAGGCGCGGCCGATGCACTGGCGCTTCCGGCCGACGGCACCGGTTGGCTCGGGCTGATTCTTCTCACCGCCCTTTACGGCACGGCGATTACGTCGTTCTTCCTGATTCTTCCGCGGCTCCGGGGCGCGACGGGAACCATCGCGCTCAATTTCGAGCCGATCGCAGCGCTCGGCATCGCGTGGGCCGTCCTGGGACAGGCCGTCGCGCCCCTTCAGGTGCTCGGCGCTTTCGTCGTCGTCGCCGCAATTGCCTGGCTGAGCCTCGCCAGGCGCTGAGCCCGTTTTCCCCGCCCTCTCAGGCGCTGAGGACGCGCTCCCGGGAGCGGTAGAGTCTCTCGACAAGCTCGGCACGGCGCTCGAGCACCGCGCGCTGGTTCATGTAGCCCTTGTCGGTGATCTCGTTCGCGTCGATCGAAGGCGGCTCGGTCATGATCATGAGCCGCGCAGGGCAGGTCGAGCTGGCAGCACCTTCCGCCTTCAGTGCGTCCAGCACCTTTTCGAGCTTTGCGATGATCTCCGCCTGCGTAAGGCTCTTCGCCGCGGGGCTGAGGAATACGAGGGCGCCGAGCTCGTCGCGGTCGTGACCCGTGATCACGGCGTCCTGGATCAGCGTATCGGCGGCGGAGATGAGCCGAATTCGAACGGCACCGACGTGCACCCACGTTCCGGTGGCGAGCTTGAAGTCCTCCGCGACGCGGCCGTCGAACACGATTCCCTTGGCCGGGTCCTGCGGATCGGCGAACCGGACCGCATCGCCGATGCGGTAGAAGCCTTCCTCGTCGAAAGCGGCCTTGGTGGCCGCCTCGCCCTTGTAGTAGCCGGGCGTCACGTTCGCGCCGCGCACCCGCACCTCGAGCTTGCCGGCCGCCGGGACGAGCTTGAGCTCGCAGCCGGGGACCGGGAGCCCGATCACGCCGGCGCGCTCCATCAGGAAGTGCACCGAGGTGGCGAGGGGCGCCGTTTCGGTCGAGCCCCAGGCCGAGAGCATGGCGAGCCGGCCGTCCTTCTCCTGCTCGGCGAGCCGCTCGATGCGCTCCCAGAGCGGCTGCGGAAGGGCCGCCGCGGCATAGAAGAGGACGTCGAGATCCTTGAAGAACGTGCGGCGCAGCTCCGCGTCCTGCTCGAGATGCGGGACGAGGAGGTCGAACCCGCGCGGCACGTTGAAGTACATCGTGGAGGGCACTTCGCGCAGGTTGCGGATCGTCGTCTCCACCAGCCCGGGCATCGGCTTGCCGCCGTCGATGTACAGCGTGCCGCCGTTGCGCAGCACCAGGTTGAAGTTGTGGTTGCCGCCGAAGGTGTGGTTCCAGGGCAGCCAGTCGACGACCACCGGCGGCCGGTCTTCCACGAAGGGCCAGGCTTGCGCGAGCTGCTGCTGGTTCGCGCACAGCATGCGGTGCGTGTTGATGACGCCCTTGGGTTGCCCGGTCGAGCCGGAGGTGAAGAGAATCTTGGCGAGGCTTTCGGGCTTGAGCGCGGCATGGGCGCGCTCCACGGCGGGCCCGGGGCTTGCCTCGAGGAGCTTCTGCAAGGGCGTCGACGTGGCGCCGACCGCGTCGAGCGCCGGCGCGAACTTCTGCGGATCGGCGGTGAAGACGAGACCGGGACGCACGAGCCCGAAGATATGCCGGAGCTTGCCGAAGTCCTTCGACATGAGCGAGTACGCGGGCGACACGGGTGCGACCGGGACGCCGACGTGCTGGCCGCCGAGCGAGAGCAGGGCATGGTCGATGCTGTTGTCAGAGAGGATGGCCACCGGACGCTCGGGGCCGAGCCCGAGATCGAGGAGCGCCTGGCCTATGCGGCGCGCGGCATCCAGGGTCTGAGCGTACGTGAGCTTGCGCCACCCTTCGCCCTGGCGCTCCGCGAGGAAGACGCGCTCCGGCGCGCGCTCGGCCCACTGCACGAGCCAATCCGTCACGCAGCGCACCGTGGCGCCGAGGGCCTCGGGCGAGCGCAGGAGCATCGTTCCATCCGGGCGGCGCTCGAGCTCGGTGCGGCGCGGCGCGAATCTCAGGTTCGAATGCATAATCGGATTGTATGTTCGTGATCGAAGAAAGGCGCGAAACGCCCGTCCTGGGCGAATACGAGGTCGTCGTGCTGGGGGGCGGGCCGGCGGGAATCGCCGCGGCGGCGGCGGCGGGCCGGGCCGGGTGCGCCACCATCCTCGTGGAGCGCTACGGCTTCCTCGGCGGGGCCGGGACGGCGGCCGGAGTCACCAACTTCTGTGGCCTGCACGCCAATGTCCATGGCGAGCACCGGCAGGTGGTCCATGGCGTCTGCGACGAGCTGCTCGACCGGCTTCAGCGCCTGGGGGGCCTTGCTGCGCCGCACGGCATCTTCAACGACCGCATCCGGGCGCAGGCCTACGACGTCTCGGCCTACAAGATTGCCGCCGACGACCTGCTCCTCGGCGCCGAGGTGAAGCTCCTCTTTCACGCCGTGGGCGCGGGGGCGTCGAAGACACCCACGGGAGAACTGGAGGCGCTGCTCGTCGAGACCAAGTCCGGCCGGGGCGCCATCCTGGGGAAGATCTTCATCGACGCCTCGGGCGACGGCGACCTCGCGGCCTGGGCCGGCGTGCCCTTTGAAATCGGCGACGGCCGCGGCAACCTGCTCTATCCCTCGACGATGTACCGCATGGGCGGCGTCGACGCGGCGAAGGCGGGGAACGCCTGGCACAGCATCGCCGAGCTCATGGAGGCGGCCGAGCGCGAGGGCCGGCGGTTTCCGCGCAAGAAGCCGATCGTGCGCCCGCAGCCGAACGGCGTCGAGTGGCGCGCCAACCTCACGCAGATCCGCAACCCGGACGGCAGCGCGGTGAGCGGCATCGACGCCGACCAGCTCTCGTTCGGCGAGGTCGAGGGGCGGCGCCAGGTGCGCGACACGTTCGAGTTCATCCGCGCCTCGGCGCCGGGCTTCGAGCGCGCCTACATCGCCGAGATCGCGCCGCAGATCGGCATCCGCGAGACGCGGCGCATCGTCGGCGCGTACGTCCTGACGGAAGACGACGTCCTCGATTGCGCCGACTTCGACGACACGATCGGCGTCAACGGCTGGCCCGTGGAGGCGCACCTCGCAGGCACGGTGGAATTCGTGTTCCAGCGCAATCCGCGCGGGTTCAACCAGCTGCCTTACCGGATGCTGCTCGCGCCAGGCGCGGCGAACCTGCTCGTCGCCGGCCGGTGCGCTTCCATGACGCATCGCGCGCAATCCGCCGCGCGAGTGTCGGGCGCGTGCTTTGCGATGGGGCAGGCGGCGGGCACGGCTGCGGCGCTCGCGCTCAAGTCCCACGTCGGGGTGCGCGAGGTGGATGTCCGCGCGCTCCAGGCGGCCCTCGAGGGCGAAGGCGCCTACCTCGGCAGGGCCTGAGCGATCGCCTCGCAGGCGGCGATGCTGCGAAGGTGCCGCGCCTTCATGTCCTGGAAGGCCTGCCGCATGCGCTCGTCGCTCATGCGAGGCAGGGCGGCATCGAATTCCCGCACCGCCCAGCGCAGGCCGCGGGCGAGGAACTCGACGCGCGCGCGGCGGCCCTGCACGCCGATCGCCTTGTCGAAGAACTTGCCGGTGTCGTGGCTGTACGGGATGCCGCGGGCTTCGAGCAGCCGGCCGATGAGCGCGCAGTTGTGCGCCTCGTCGGCCTGGATGCCCCGGAGGGTCTTCCAGGCCGGATCTCCGCGTGCAAAGTCCTCCATGTAGACGACCAGCGCCCGGGCGCCGGCGCGCTCGGCCTCCAGCATGCGGTTCAGAAACGCTTCCGTGCTCTCGTCGGTGCTCGGCATTCCCGTGCTCATAGCAGATCCACAGGGCGATTGAAATCCGCCGGCCGGGCGCAGGCGGCCCGTCCCCGGCGCGATGCCTCATAATGCCTCATCGGGAGAGCGGGGGAGTCGAGCATGGGCGAGCAGCTTCGGTCATTGGACCAGATCACGGCCACGGCTATGGACATGGCGCTGCGGTTCGGACCGAAGCTGGTCGCCGCCTTGCTCATTCTCGTGGCGGGTCATTTCGCCGGCCGCTGGTGCGCCGGCGCGCTGGCGCGGGCGCTCGGGAAGCTTCGCCTCGAGCCGCCTGTGGTCGCGCTGGCGAAGCGCTTCGCCTATCTCGCGGCGCTCGCGCTCTTCGCGATCATGGCCCTGCAGAACCTCGGCGTCGAGCTTCTCCCGCTGATCGCCGGGCTGAGCATCGCCGGCGCCGGCGTGGCGCTCGCCATGCAGGGGCTGCTCGGCAACCTGGTGGCCGGGCTCGTCATCATCTTCGCGCGCCCGTTCCGGGTCGGCGACTACATCTCGATCGTGGACGAGGAGGGCGAAGTCCTGGAGATCCGGCTCTTCAGCACCGCGCTCGGGCATCCCGATCGCTCCCGCGTCGTGATTCCCAACCGCAAGATCGTGGGCGAGATCCTGCACAACTACGGCGCGATCCGGCAGCAGCACATCGAGGTCGGCGTGACGTACGACGCGGATGTCGCCGCGGCGCTCGAGCTCGTCATGCAGACCCTGCACGCGAACCCGCGCGTGCTTCCCGATCCGGCGCCGCTTGCCCGGGTCGGCCGGCTCGACGAATGGCGGGTCGTCCTCGTCGCGGCGCCGTGGGTGCGCGTGCCGGACTACGTCGTCGCGGGCGGCGAGCTGCGCCAGGCGATCCTGGAGGCGTTCCGCGAGCGCGGCATCCCCGTGCCGACGCCGCGGCAGGACGTTCGGCTGCTCGCGCAGGCCGGCGCCGCAGCGCCGGCCCAGCCCGCTACTGCAGCCTGACGTACTCGTAGTCGACCGGCAGGTTGTTGATGCCGCGCTCGGGCGGCGCCACCCAGCCGGCCATCTTCCCCGGCTCGACGACGCGCTTCATGAGCGAGTGCACGAATGCCTTGTCGGCTTCCGACGGGATCCAGTCGTACAGCCGCTTCTCGTACTCCTCCTTGGAGATGAGATCGCCTTCCGGGGTCACCGGCAGGCCCGCCCACGCGCCGATGGAGCGGCGGAAGTTGGCTGCGGGAAGCGAGAGACGGAACGCATGGCCCGCGCGCTCGATCTGGCGGTTCCAGCGCTTCAGGCCGATCTCGCAGTCCTTCAGGTAAGACTCGCGCATGATCTCGTTCAGCGCGTTCAGCATCGGGACCGTTTCCCTGCCTGAAGGCGTGTTCATCTCGAAACTAGCCGATCGGAGCACGTGGTCCTCGTACTGCGACTCGTCCGGGCGGCCCTTCAGCCCGCTGGCGAAATTGGCCGCCGAGTTGGACGAGATTTCGCTGCCGAAGAGGTCGAGCGACGAAGAGCACCAGAAGTTGAGGTACTTCTGCAGGAGCGGGAGGTCGACCGCGCCGTGCGCGCGGATGCGCGCCGGGTCGTCGGTGCCGAGCTCCTTCATGACTTCCAGCGTGCGCTTCACTACGCGGCCGATGCCCGTCTCGCCGACGAACATGTGGTGCGCCTCCTCCGTCAGCATGAAGCGGCAGGTGCGAGAGAGCGGATCGAAGGCGCTCTCGGCGAGGCTCTTCAGCTGGTACTTTCCGTCGCGGTCGGTGAAATACGTGAAGCAGAAGAACGAGAGCCAGTCGGAGATCGGCTCGTTGAACGTCGTGAGGATGCGCGGCTTGTCGGCGTCGCCCGAATGGCGGGCGAGGAGCTCCTCGGCTTCCTCGCGGCCGTCGCGGCCGAAGTAGGCGTGCAGGAGATACACCATGGCCCACAGGTGGCGGCCTTCCTCGACGTTCACCTGGAAGAGGTTGCGAAGGTCGTAGAGGGAAGGGCAGGTATGGCCGAGCAGGCGCTGCTGCTCCACCGAAGCGGGCTCGGTGTCGCCCTGGGTGACGATGAGCCGGCGCAGGGTCGAGCGGTACTCGCCGGGCACCTGCTGCCAGACGGGCTCGCCCATCTGGTCGCCGAACCCGATCCTGCGGTCGGCGACGGGATCGGCAAGGAAGATGCCCCAGCGGTAGTCGGGCATCTTGACCGCCCCGTATTGCGCCCAGCCGTCGGCGTCCACGGAGACGGCCGTGCGCAGATAGACGTCGGCGCTCTGGAAGTCCGTGGGACCCATGCCACGCCACCAGTCGAGGAAGCGCGGCTGCCAGTGCTCGAGCGCGCGCTGCAGCGTGCGGTCGTTCGCCAGGTTGACGTTGTTGGGAATCTTCTCGCTGTAGTTGATGCCGCTCATGTGGTTCGATTCCTTCGTTAGGGGGTCGTCAGACCCGTTCCCAGTTGAATTTCGGCTTGGCGCCCGTGCCGTACACCTTGAGCGCGCCCTGCTCGCCCACCGCGTTGGGGCGGTTGAAGATCCAGTTCTGCCAGGCCGTCAGGCGGCCGAAGACGCGCGTGAGCATCGTCTCGGGTCCGGTGAAACGCAGGCTCGCTTCCATGCCGGTGAGGGCGTCGGGAGAGAGGCTCGCGCGCTCTTCGATCGCGATGCGCACCTCGTCTTCCCAGTCGATGTCGTCGGGCGCCGCGGTGACGAGGCCGAGCTCGGCCGCCTTCCGGGCATCGATCGGCTCGCCTCTCTTCACGTCGGGGATCTCGCCGTAGAAGCGGCTGGCCAGGCGCGAAAGGCCGGTGGCCATGGGGTAGTGGCCGAAGTTCATGCCGGAGAGCGCGATGACCGGGCCGTCCATGTCGCCGCCGCTCGCGTCCAGCATGTAGCTTCGATCGGCGGCGAGCGCGAGCTCGAAGAGCGTGCCGGCGAAGCAGGAGCCCGGCTCGATGACGGCGAAGATGGAGCGCGACGAAACGTCGAGGCGCGAGAGCGTGCGCCGCAGCAGGCCGATCGTCTCGCGGACGAACCAGTCGCCTGCGTTCTTCGCAAGAATCTCGTCCATGGCGAGGACCGATGAAACGTCGCCTCGGGTCTTCATGACCCACAGCCCGATGTCGAGGTAGTTGGTGCGCAGGTCGAGAATCGCGCGATCGAGCTCGCGCGCGAGGCGCAGCGGGTACCAGTCGGCGCTGCGTTCCAGGGTGGCGTTTTCCGGCCCCCGGATCGTGATCTCGGCGGTCCTCGCAGCGGGATCGACGTGCACCGATACGAGCCTGCTTTCGCCGAGCGGCGTGAGCTTCACGCCTTCGCCGCCCGGGCGGTGGGAGAGCTTCGCCAGCTCGAGCGCGCGCGCCTTGAACATGTCGGCGAACTGCTGCGGCCTCGCGATG
>CAYWSG010000054.1:0-20005 GCA_964461055.1 uncultured Enterobacteriaceae bacterium | reverse complement strand
GTTCTGGGCGAGGCGCTGGGAGAGGGCGGGGAAGTCGACCTGGTCGAGGGGCTGGTCCTGGTTGAAGCAGGAGAAGACGTAGCTCGTCTTGCCGGTGCCGGGGTCGACGTGGGGCTGGAGGCACTGGGCGCAGATTTCTTTCATCATGCACTGCATCGGGCTGTTGATGGAGCCGATGGCGACGTGCGTGTCTTTCAGGTACTGCGCGAGGACGCCGTGGCGCGCGAGGGCGACGGCGGCCATCATCTTGTCGCTGCCGATGGCGATGATGCGGTCGGTGGCGGAGAAGGGGACGCTCTGGGCGCCGAGGGCGCCGCTCGCGTAGGCCTGCATGGCCTGGACGATGTTGCCGACGAAGCTCTTGTCCTGCGGGCGGCGGGCGGGGAAGCCGGGGGCTTCGTCGCAGCACCAGACGACGACGTCGGAGGCGGCCTCGATGTCTTCCACGCGGTAGCGGTCGGCCTGGGTCTTGTAGCCGGCGAAGTAGATGACCTTGCTGCCGGCGGCGCGCATCGCCCGGCCGATGGAGAAGAGGACGGCGTTGCCGAGGCCGCCGCCGGCGAGGACGACGGTCTCGTTGCCCGGGATCTCGGTGGGCGTGCCGGTGGGGCCCATGAGGACGACGGGCTCGCCGGGCTTGAGGTAGGCGAGCAGGTCGGCCGAGCCGCCCATCTCGAGGGCGATCACCGAGATGAGGCCCTTTTCCTCGTCGACCCAGGCGCCGGTGAGGGCGAGGCCTTCCATGGCGAGCGTGGTGCCCGGAAGCTTGAGCGCCAGCGTCTCGTAGTTCTGCAGGCGGTAGAACTGGCCGGGGTGGAAGCGGCGCGCGGCGACGGGGGCGCGCAGCACGACTTCGACGATCTTCGGCGTCAGGCGCTTCACCTCGTGCACCACGGCGCGCAGGTCGCGGTTCAGGCGCGAAAGGAAGGCCGCGTCGCTCTCCGTCGAGCAGGGAGAGACTTTCTCCAGGACCCTTGAGACCACCGGGTAGCCCTGCTTCGCGCTGCCCATGGCCTTGACGACGTTGCCGAAGTAGGACGGGTGCAGGTCGCCGAAGAAGCTCATGAAGCGGCCGTCGGGGCGGCGGTGCAGGAGCACCCGCGGCTCCTCGGGCTTGGCGGCGCCGCGCTCGGGCTTCACCGGCTCGCCGTTCTCGTCGTGCGCCTGGAAGTACTTGCCGTCGAGCGCAAGCTCGACGCCTTCCTCGCGCGCAAGCACGGTGTTCGGCTGGGTGCCGGCGGCGATGAGCACGGAGCGGGCGGGAAGCGAGACGCTTCCCTGCTCGGTCTTGAATTCGACCGCCTTGGCGTGACCGTATTCGTCCACGTCGATGCGCACCGGCGTGAGGCCTTCGGCGAACGTGATGCCTTCCTCGAGCGCCTTCTCCACTTCCTCGTGGTTCAGGGTGTAGGAGGGGCTGTCCACGAGCCGGCGGCGGTAGGCGATGGTGGAGCCGCCCCAGGCCTTGAGGAGGTTGATGCGCTCCTCGGGCGCCGCGGCGCGAAGCGCCCGCGCGTGGGCGAGGAACTCCTCGGCGATGGCCTGCTCCTCGGCGTTCCAGTGCGGCTTCTCCTCGAGCGCCTCGTACCGGGCGAGGAACTTCTCGACCTGCACCGCGTAGTAGGCGAGGGACTCCGTGGCGGTGTCGATGGCGGTGAGGCCGCCGCCGATCACCACGATCGGCAGGCGGATCTGCAGGTTCGCGATCGAGTCGCGCTTGGCGGCGCCGGTGAGCTGCAGCGCCATGAGGAAGTCCGACGCCGCGCGCACGCCGCGCGCGAAGCCGTTGGGGATGTCGAGCACGGTCGGGCGGCCGGCGCCGGCGCAGAGCGCGATGTGGTCGAAGCCCATGCCGCCGGCCTCCCGGCTGGCGAAGGCCTCGTCGATGGAGAGCGTGCCGCCGAAGCGCACGCCGCCGAACATGGCGAACTCGCGCCGCCGCTCGAGGAGCAGGCGAATGACCTTGAGGAAGTTCTTGTCCCACCGCACCGTGATGCCGTACTCGGCGACGCCGCCGAAGCCGGCCATGACGCGCTCATCAAGTGGCTCGCGGATCGAGTCGATGTCCTTGATCGGCTTGAACGGCACCCGGGCGCCGAGCGGATCGACGCCCGAGAGCGAGGGCTCGAGCGGCTCGATCTTCAGGCCGTCGATGCCGACCACCGTGTGGCCGTCGTTCATCAGGTGGTGGGCCACCGTGAAGCCGGCCGGGCCGAGTCCGACGACGAGCACGCGCTTGCCGGTGGGCGCCTTCGGGACCGGGCGGGCCAGGTGGAAGGGGTTCCAGCGCGTGAAGAGCGAATAGATCTCGAAGCCGTAGGGGAGCTCGAGCACGTCCTTCAGCGTGCGCGTCTCGGCCTGCGGGATGTTGACCGGGTCCTGCTTCTGGTAGATGCAGGACTTCATGCAGTCGTTGCAGATGCGGTGCCCGGTGCCGGCCACCATGGCGTTGTCCACGGTGATGATGCCGAGCGCGGCGATGGGCTGGCCGCGCGTCTTCACCATGTGGAACTCGGAGATCTTCTCCTCGAGCGGGCAGCCCGCGAGCGTGACGTTGAAGGGCGACTTGCGGAAGCCTTTCGAAGGGGCTTTCTCCTTCAACCCCTTGGAGCACGAATCCTTGCCCTGCTCGTGGCACCAGATGCAGTAGTTCGCCTCGTCGAGCGCGCCGGTCAGGTCGGTGCCGGGGTCCGTCAGCCCAAAGCCTTCGCGGTGGCGCAAATGATCCAAGGAATGAATTTCATAGTTATTCTTTTTTTCGGTATGGACAGGCACCAGCCGCATGAAGTCGAGCTTGCGGGGGGCCTTGAAGAGCACGCCCTGGCGGTGCCTGGCGCGGCCTTCGGGCGTGGTCGCGGCCCAGGCGGCGTAGCGCGCGGCGGCCTCGAGCTCGGCGGCGTGGGCCGCCTCGTCCTTCAGCCACTCGGTGACCTTGCGGGCGAAGTCGAGCTCGGTGGTGAACTCGAAGCCGTCCGGGCGGGCGTCCTCGGGCTTCACCTTGTGCATGGCCCGGCGCTGCACGAAGAGGCGCTTTACCGAATAGAGGGGCGCGAGCTCGTGGTGCCGGGCGGCGAGCGCCTGCGCCTCGGCCTCGATGCCGAAGAGCGTGACGACGAAGTCCTCGACGTGCGGCGCGAGCGCGATCAGGAGCTCCGACTCGGCCTTGGGGGCGAGCTCGCCCGGCGCGGCCCGGCCCCTGCGCAGCCGCTCGGCCAGCGCCGCGTCCGCCTTCTCCACGAACGAGACAAACGCGGCGTCCAGGCGCAGCAGGCCTTCGCGCTCGTAGAGATCGCCGAAGGATAGGCCGAACCGAAGCTTCATGGGGGGCATGGAATTGTAGAATTATCTTCGAAAGCGGCCGACCGCCTCAACGCATCAGTCTATTCCCCGGGTCAACTTCCCAATCTATTTCTCAGCCAAATCGGAGTTTTAATGCAGATCAAGAACAGCGTCTTTCTCGTGACGGGCGGCGCCTCCGGCCTCGGAGCCGCGACCGCGCGCATGGCTGCCGAAGGCGGCGGCAAGGTCGTCATCGCCGACCTCCAGGCCGAGGCGGGCGAGAAGCTCGCCAAGGACATCGGCGGGCGGTTCATCAAGACCGACGTCACGTCGGAAGCCGACGGCAAGGCGGCCGTCGAGCTCGCGCAGAAGGAGTTCGGCGGCCTCCACGTGCTCGTCAACTGCGCCGGCATCGCGCTCGCCGAGCGCACCCTGGGCAAGGAAAAGCCGCACGACCTCGGCCGCTTCACGAAGGTCATCCAGGTCAACGTGATCGGCACCTTCAACATGATCCGGCTCGCGGCCGACGCCATGGCGAAGGCCTCGCCCAACGCCGCCGGCGAGCGCGGCGTGATCGTCAACACCGCCTCGGTCGCGGCGTTCGACGGCCAGATCGGCCAGGCCGCCTACTCGGCGTCCAAGGGCGGCATCGTCGGCATGACGCTGCCCATCGCGCGCGACCTCTCGCGCAACGGCATCCGCGTGTGCACCATCGCGCCGGGCATCTTCGAGACGCCGCTCCTCGCGGGCCTGCCCAAGGAAGCGCAGGAGTCGCTCGGCAAGCAGGTGCCGTTTCCCTCGCGCCTCGGCCGGCCGTCCGAGTTCGCGCAGATGGTCAAGGCGATCGTCGAGATCGAGATGCTGAACGCCGAGACGATCCGCCTCGACGGCGCCATCCGCATGGCGCCGAAGTGATCGCGGCGGTGATCGCGGCGGTGATCGCGGCGGTCAGCGCGCAGAGGGCGGGAGCGTGAGCTCCCGCAGCTCCCGGCGATAGAGCCGGGAGCGATCGACGTAGCCCTGCGCGATCTCCAGGAGCCGCGCCTTTTCCTCGGGCCTGAGCTCGCGCACGATCTTGCCGGGCGAGCCGAGCACGAGCACGCCTTCGGGAATCTCCTTGCCTTCGGCGATAAGCGTATTGGCGCCGATGAGCGAGCCCGCGCCGATGCGCGCGCCGTTCATCACCACGCTGTTGATGCCCACGAGCGTGCCGTCGCCGACGGTGCAGCCGTGCAGCATGACCTTGTGGCCGATGGTGACGCGGCGCCCGAGCGTCAGCGGATAGCCCGGGTCCACGTGCAGGACCGAGCCGTCCTGCACGTTGGTGCCTTCGCCGATGCGCACGCGGTCGTTCTCGGCGCGCACCACCACCTGGAACCAGATGCTGACGTCGTTCTCGAGCGCGATGTCGCCGACGAGCGTGGCGTCGGGCGCGATGAAATGGTTGTCGCCTGCGAACCGGACGGCGCGCTCGCCGATGGCATAGAGGGGCATGCGTCTATGATAATGCAGTGAAGCAAAGTCGATCGCACTTCCACGAGATCCGGGGGCTGCGCTACCACGTGCGGCACTGGCCGCAGCCGGGCGCGCCGAAGCTCGTCCTGCTCCACGGCTGGATGGACGTCTCGGCTTCGTTCCAGTTCCTGGTCGACGCGTTCTCGCACGCGTGGGACGTCTATGCGCCGGACTGGCGCGGCTACGGGCTCACCGCATGGACCGAGGCCGACTGCTACTGGTTTCCCGACTATCTCGCGGACCTCGACTTCCTGCTCGACGCGCTCGTGCCCGAGGGCCCGGTCAACCTCGTCGGCCACAGCCTCGGCGGCAACGTCGCGTGCCTCTACGCCGGCGTGAAGCCCGAGCGCGTGGCGAAGCTCGTCAACCTCGAAGGCTTCGGCATGCCGGCCACGCGGCCCGGGCAGGCGCCCGGGCGCTACCGGCGCTGGCTCGACGAGCTGCACGAGCGCCCGACGCTTCGCCCCTACGACGACTTCGCCGCGCTCGCACGCCGCCTGCAGAAGAGCAATCCGCGCCTCGGCGCCGAGCGCGCGAGGTTCCTCGCCGAGCACTGGGGCCGGCAGGACGAGTCGGGCAAAGTGGTGCTGCGCGGCGACCCGGCGCACAAGATCGTGAATGCGACGCTCTACCGGCAGGAGGAAGCGCGCGCCTGCTGGTCGAGCATCACGGCGCCCGTGCTCTGGGTGGAGGCGGCGCAGTCCGACACGCTCGAGCGCATGAAGCTCGACGCCGCCGAGCTCGCCGAGCGCCGCCGCGCCTTCCGGAACCTGCGCCACGCCGTCGTCGAGGACGCGGGCCACATGCTGCACCACGACCAGCCGGAAGCGCTCGCGCGCCTGCTGGAGCCGTTCCTGCTCGAGTAGCCGTGGCGCAGTTCTTCGCGATCCATCCCGTCGATCCGCAGCGGCGGCTCGTGCGCCAGGTGGCCGAGATCGTGCGCGGCGGCGGGCTCATCGCCTATCCCACCGACTCCTGCTACGCGCTCGGCTGCCGGCTCGGCGACCCCGACGCGGTGGAGCGGCTGCGGCGCCTGCGCGGCTTCGGCCCGAAGCACCACCTGACGCTGATGTGCCGCGACCTCTCGGAGATCGCGCGCTACGCCATCATCGAGGACACGCATTTCCGGGTGCTGCGCGCGGTGACGCCGGGAAGCTACACCTTCATCCTGCGCGCGCGCCGGCAGGTGCCGCGGCGGCTCCTGCACGCGCGCCGGCGCACGATCGGCGTGCGCGTGCCGGGGCACCCGGTGGCCTACGCGCTCCTCGAGGAGCTCGACGAGCCGATCCTCTCGGCGACGCTGCTCCTGCCCGGCGAGGCGCTGCCGCTCTCCGAGGGCGAGGAGATCCGCGAGCGGCTCGAGCGCCGGCTCGACGCCGTGGTCGACGGCGGATCCTGCGGCGTGGAGCCGAGTACTGTACTCGATTTGACGGGCGCGCAACCGCTCGTCGTGCGCGAAGGCCACGGCTCGCTCGAGCCGTTTTCGGTCGAGCCTGTCTGATAAAATTTCCGCCAGAGAGATGGACGTCAACAACCTCGTACAGACGATCGCCATCTACGCCCTCCCGGTGCTCTTCGCGATCACGCTGCACGAGGCGGCGCATGGCTATGTCGCCCGTCATTTCGGCGACCTCACCGCGCATGCGCAAGGCCGCATCAGCCTGAATCCCCTGCGCCACATCGACCTGAACGGCACCGTCATCGTGCCGCTCGTGCTGATCGCGCTCTCGGCGGGAAAATTCGCCTTCGGCTGGGCGAAGCCCGTGCCGGTCAACTACTCGGCGCTGCGGCGCCCGAAGCAGCACATGGCCTGGGTGGCGGCCGCGGGGCCCGCGGTCAACCTCGCCATGGCCATCGCCTGGGCGCTCGTGCTCAAGTCCATCGTCGAGCTGCCGCGCGGCGGCGCGAGCCTTTTTTTTGCCCAGATGGCCATCGCCGGCATCGTGGTCAACACGATCCTCATGGCGGTCAACCTGCTGCCGATCCTGCCGCTCGACGGCGGCCGCATCCTCGTCGGCCTGCTGCCGCGCACCCTGGCGGGCCGCTACGCGCGCACCGAGCGCTGGGGCGGCTACGTGCTGCTCGTGTTCATCGGCGCGAGCCTTCTCGACAGCTGGTTCTTCGACGGCCGCAACGTCGGCAGCCTCTTCGCGCCGCTCGGCACGCTGATCGAGGGGCTGATCCATATGGTGATCGGCCGATGAGCGGCCGGGGGAGCAACGCCTAGCATGGCGGCCATGTACGAAGCGCGCGTGCTCTCCGGCATGCGGCCCACGGGCCGCCTGCACCTCGGGCACTACCACGGCGTCCTCAAGAACTGGGTGCGGCTGCAGGCCGAGTACACCTGCCTCTTCTTCGTCGCCGACTGGCACGCGCTCACCACCGACTACGCCGAGCCCGGCGCGATCCAGCAGAACACCTGGGACATGGTGATCGACTGGCTCGCCGCGGGCGTCGACCCGGGGCAGGCGATCCTCTTCATCCAGTCGCAGGTGCCCGAGCACGCCGAGCTGCACCTGCTCCTTTCCATGATGACGCCGCTCGGCTGGCTCGAGCGCGTGCCGACCTACAAGGACCAGCAGGAGAAGCTCGCCGACAAGGACCTTTCCACCTACGGCTTCCTCGGCTACCCGCTGCTCCAGTCGGCCGACATCCTCATCTACCGCTCGAAGTTCGTCCCGGTCGGCGAGGACCAGGTGCCGCACGTGGAGTTCACCCGCGAGACGGCGCGGCGCTTCAACCACCTCTACGGCCGGGAGCCGGGCTTCGAGGAGAAGGCGAAGGCCGCGGTGAAGAAGATGGGCACGAAGAAGGCGCGCCTGCTGAACGAGCTTCGCACGAAGTTCCTGGAGCAGGGCGACGCCGAGTCGCTCGCCCGCGCGCAGGCGCTCCTCGACGACCAGCAGAACCTCTCGCGCGGGGACCGCGAGCGGCTCTACGGGTGGCTCGACGGCGGCGGCAAGAAGATCCTGGTCGAGCCCGAGGTCCTGCTCACCGAAGCCTCGCGCATGCCCGGGCTCGACGGCCAGAAGATGTCCAAGTCGTACGGCAACACCATCGCGCTGCGCGAGGACCCGGAAAGCGTCGCGCGCAAGGTGCGCACCATGCCGACCGACCCGGCGCGCGTGAAGCGCACCGATCCGGGGACGCCGGAGAAATGCCCGGTGTGGGCGCTGCACCTGGTGTACTCGGACGAGGCGCGCAAGGAGTGGGTGCAGCAGGGCTGCACCACCGCCGGCATCGGCTGCCTCGAGTGCAAGCAGCCGATCATCGATGCCATCCAGGCGGAGCTCGCCCCGATGCGCGAGCGCGCCCAGGCCTACATCGACGACCCCACGCTGGTGAAGAACATCGTCGCCGACGGCTGCGAGAAGGCCCGCCGGCTCGCGGAGGAAACGATGCGCGACGTGCGCGAAGCCATGGGGCTGACCCACACATGAGCGAGGCCGAAGTCCTGGACGAAGCGGCGCCGGCCGCGCCGGTGGCGCGGGTCTACGGCGAGCCGGTCATCGAGCTGCCGCGCGACCTCTACATCCCGCCCGATGCGCTCGAGGTGATCCTGGAGGCCTTCGAAGGGCCCCTCGACCTGCTTCTCTACCTCATCCGCAAGGAGAACCTCGACATCCTCGACATCCCGATGGCGCCGCTCACGCGCCAGTACCTGGAGTACGTCGAGGTGATGAGGAGCCGCAACCTCGAGCTCGCCGCCGAGTACCTCGTCATGGCGGCGATGCTGATGGAGATCAAGTCGCGCCTCCTGCTGCCGCGCCCGCCGTCGGCCGAGCCGCTCGAGGAAGACCCGCGCGCCGAGCTCGTGCGCCGGCTCCTCGAGTACGAGCAAATCAAGAAGGCGGCGCGCGCCCTCGACGAGCTGCCGCACGTCGGCCGCGACGTCATCGCCATCTCGGTGTGGATCGAGAAGACGGTGTCCGAGCGGCTGCCGCAGGTCCATGCGCAGGACCTCGCCGAGGCCTGGCGGAGCCTCCTCCACCGGGCGCGCATGTCGAAGCACCACCGCATCTCGCGCGAGGAGCTCTCGGTGCGCGAGCACATGAGCTCGGTGCTGCGCGTGCTCAAGGAGCGGCGCGTCCTCGAGTTCACCGAGCTCTTCGATCCGGGGCGCGGCGTGGCGATGCTCGTGGTCACCTTCCTCGCCATCCTCGAGCTCGCGCGGGAGCTCCTGATCGAGATCACGCAGGCGGAGTGCTTCGCACCGATTTACGTAAAATTGGGCCATGGACAATCCTGAAGAAGCCAAGCGGATCCTGGAGGCGGCGCTGCTCGCCTCGCCGGAGCCGCTCCAGGTGCAGGAGCTGAAGCGCCTGTTCGGCCAGGAGCTCGGCGTGGACGTGCTGCGCAAGCTCCTCGAGGAGCTGCGCGAGGAGTGGAACGGCCGCGCGGTCGAGCTCGTCAGCCTGGCGAGCGGCTGGCGCTTCCAGACGCGGGCGAGCTTCCAGCCCTACCTCGAGCGCCTCAATCCGGAGAAGCCGCCGCGCTACTCGCGCGCGGTCATGGAAACGCTCGCGATCATCGCCTACCGCCAGCCGGTCACGCGTGGCGACATCGAGGACATCCGCGGCGTGACGGTGTCCTCGCAGATCATCCAGACGCTCGAAGCGCGCGGCTGGATCGACACGGTGGGCCACCGCGAGACCCCCGGGCGGCCGGCCCTCTACGCGACCACGCGCAAGTTCCTCGACGACCTGGGGCTGCGCTCGCTGCAGGAGCTGCCGCCGCTCGAGGAGATCGCCAAGACCCTCGAGCTCGCCCCTGCCGGGCCGCAGGACGCGGCGCCTGCCGAGGCCCAGGGCGCCTCCACCGAGGATGAGCCGGAGGAAGGGATCGGGGAGGGCGATGGAGGGATCGGGGAGGCCGATGGAGAAGCGTCGCTGGAAGCCGCGGCCGAAGAAGCCGAGCCCGAAGCCGACCGCGAGCCGCAGCCCGAAGAAGCCACTACCGGAACCAACGGCTGAGCGGCCGGAGGGCGCGGACGCGCCCCCGGAAAGCGCAGCCGCCGGCGAGCGGCTGCAGAAAATCCTTGCCGCCGCAGGACTCGCCTCGCGCCGCGAGGCCGAGCGCTGGATCGAGGCCGGGCGGGTCACCATCGGCGGGCGCGTTGCGAAGCTCGGCGATCGGGCCTTGGCGGATGAGCCCGTCTGCCTGGACGGCCGGCCGGTACGCCGCGCGCCGCCCCCCGGCGGACCGGCGGGCGGCCCTGCAGGCCCGCGGCTCCTCCTCTACCACAAGCCCACCGGCGAGGTGGTCACGCGGAGCGACCCGCAGGGACGGCCGACGGTCTTTCGCCACCTGCCGCCGGGGCGCTGGATCGCCGTCGGGCGGCTGGACATCAACTCCGCCGGGCTCCTTCTCTTCACCGACTCGGGCGAGATGGCCAATCGCCTCATGCATCCCCGCTATGGCGTGGAACGCGAGTACCTGGCCCGGGTCCAAGGAAATATCGGAAAAGGCGAGCTCGCGCAGCTGAAGGCCGGCGTCGAGCTCGCCGATGGCCGGGCCGCCTTCGAGCGCATCGACCCCGTCGAGCGCGGCGGGGAAGGGACCAACCGCTGGTACCGGGTGAGCCTGCGCGAAGGGCGCAACCGCGAGGTGCGGCGGCTCTTCGAGGCGGTCGGGGGACGGGTGAGCCGGCTCGTGCGCCTGCGCTATGGCCCCTTCGCGCTGCCGCGGGACCTGCCGGCGGGCCGCTGGCGCGAAGTGCCCGCCGGGCGTGTCAAGGAGTTGTTCGGCCCATAGAAAGCTGTTAAACTTCAAAAGCTTTGGCGGCGTCGCGAAAGGTGGGCTCAGGCTCACGAAAGATGGGCTTCGGCCCATTTTTTGTTTCTGACGCCTGTGAACGCGTAGGCCCGCGCAGGCGACCGGACTGATGGCAGGCATTGAAGCAAAGCTGGAGCCGGTAGTGGCCGGCATGGGGTTCGAGCTGGTCGACGTGCAACAGTCGAACGGCGGGCGCCTGCTGCGCGTGTTCATCGACAAGGCGGGGGGCATCAACCTCGACGATTGCACCGCCCTGACGCGGCAGCTCCAGCGGGTGCTGCCCGTCGAGGGGATCGACTACGAGCGGCTCGAGGTCTCCTCGCCGGGGCTCGATCGGCCCCTGCGCAAGGAGGCCGACTTCGCCCGGTTCGCCGGGCAGCGGGCGGAAGTGCGCATGCGCACCCCCGACGCGAGCGGCCGGCGCAAGTTCACCGGCGTGCTGCGCGGCGCCGAGGCGGGCGAGGTGCGCATGGAGATCGAGGGCGGCACGGTCGCCCTGGCGCTCCGGGACGTGGACCGGGCGCATTTGATACCGGAATTGTGAGGTCATAGTGGCGGCGAATCTGGCGGCAGGGAACAGGGAACTGGTGATGCTGGTGGACGTGCTCGCGCGCGAGAAGAACGTGCCGCGCGAGGTCGTCTTCGGCGCGCTCGAGATGGCGCTCGCCTCGGCGACGAAGAAGAAGTACGCCGAGGACATCGACGTGCGCGTGCACGTCGACCGCAACACCGGCGCCTACGAGACCTTCCGGCGCTGGAAGGTGTACCCCGACGACGCGCCCGACTGGAACACGGCGCAGATGCTCTCGGTCGAGGAGGCGCAGGACCGCGGCAAGGCCGACGCCAAGGTCGACGACATCATCGAGGAGCCGCTGCCCAACGTGGAGTTCGGCCGCATCGGCGCGCAGACCGCGAAGCAGGTCATCCTGCAGCGCATCCGCGACGCGGAGCGCGAGCAGATCCTGAACGACTTCCTCTCCCGCGGCGACGAGCTCGTCACGGGCACGGTGAAGCGCATGGAGCGCGGCAGCGCCATCATCGAGTCGGGCAGGCTCGAGGCGCTCCTGCCGCGCGACCAGATGATCCCGAAGGAGAACCTGCGGGTGGGCGACCGGGTGCGCGCCTGGGTGATGAAGATCGACCGCCAGGCGCGCGGGCCGCAGCTCATCCTCTCGCGCACCGCGCCGCAGTTCATCATGAAGCTCTTCGAGCTCGAGGTGCCCGAGATCGAGGAGGGCCTGCTCGAGATCAAGTCGGCGGCGCGCGACCCGGGGATCCGGGCGAAGATCGCCGTGCACACGAACGACAAGCGGATCGACCCCATCGGCACCTGCGTCGGCATGCGCGGCTCGCGCGTGCAGGCGGTGACGCAGGAGCTCGCCGGCGAGCGCGTGGACATCGTGCTCTGGTCGGCCGACCCGGCGCAGTTCGTGATCGGCGCGCTCGCGCCGGCCGAGGTCTCCTCCATCGTCGTCGACGAGGAGAAGCACGCCATGGACGTGGTGGTGGACGAGGAGAACCTCGCGGTGGCGATCGGCCGCAGCGGCCAGAACGTGCGCCTCGCCTCGGAGCTCACGGGCTGGCAGATCAACCTCATGACGGAAGAGGAGTCGACCCGCAAGCAGCAGGAGGAGAGCGGCCGCATCAAGCAGCACTTCATGGAGCGGCTCGACGTCGACGAGGAAGTGGCCGACATCCTCATCGAGGAAGGCTTCTCGACCCTCGAGGAGGTGGCGTACGTGCCGATCAACGAGCTCCTCGAGATCGAGTCGTTCGACGAGGACACGGTGAACGAGCTGCGCACCCGGGCGCGCAACGCCCTTCTGGTCGCGGCCATCGCCAACGAGGAGAAGATGGAAGGCATCGACCCCGAGCTCCTGAAGCTCGAGGGCATGACCGCCGAGCTCGCCGGCAAGCTGGCCGAGGGCGGCGTGCGCACGCGCGACGACCTGGCCGACCTCGCGGTGGACGAGCTCTCGGAGCTGAGCGGGCTCGAGGAAGAGGCCGCGAAGAAACTCATCATGGCGGCACGGGCGCACTGGTTCGAGAACGAGCCCGCGGCGCCCGCCGGCAAGGAGGCTGCCTAGTGGCGCAGACGAGCGTAGCGCAATTCGCAAGCGAGCTTAAGGTTCCGCCCTCGGTGCTGCTCGAGCAGCTCCGCGCGGCGGGCGTGGACAAGCGCGTCCCCGAGGACTCCCTCACCGAGCAGGACAAGTCGCGCCTGCTCGACTACCTGCGCCGGGCGCACGGCTCGCCCGAGTCGAAGAACAAGATCACGCTCACGCGCAAGCAGACGAGCGAGATCAAGAAGGCCGACGCGTCGGGCAAGTACCGCACCGTGCAGGTCGAGGTGCGCAAGAAGCGCGTCTTCGTGAAGCGCGACCCGGCCGAGGTCGCGGCCGCCGCGGTGGCGGCCGAGGCGCCCGCGCCGCAGCCGGCCGCCCAGGCGCCGGCCCCGGCGCCGCAGCCGGCGCCGGCCGCGCCGGGACCGGCCTTCGACGAGCGCGAGCGGGAACTGCGCGAGGAAGAGGCGCGCCGCCAGCGGCAGCTCGCCGAGATCCAGGCGGCGGAGCTGCGCGAGAAGCAGGAGCGCGAGAAGCGCGAGGCCGAGCAGAAGGCGGCCGCCGCTGCGGCCGCGGCAGCGGCCGCAGCGACGGCGACGACGCTGCACGCGCCCAAGCCGAAGACCGAGGAGGCGAAGGGCGACAAGAAGGCGAAGAAGGCGAAGCCGACGACGTTCCTGCGCGACGACTCCGTGCGCCGGCGCCAGATCAAGACCCGCGGCGACGCGGGCGGCGGCGTGGGCGGCTGGCACGCGCGCGGCGGTGCGCGCCACCGGCACGGCGCCAGCGCCGGGGAGCAGAGCACGTTCGCGCAGCCGACGGAGCCCGTCGTGCGCGAGGTGTCGGTCCCCGAGACCATCACGGTGGGCGATCTCGCGCACCGCATGTCGGTCAAGGCCGTCGAGGTGATCAAGGTGCTCATGAAGCTCGGCACCATGGCGACCATCAACCAGGTCCTCGACCAGGAGACGGCCATGATCCTCGTCGAGGAGATGGGCCACAAGGCGAAGCCGGCCAAGCTCGACGACCCGGAGGCCTATCTCATTGAGGGCGAGCAGCCCTCCGACGCGGAGCTCGCGCCGCGGCCGCCGGTGGTCACCATCATGGGCCACGTCGACCACGGCAAGACCTCGCTCCTCGACTACATCCGCCGCACCAAGGTGGCGGCGGGCGAGGCGGGCGGCATCACGCAGCACATCGGCGCCTACCACGTCGAGACGCCGCGCGGCATCGTCACCTTCCTCGACACGCCGGGCCACGAGGCCTTCACCGCCATGCGCGCGCGCGGCGCGAAGGTGACCGACATCGTGGTGATCGTCGTGGCGGCCGACGACGGCGTCATGCCGCAGACGATCGAGGCGATCAACCACGCGAAGGCGGCGGGCGTGCCCATCGTCGTGGCGATCAACAAGATGGACAAGCACGAGGCGAACCCGGACAAGGTGAAGCAGGAGCTCCTCGCCCACGGCGTCGTGCCCGAGGAGTACGGCGGCGACGCGGCGGTCGTGCCCGTCTCGGCGAAGACCGGCCAGGGCGTGGACGACCTGCTCGAGCAGCTCCTCCTGCAGGCGGAAATCCTCGAGCTCAAGGCGCCGGTCGATGCGCCGGCGAAGGGCGTCGTCATCGAGGCGCGCCTCGACAAGGGGCGCGGCCCGGTCGCCACGGTGCTCGTGCAGTCCGGGACGCTCAACCGCGGCGACATCGTTCTCGCCGGCGCGGTGCACGGCCGGGTGCGGGCGATGCTCGACGAGGCGGGCAAGCCCGTGCAGTCGGCGGGCCCGTCGATCCCGGTCGAGATCCAGGGCCTCTCGGAGGTGCCGTCGGCGGGCGAGGACGCGATCGTGCTCGCCGACGAGCGCAAGGCGCGCGAGATCGCGCTCTTCCGCCAGGGCAAGTTCCGCGACGTGAAGCTCGCCCGCCAGCAGGCGGCCAAGCTCGAGAACGTGTTCGAGCAGATGGGCGAGGGCGAGAAGAAGGTGCTCACGCTCGTCATCAAGGCCGACGTGCAGGGCTCCCAGGAAGCGCTCGTGCACGCGCTCACGCGCCTCGCCACGGACGAGGTCAAGGTGACGGTCGTCCACGCGGGCGTCGGCGGCATCACGGAATCCGACGTGAACCTCGCCATGGCCTCGCGCGCGGTGGTCATCGGCTTCAACACCCGCGCCGACACGGCCGCGCGCAAGCTCGCCGAGTCCTCGGGCATCCAGGTGCGCTACTACAACATCATCTACGACGCCGTCGAGGACGTGAAGGCCGCGCTCTCGGGCATGCTCTCGCCGGAGCGGCGCGAGGAGGTGATCGGGATGGTGCAGGTGCGCCAGGTGTTCCGCATCTCCAAGGTCGGCACGGTGGCCGGCTGCTACGTCACCGAGGGCGTGGTGCGCCGCGGCGCGCAGGTCCGGGTGCTGCGCGACAACGTCGTCATCCACACGGGCGAGATCGATTCGCTCAAGCGCTTCAAGGACGACGTGCGCGAGGTCAAGGCCGGCTTCGAGTGCGGCATGTCGCTGAAGAACTTCTCGGACCTCAAGGAAGGCGACCAGTTCGAGGTGTTCGAGACGGTGGAGGTCGCCCGTACGCTCTGATCCGTCCCGCCTGGATCCGTTCGGAGGCGCGCGGCGGTGAAGCGGGGACGCGGGCGTCCGGAGAGGCTGGGCGACCAGATCCAGCGCGAGCTCTCCGGCCTGCTCGCGCGCGAGGTGCGCGACCCGCGCGTGGGCATGGTGACCCTCACGGCCGTCGACGTCTCGCCGGACTTCTCGCACGCGAAGGTCTTCTTCACCACCCTGCAGGAAGGCCGCGCCGCCGAAGCGACCGAAGGGCTGAGCGCCGCGGCGGGCTTCCTTCGCCGGCAGCTAGCGCAGCGCCTGCAGATGTACACCACGCCGGAGCTTCGCTTCGTGTACGACGAGTCGGTCGAGCGGGGCGACCGGCTCTCGCGCCTCATCGACCGCGCGGTCGGAACCGGCAAGCGCGACGAAGAAGACAAGGATCCCGAGTGACCGGATCGCGGGTGGTCGGCTCCCGGGCGATCGATGGGGCGCTCCTCCTCGACAAGCCGCTCGGCCTGAGCTCCAACGCGGCGCTCCAGCAGGCGCGCCGCGCGCTCGGCGCACGCAAGGCCGGCCACGCCGGCACGCTCGACCCGCTCGCCTCGGGGCTCCTCGTCGTCCTCTTCGGCGAGGCGACCAAGTTCGCCGGCACGCTCCTCGAGCAGGACAAGGAATACGAGGCGCTCGCGCGCCTGGGCGCGAGGACCGCGACCGGCGACGCCGAAGGCGAGGTCCTCGAGACGGGGCCGCAGGCCGTGCCCGAGGCCCGCATCGCGGAGGTGCTCCCGCGGTTCACGGGGCGCATCTCCCAGGTCCCGCCGATGTACTCGGCCCTCAAGCGCGACGGCGTTCCGCTCTACGCGCTGGCGCGGCGCGGCGAGACCGTGGAGCGTCCCGCGCGCACCGTCGAGATCCGCCGCCTCGAGTGCCTCCGCTACGAGCCGCCGGAGCTCGCGCTGCGCGTGGCGTGCAGCAAGGGGACCTACATCCGCACGCTCGTCGAGGACCTGGCTTCGGCGCTTGGCACCGTCGCGCACCTGGCGGCCCTGCGGCGCACGCGCTCGGGCGCTTTCCCGGTGGAAGAGGCCTGCACGCTGCCGGCGCTCCTCGAGATGAGCGAGGCGCAGCGCCGGGCGCGGATCGTGCCGCTCGAAGCGCTCCTCGAGGACTTTCCGCGCGTGCGCCTCGACCCCGCGGCGGAGGAGCGCTTCCGGAACGGCCAGGCCGTGCCCATGGCGGGAGCAGGCACGGCGGCCGGCACGGCGCCCGAGGGCCTGTGCGCCGTCTTCTCGCAGGGCGGGACCGTGATCGGCCTGGGGAGCGCGAGCGGCTCGGCGTTGCGCCCGGTCCGGCTCACGGCCTCGCCGGCAGCATCGCAAGCGGCTGATCCGCCATGAAAATCCTTGTGAACGGCGGCGCCATTCGCTAGAATCACGCGCTCACTAGAGACAGACCAGACGACACGCGCCGCTTGGGCGGCGCATTCAGGCGGGAGAAACACGGCATGGCATTGCAGGTCGCGCAGAAAGCGCAGGTAGTCAAATCCTTTCAGCGATCGGGGAACGACACCGGGTCGCCGGAGGTTCAGGTAGCGCTCCTCACCGAGCGCATCAACGGCCTCACCGAGCACTTCAAGACCCACGTCAAGGACTTCCATTCCCGGCGGGGGCTGCTCAAGCTGGTCAGCCAGCGGCGCAAGCTGCTCGACTATCTGCGGGCCACGGACGCGGGCAAGTACCGCGACCTGATCGAGCGGCTGGGACTGCGCAAGTAGCGCGGATGCCGCTGTACCGAACGCTCATCTTCCAGGTGGGCGTTTTTGTTTGCGGGCGCCCCAAAGCGCCCGTCCGTCCATAGCAGACCGAGGATTTCCCCTTGAACCCGATCACGAAGACATTCACGTACGGCCAGCATCAGGTGACGCTGGAGACGGGCGAGATCGCCCGCCAGGCGCACGGCGCCGTCCTTTGCAAGGTCGACGACACGGTGGTGCTCGCCACGGTGGTGGCCGCGAAGGAGGCGAAGCCGGGGCAGGACTTCTTCCCGCTCACCGTCGACTACGCCGAGCGCACCTATGCCGCGGGCAAGATCCCCGGCGGCTTCTTCAAGCGCGAGGGCCGGCCCACCGAGAAGGAGACGCTCACCTCCCGCCTCATCGACCGCCCCATCCGGCCGCTCTTCCCCGACGGGTTCTACAACGAGGTGCAGGTCATCGCGCAGGTGCTCTCGCTCAACCCCGAGGTCGACTCCGACATCCCGGCGATGATCGCGGTGTCCGCGGCGCTCACCCTCTCCGGCATTCCGTTCAACGGCCCGATCGGCGCCTGCCGCGTCGGCTACGTGAACGGCCAGTACGTCCTCAACCCCACCATGACGCAGCTGAAGGAATCGCAGCTCAACCTCGTCGTGGCGGGAACGGAGCAGGGCGTCATGATGGTCGAGTCCGAGGCGCTCGAGCTCCCGGAGGACGTCATGCTGGGCGGCGTGGTGTTCGGCCACGAGCAGATGCAGGCGGCGATCCAGGCGATCCACGAGCTCGCCGAGGTCGCGGGCAAGCCCGCCTGGGACTGGCAGCCGCCGGCGAAGAACGAGAAGCTCATCGCGCGCGTCACCGAGCTCGCCGAGAGCGACCTGCGCGAGGCGTTCCGCATCAAGCAGAAGCAGACGCGCAACGCCCGCCTGAACGAGATCCGCAAGGACGTGCTCGCCAAGGTGACCGCCGAGGCGGTGGCGGCGAACGAGGTGATCGACGCGAACGAGGTGAAGGAGATCTTCTTCAACCTCGAGGCGCACATCGTGCGCAGCCAGATCCTCGACGGCGAGCCGCGCATCGACGGCCGCGACACCCGCACCGTGCGCCCGATCAGCGTGCGCGTGGGCGTGCTGCCCCGCACGCACGGCTCGGCGCTCTTCACGCGCGGGGAGACGCAGGCGCTCGTCACCGTCACGCTCGGCACCGGGCGCGACGAGCAGATCATCGACGCGCTCTCCGGCGAGTACCGCGAGCGCTTCATGTTCCACTACAACATGCCGCCGTACGCGACCGGCGAGACCGGGCGCTTCGGCTTCACCAAGCGCCGCGAGATCGGCCACGGCCGCCTCGCCAAGCGCGCGCTGGTCGGGCTGCTCCCCTCGCAGGAGGAGTTCGGCTACTCGCTGCGCGTGGTGTCCGAGATCACCGAGTCGAACGGCTCCTCGTCGATGGCCTCGGTGTGCGGCGGAAGCCTCGCGCTCATGGACGCGGGCGTGCCCATCAAGGCGCACGTCGCCGGCATCGCCATGGGCCTCATCAAGGAAGGCAACCGCTTCGCCGTGCTCTCCGACATCCTCGGCGACGAGGACCACCTGGGCGACATGGACTTCAAGGTCGCCGGCACGGAGAAGGGCGTGACCGCGCTGCAGATGGACCTCAAGATCGAGTCCATCAACAAGGGCATCATGAAGGTCGCCCTCGACCAGGCGCGCGAGGCGCGGCTGCAGATCCTGCAGATCATGAAGCAGGCGATCGAGGGCTCGCGGAACGAGCTCTCGAGCTTCGCCCCGCGCATCATCAAGATCAAGATCAACCCGGACAAGATCCGCGACGTCATCGGCAAGGGCGGCGTGATCATCCGCGGCATCCAGGAGGAGACCGGCACCACCATCGAGATCGAGGACGACGGCACCATCTCGATCGCCTGCGTCTCGGCCGAGGGCGGCGAGGCGGCGCGCAAGCGCATCCTCGACATCACCGCCGACGTGGAGGTGGGCAAGGTCTACGAAGGCCCGGTGCTGCGCCTGCTCGACTTCGGCGCCATCATCCAGCTGCTGCCCGGGCGCGACGGTCTGCTCCACATCTCGCAGATCAGCAACGAGCGCGTCAACGCCGTCTCCGACTACCTCAAGGAAGGGCAGATCGTGAAGGTGAAGGTGCTCGAGGCGGACGACAAGGGCCGCGTGCGCCTTTCCATGAAGGCCGTCGGCGCGCAGGAAACCGCCAAGACCTGATTTCCCGGCCGGGCACGGCCCTCGGGCCCCCTCGGGCATGAGGGCCGCGCCAAGTCGGGAAGACTACGGGAAAGACTACGGGAAGCTACTTGGCGACCTGCCGCTCGCGCAGCTCGTCGAGCGTCTTGCAGTCGATGCAGAGCGTCGCCGTGGGCCGCGCCTCGAGGCGCTTCAGGCCGATCTCCACGCCGCAGCTGTCGCAGTAGCCGTACTCGTTGGCGTCGATGCGGGCGATCGTCTCGTCGATCTTCTTGATGAGCTTGCGCTCGCGGTCGCGATTGCGCAGCTCGAGCGCCATGTCGGATTCCTGGCTCGCGCGGTCGTTCGGGTCGGCGAACACCGTCGCCTCGTGCTGCATCGTGTGCACCGTGCGGTCGATCTCCTCGGAGAGCTCCGCCTTGAGCGACTCCAGGATCTTGCGGAAATGCGCCCGCTGGCGCGCGTTCATGTATTCCTCGCCCTTTTTCGGGGCGTAGGGCGTAAAGCTCTTGCGGGTCAGATCTACAGCCATTTCTCGTTCTCGGCCGCAAAGTCCGGCCTTCCAAAGGAAGGCGACTTTGTATCAGAAAACAGACCGTTGCGGAAGCCGAGGCGCGTTGCTCCGAACGGCGCCGGGCGGTATCATTTGGCCCCTTTTCCGGGGTGTGGCGCAGCCTGGTAGCGCGCTTGCTTTGGGAGCAAGATGTCGCGTGTTCAAATCACGCCACCCCGACCAGTTCGGCGTGCGCCGGTGGCTGCCCGTAGCTCAACCGGATAGAGCACCAGCCTTCTAAGCTGGGGGTTGCGCGTTCGAGTCGCGCCGGGCAGGCCAGAGAGCGGTCGTACGGCTCTCGC